>CAMLKW010000018.1 GCA_946480605.1 uncultured Roseateles sp. | reverse complement strand
TACTGGCTGCTCGAAGAAGCCAAGCTGCAGCGCATGCCCAAGCCCAAGAGCCTGGCCGGCCGCGTGGCCCTGGTCACCGGCGGCGCCGGTGGCATCGGCCAGGCCGTCGCCCGCCAGCTGCTGCAGGAAGGCGCCTGCGTCATGCTGACCGACATCGACGCCGGCGCGCTGGCCGAGGCCCACGCCAACCTCGTGAAGGTCGGCGGCAAGGACGCCATCGCCACCGTGCAGGGCAACATCACCTCCGAAGCTGAAGTGGAAGCCGTGCTGTCGGCCACCGCGCTGCGCTTCGGCGGCCTGGACATCCTCGTCTCCAACGCCGGCATCGCCTCGGCCGCGCCGCTGGAAGACACGACGCTGGAAATCTGGCAGCGCAACCAGGACATCCTGGTCACCGGCTACTTCCTGGTCGGCCGCGGCGCCTTCCGCCTGATGAAGCAGCAGAAGACCGGCGGCAGCATGGTGTTCGTCGCCAGCAAGAACGGCCTGGTCGCCTCGGCTGGCGCCTCCGCCTACTGCACGGCCAAGGCCGCTGAAATCCACCTGGCCCGCTGCATCGCGCTGGAAGGCGCGGCCATCGGCGTGCGCGTCAACGTCGTCAACCCCGACGCCGTCATCCGCGGCTCGCGCATCTGGGACGGCAAGTGGAAGGAAGAGCGTGCCGCGTCGAACAAGATCGACAGCGACAACATCGAAGAGTTCTACCGCCAGCGCAGCATGCTCAAGCTCAGCGTGCTGCCGGAAGACATCGCCGAGGCGGTGTACTTCCTGGCCAGCGACAAGTCGGGCAAGAGCACGGGCAACGTGCTGAACGTTGACGCCGGCAACGCCGCGGCGTTTACTCGTTGAGCCACTTGCCGCTGTACTGGAGATTTTCATGACCAAGCAAATGATTGACGCCGGCCAGGTCGAGCAACACAACGCCAAGCAGCGCGCCGAGCTGCAGGCCGACTACGACGCGCTGGGCGGCATGCTGTCCCGCCGCGGCGTGGACATCGAGGCCCTCACCGCCAAGGCCCAGACCTTCGGCGTGGCCGTGCCCAGCTGGGGCGCCGGCACCGGTGGCACGCGCTTCGCGCGCTTCCCCGGCAAGGGCGAGCCGCGTGACGTGACCGAGAAGCTGGAAGACTGCGCCGTCATCAACCAGCTGACGCGCGCCACGCCGGCCGTGTCGCTGCACTTCCCGTGGGACAAGCCCACCGATCCCAAGGGTCTGCGTGAACAGGCCGACTCGCTGGGCCTGGGCTTCGACGCCGTCAACTCCAACACCTTCCAGGACCAGGCCGGCCAGTCCGCCACCTACAAGTTCGGCAGCCTGACCAGCACGAACAAGGCCTCGCGCGAGCTGGCCGTGCAGCACAACATCGACTGCATCGAGCTGGGCAAGACGCTGGGTTCCAAGGGCCTGACGGTGTGGGTGGGCGACGGCGCCAACTTCCCCGGCCAGAGCAACCTGCGTGGCGCGCTGGAGCGCTACATCGACAGCGCCAAGGGCATCTACGCAGCGCTGCCCGACGACTGGCAGATGTACATCGAGCACAAGCTGTTCGAGCCGGCGTTCTACTGCAGCGTCATCGCCGACTGGGGCACCAGCTTTGCCGTCGCGCAGACCCTGGGCCCGAAGGCCAAGTGCCTGGTGGACCTGGGCCACCACGCGCCCAACACCAACATCGAGATGATCGTGGCCCGCCTGGCGCAGTTCGGCAAGCTGGGTGGCTTCCACTTCAACGACAGCAAGTACGGCGATGACGACCTGGACTCGGGCTCCATCGACCCGTTCCAGCTCTTCCTGATCTTCAACGAGCTGGCCGATTCGCAGGCCCGTGACGGCGCGGCGTTCAACCCGTCGTACATGCTGGACCAGTCGCACAACGTGACCGATCCGATCGAGAGCCTGATGAGCAGCGCCGTCGAAGTGCAGCGCGCCTTCGTGCAGGCCGCGCTGGTGGACCGCGCCGCGCTGGCCGGCTTCCAGGAAAGCAACGACGTGCTGCAGGCCGCGCAGACGCTGAAGAAGGCTTTCCGCACCGACGTGAGCCCCATCCTGGCGATGGCCCGCCTGCGTTCGGGCGGCGCGATCGACCCGGTGGCGGCCTACCGCGCTGCCGGCTATCGCGAGCAGGTGGCCGTCAAGCGTCCGCCCAAGGCGGGCGCCTCCGGCTCCGGCATCGTCTGATGACGCGGGCTTGCGTGCAAGCGCAGGCCTACGGTGCACGCGGTGACGGGTGCACGCTCAACACCCGCGCCCTGCAGGCCGCCATCGACGCGGCGGCCCTGCAGGGCGCGGAGTTGCGTCTGGGCCCCGGCGTCTACCTGACCGGCGCGCTGTTCCTGAAGAGCGGCATGACGCTGCGGCTGGACCGCGGCGCCACGCTGCTGGGCTCACGCCACCTGATCGACTACCCGCTGCTGCCCACCCGTGTGGCTGGCATCGAGATGCGCTGGCCGGCGGCACTCGTCAACATCTACGGCGAGCACGACGTGGGCCTCGTGGGCGAAGGCTGCATCGACGGCGACGGCAAGGTCTTCTGGGACAGCTACTGGGCGCTGCGTGCCACCTACGAGCCGCGCGGCCTGCGCTGGGCGTCGGACTACGACTGCCAGCGGCCCCGCCTGATCCAGGTCTTCGAGTCCGCCCGCGTGAACATTGGCGACGGCCTGCTGCTGCGCCGCTCGGGCTTCTGGACACTGCACGTCTGCTACAGCGAGGACATCACTGTTGACGGCGTCACCATCCGCAACAACGAGGACGCGCACGGCCCGTCCACCGACGGCATCGACATCGACTCGTCGCGCCGCGTGACCATCCGCCACGCCGACATCGCCGTCAACGACGACGCGCTGTGCCTGAAGGCCGGCCGCGACGCCGATGGCCTGCGCGTCGCTCGCGTCTGCGAGGACATCAGCATCAGCGACTGCATCGTCCGCGAGGGCGCGGCGGGCCTGACCTTCGGCAGCGAGACCTCGGGTGGCCTGCGGCGCATCAACGCCCAGCGCATCGAGGTGCATGCGCCGGTGCCGGTCGGCCTGCTCTTCAAGAGCGCACCGACGCGCGGCGGCTTCGTCGAGGACGTGTCCATCGGCGACCTGACGCTGTTGGGCGTGCCGGTCGCCATGCGCGCGACGATGAACTGGAATCCCGCCTACAGCCAGGCACGGATCCCCGCGGCGGAGCTGCCCAACGCCCCGCCCCACTGGCAGACCTTGGCCCAGCCCGTGCCGCGCGAACGGGGCCGCACGCGCGTCGAAGGCGTGCGCATCCAGCGCCTCGTCGCACGCGGTGCGCAGACCGCGTTCGAGGTGGACGCGACGGCCGAGGTGCCGCTGCGCCGCTTCGACTTCCGCGCGCTCGACATCGAGGCCGCGCGCGGCGGCCATGTGCAGGACGCGCTGGCCTGGCACTTCGACGCGGCCTGCCGCCTGCAGTTGGGCGAGCCCATCGCGGCGGGAACCAGCTGCCAGCTCGACGGGCTGGCCTCATCCCATTGGCATGCGGACGCAGCGCTGCAACGGCGCGACGTTTCCGACCGACCGATGGCTGAACAAGACATCCTTTAGGAGACAACGAATGAGCGACGAGATTCGCGCCTTCAAGATGCAGCTCAAACCCGGCGTGGTCGCCGAGTACAAGAAGCGCCACGACGAGCTGTGGCCCGACCTGGCCGAGGCGCTGCGCGGCGCCGGCATCCACGACTACTCCATCTTCCTGGACGAGAGCACGCTGAGCCTGTTCGCGGTGCTGAAGCTGAAAGCCGGCTTTCCCATCGACGAGCTGCCCACGCTGCCCGTCATGCGCCGCTGGTGGGACTACATGGCCCCGCTGATGGAAGTGGAACCCGACAACAAGCCGCGCCAATGGGACCTGCCGTCCGTCTTTCACTTTGCGGGCTGACGCTCGCGCTGCTGCCGCTGGCAGCCGCCGCGTGGTGCGAGGCGCCGCGCAAGCTCGAAACGGTTGCCGCTGACGACTTCCGCGCTGGCCTCACGCGCTGGCGGCTGGAGGCCGAGGACGCGCGCGCCGTCGTCACGGCCGAGAACGGCGTGCTGGATATCGCCACGCCCGCCGGCCTGTCGCTGTGGTGGCGCCAGCCGCTGAGCGGCGACTACGCCATCCGCTTCACCGCCGTGGCCCTGCCCGCGCCCGCCACTGCCGGCGAACACGCCGGCCGCATCTCGGACCTCAACATGTTCTGGAATGCGCTCGAACTGGACGGCAGCGAGCCCTACCCGCGCAGCGGCAAGTTCGCCGGCTACGACACGCTGCCGACCTATTACGTCGGCTTCGGCGCCAACGCCAACATGACGAGCCGGCTGCGCCACTACACCGGCAGCGAGAAGCGGCTGCTGGCGGGCTTTGCGGACGGCGCCATCGCCGAGCCGCATGAGCGGCCGATGACGCCGCAGACCCGTCTGCACCTGGGCCAACCGCTCACCGTCGAGATTGTTTCGCGTCGCCCCACGTCCGACAACGCTGTTCACCTGCGCTGGCGCGCCGGCAGCAACGAACTCTTTACACGCGCAGACGCCAATCCACGCCTGCACGGCTACTTCGCGCTGAGGACAACGGCCAGCCGCTTGCAGATCAGAGATTTCCAAATCCTCCAATGCCGATGAAACACCTGCTCCCCGCCTTCAGCCTGTCACTCTCACTCGCTGCGCAGGCGGCGGAACCGGTCAAGATCGACATCCAGGCCGACAAGCCCGGCCCGGTCATCGCGCGCCAGATCTACGGCCAGTTCGCCGAGCACCTCGGGTCAGGCATCTACGGCGGCCTGTGGGTGGGAACGGACAGCAAGATTCCCAACGTGCGCGGCTGGCGCAGCGACGTCGTCAACGCGCTGAAGGCGGTCAAGGTGCCGGTGCTGCGCTGGCCCGGCGGCTGCTTCGCCGACGAATACCACTGGCGCGACGGCATCGGCCCGCAGGCCAGCCGCCCGCCGCGCGTGAACACCAGCTGGGGCGGCGTCATCGAGCCCAATACGGTGGGCACGCACGAGTTCATGGACCTGGCCGACCAGCTCGGCACCGAGGTCTACATCAACGCCAACCTGGGCTCAGGCACGGTGGCGGAGATGGCGCAATGGCTGGAGTACCTGACGGCCGAGGGCGACACCGCGCTGGCCCGCGAGCGCCGCGCCAACGGCCGCGACCAGCCCTGGAAGGTGCACTACTGGGGCATAGGCAACGAGAGCTGGGGCTGCGGCGGCAACATGAAGCCGAGCTACTACGCCGACCTCTACAAGCAGTGGGCCACCTTCGCCAAGGCACCGCGCGGCAACCGGCCCAAGCTCGTCGCCAGCGGCGGCCAGGAGCTGGAGCTGCACTGGACCGAGACGCTCAGCGCCGAGATCAAGCAGATGAGCGCCATCACGCACCACCAGTATTCGCTGCCCACGCGCGACTGGAAGAAGAAGGGCGCGGCCGTGGGCTTCCCCGAGGCCGAGTGGATCTCCACGCTGGCCGTGCCGCAGACCATTGACGGCTACCTCGCCAAGCACCGCGAGATCCTGGACCGCAACGACCCGGCCAAGAAGTTCGCGATCTACTTCGACGAGTGGGGCAGCTGGTACGACCCCGAGCCCGGCACCGACCCCGGCTTCCTCGTGCAGCGCAACACGCTGCGCGACGCGGTGCTGGCCGCGCTGCACTTCCATGTGTTCCACCGCCATGCCGAGCGCGTGAAGATGGCCAACATGGCGCAGATGGTCAATGTGCTGCAGGCCATGATCGTCACGGACAAGGAGCGCATGGTGCTGACGCCGACCTACCACGCGTTCGCGATGCACCTGCCCTTCATGGATGCCACCTCGCTGCCCGTGCAGATGAGCGAGGTGCCGAGCTACCAGTTGCCCAAGGGCATTCCCACGGTGCCGGTGCTGACCGGCGTGCCCATCTACCCGACGCCCACGCCCGTCTGCGCGCCCGCCTCGCTCGTCTGCCCGAACGGCAACTACCGCATCCCCGCGCTCAGCGCCAGCGCCGCTCGGTCAACGGACGGCAAGCTCATCCTGAGCCTCGCCAACGTCAACCCGCGCCAGGACCTGCCCGTGCAACTCGCCGTCGGCGGCAAGGGCGTGCGCGCCGTGAGCGGCCAGCTGATGACCGCTGCCGCGATGGACGCCCAGAACTGGTTCGATGCGCCGGACCGCGTCAAGCCCCAGCCCTTCAAGGCCGAAGCGAAGAACGGCACGCTGGCGCTGACGCTGCCGGCCAAGTCGGTGCTGGTCATCGAGGTGCAGCAGTGATCCGCCGCGCCCTGGCCCTGCTGGCGCTGATCGCCTCGCCCGCCTTCGCCGCTGCCGACAACCTCCGCCCGCTGCTGCTCCTGACCGGCCAGCGCACCGAGGTGCAGGACCTGTCCGGCCGCTGGACCTACTCCAAGGACTACTACCGCACGGGCCTCACCGACATCAACGGCTGGGTCGCCAAGTCGCGCATGCAGCGCCACCGCGACGTGGACATCGCCGCCGAGGAGGCCAAGCCCGGCACCGGCTTCTTCGAGTTCGACCTCGACCGCGCGCCCGGCATGCAGATCCCCGGCGCCTGGAACGCGGCCGAGCCGGAACTGCGCTGGTACGACGGGCTGATCTGGTTCCAGCGCCGCTTCGACCTGCCTGCGCCCAAGGCCGGCACACGCAGCTTCCTGCGCTTCGAGGGCGTCAACTACCACGCCTACGTCTACCTGAACGGCAAGGAAGTCGGCCGACACGAAGGCGGCTTCACGCCCTTCGTGCTGGAAGTGACCGAGGCGCTGCGCGCCAGCGGCAACCGCCTCGTCGTCGGCGTCGATTCCAGGCACGACGCGCAGAGCATCCCCGGCGAGATCACCGACTGGGACCTCTATGGCGGCATCACGCGGCCGGTGAGGCTGATCCAGACGCCCGCCACCTTCATCGACGACGCCACGCTGCGCCTCACCGACGCCGGCCGCCTGGTGGGCAGCCTGCAGCTCAACGGCGCGCAGGCCGGCAACCAGCCGGTCAGCGTGCAGATCGATGGACTGGACCTGAAAGCGCAGGCGACCACCGACGCCAACGGCGAGGCGCGCTTCGACATCCCTGCACCGGCCACGCTCAAGCTCTGGTCGCCGGAGTCGCCCCAGCTGTACGCGGTGCGCTTTGCGTCAGGCGCCGACGCCGTGAACGACCGCATCGGCTTTCGCACGCTGGCCGTGAAGGGCGCCGACATCCTGCTCAACGGCAAGCCCGTCACGCTGCGCGGCGTGTCCATCCACGAGGAGGAGCTGGGCAGCAACCCGGCCCGCCGCATGACCGAGTCCGCCGCGCGCGCGCTGCTGAACGAGGTCAAGACCGGGCTGAACGGCAACTACGTGCGCCTGTCGCACTACCCGCACAGCGAGACCATGCTGCGCGTGGCCGACGAACTGGGCCTGATCGTCTGGAGCGAGATTCCCGTCTACTGGACCGTGGACTGGGACAACCCCGCCGTGCTGCTGAAGGCCCGCCGCCAGCAGGCCGAGACCATCTACCGCGACCGCAACCGCGCCGCGCTGGCGCTGTGGAGCGTCGGCAACGAAACGCCGGTGGCCGAGAACCGCACGCGCTTCCACGCCGCGCTGGCCGCCACCGTGCGCGAGCTGGACCCCAGCCGCCTCATCAGCGCCGCGCTGCTGGTGGAGCGCGAGGGCTACACGGTCAAGATCGCCGACCCGCTGCTGCCGCACCTGGACGTGATGGCCGTCAACACCTACGCGGGCTGGTACGGCAACGACAGCCTGGCGGACCTCGCCAAGGTGCGCTGGGACCTGCCGACGACCAAGCCGCTGCTCATCTCCGAGTTCGGCGCCGACGCACTGGCCGGCCACCACGACCTGGGTGCCGAGCCGAAGAAATGGAGTGAGGAGTTCCAGGCCGCCTACTACCGCGCCACGCTGAAGATGCTGGCGACCATCCCCAACCTGCGCGGCCTGTCGCCCTGGGTGCTGAAGGACTTCAAGTCGCCGCGCCGCGAGCACCCCGTTTTCCAGAACGGCTGGAACCGCAAGGGCCTGATCTCCGAGACCGGCCAGCGCAAGCAGGCCTTCGACGTGATGGCCGAACACTACAAGAGCCAGGCTCGCTGAGCCGGCACCTCCTTCCGGAGCCCCCATGCAATCGACGAAAAGTTCCCGCCGTGGCTTCCTGCAGACCACGGCGGCGGTCTCGCTCGCCGGCGCGCTGCCGCCACTGAGCCATGCCGCCACGGCCAACCTGTCCAGCAAGCCCGGTGCGCCGGTGGCCGACACCGCCCTGCCCTGGCTGGACGGTGCGCCGCCCGCCCGCTTCGAGGGCACGACGCTGGGCGTGCCCTGGCCGCGCGGCCAGGTTCGCAAGCCCGCGGCCGGGCAGGCACTGCAGTTCCGCCTGGCCGGGTCCAACCTGCCCGTGCAGTCCTGGCCGCTGGCCTATTGGCCCGACGGCTCGCTGAAGTGGACCGCCCACGCGGTCGCCGGCGGCACGCCCGCCGCGGGCCTGAAGCTGGAGCCCGGCGCCCCGTCGGCCGGAACGGCCGGCAATGTCGGCGTCAAGCAGACCGACGCGCAGATCCTCGTCACGGCCGGTGAGCTGAGCTGGACCATCCCCACCCGCGGCGAGCACCTCATCGCCGAGGCCACACGCGCCGGCCGCACCACGCTGAAGGCCGTCAAGCTGGTCGCGCTGCGCCAGGACGGCGCCGAGCTGGAGGGCGAAGGCGGCGTCGCGCGCCAGGCCTTCACCAGCAAGGTCACCGCCGTCACCGTCGAGCAGCGCGGCCCCGTGCGCGCGGTCGTCAAGCTGGACGGCATGCACAGCGGCCACGGCCGCGAGTGGCTGCCGTTCTCGGTGCGGCTGTACTTCTACGCCGGCTCGGACAGCGTGCGCATCGTGCACAGCTTCGTCTTCGACGGCGTGCCGGCCAAGGACTTCATCGCCGGCCTGGGTGTCACCGCCCAGGTGCCCATGACCGACGCCTCCTACGACCGCCACGTGCGCTTCACCGGCGAAGGCGTCGGCGTCTGGGGCGAGGCCGTGCGGCCCGTCACCGGCCTGCGCCGCGACCCCGGCCAGGCGTTCAAGGACGCCCAGGTCGCCGGTCGGGCGCTGCCGCCGCTTTCCGGCATGGACAAGCGCGTGTCGGACCGGCTGCAGTGGATCCCGGAGTGGAGCGACTTCTCGCTGTCGCAGTCCAGCCCCGACGGCTACACGCTGAACAAGCGCACCGCGCCGGGCCAGGCCTGGATCGCGTCCAACGCGGGCACGCGCAACAAGGGCCTGGTCTACGCCGGCGGCGCGTCCGGCGGCGTGGCGCTGGGCTTCAAGGACTTCTGGCAGCGTGCGCCCGTGCGGCTGGACGTGCGCGGCGCGGCCACGCCGACGGCCGAGGTCACCGCCTGGCTGTGGTCGCCGTCGGCCCCGGCCATGGACATGCGCTCCTACCGCTCGCCCGGCGACATGGACACGTTCGAGAAGCAGGTCGAGGGCCTCAACATCACCTACGAGGACTACGAGCCCGGCTGGGACGACGCCCACGGCGTCGCCCGCACCTCCGAGCTGCAGCTGTGGGCGCTGCCCGCCACGCCCTCGCACCAGGCCTTCTCGGACATGGCCGAGCAGGTCGCCAACCCGGCGCGGCTGGTGGTGACGCCGCAGCGCCTGCATGCCTGCGCCGTGTTCGGCGACTGGGACCCGGTGGACACCGGCACGCCCGCACGCAAGCTCATCGAGGACCGCGCCGCGCAGCAGCTCAACCAGTACCTGAAGGAGGTCGAGCAGCACCGCTGGTACGGCTTCTGGAACTACGGCGACGTCATGCACAGCTACGACGCCGACCGCCACATGTGGCGCTACGACATCGGCGGCTACGCCTGGGACAACTCGGAGCTGTCCACCGACCTGTGGCTGTGGATGAGCTACCTGCGCACCGGCCGCGCCGACCTGTTCAAGCTGGCCGAGGCGATGACGCGCCACACCGGCGAGGTGGACGTCTACCACCTGGGCCGCTTCAAGGGCTTCGGCACGCGGCACGGCGTGCAGCACTGGTCCGACTCGTCCAAGCAGCCGCGCGTGTCCAACGCCGCCTACCGCCGCATCTACTACTTCCTGACCGCCGACGAGCGCGTGGGCGACCTGATGCGCGAGCTGCTGGAGTCGGACCGCGACCTCGACAAGGTGGACATCTCGCGCAAGCTCGGCGACAAGGCGCCCAAGCCGGCGCCGGACGGTCTCATCAACACCTCGTTCGGCACCAGCTGGGGTTCGCTGATCGCCGCCTGGCTGGCCGAATGGGAGCGCACCGGCGACACGCGCTGGCGCGATAAGATCGTCAACGGCATGGAGAGCATCGGCGCGCTCAAGCGCCGCTGGTTCGCCGGCGGCGCCCCGTTCGATCCGCGCACCGGCAAGTTCGCCGGGCCGGGCGACACGGTGAGCATCTCGCACCTGAACGGCGTGTTCGGCGTCATCGAGATGAGCTCCGAGCTGCTGACGCTGGTGGACGCGCCCGCCTACCGCCGCGCATGGCTGGAGTACTGCCGCTACTACAACGCCCCCAAGGCCGACATCGTGGCGCTGCTGGGCAAGGACCCGGGCGGCCGCAGCCTGGGCGACACCGGCTCGCGCATGACGGCCTACGCGGCCTTCCAGGAGCGCGACCGCGCGCTGGCGCTGCGGGCGTGGAGGGAGTTCTTCGCCTCCGGAGCGCTGAAGGGCGACGCAAGGACGCGGCGCATCGGCGGCGTGGCCGTGCTGCGCCCGCTGGACGAGCAGCCGGGCATAGGCACCAACGGCGCCGCGCAATGGGGCCTGGCGGCCATCCAGAACCTGGCGCTGATCGGCGACACGCTGGACGAGGCGGCCAAGGCCGCCGGCCTGGTGAAGTGATGCTGACCCGCCGCGCGGCGCTGGCCGCCACCGCAGCGCTCGCCGGCTGTGCGACGGCGCGGGCCGGCTTCCCGACGCAGACGCTGGCGGTCAGCGGCACGCCGTTCGACATGCCGCCGCTGCGCCTGCCGGTGTTCGACGGCCGGCCGCGCTTCGTCATCACCGACTTCGGCGCGCAGCCGGCCAGCCTCGCGCTGACCTCGGCCGCGCTGGCCCTGGCCGTCCGTGCCGCCCACGACGCGGGCGGCGGCATCGTCGTCGTGCCGGCGGGCGTCTGGCCCAGCGGCCCGGTGCACCTGAAGAGCCGCGTCAACCTGCACCTGGACGCCGGCGCGACGCTGCGCTTCTCGCCCGACCCGGCCGACTACCTGCCCGCCGTGCTGGCGAGCTGGGAGGGGCTGGAGTGCATGATCCATTCACCGCTGGTCTACGCGCAGGGCTGCGAGGACATCGCCATCACCGGCGCCGGCACGCTGGAGGCGCAGATGGACGTCTGGCAGCAGTGGTTCGCGCGGCCCAGGGGCCACATGGACGCACTGGTGGCGCTGTACCGCATGTCCATCGACGGCGTGCCGGCCAGCGAGCGCCGCATGACGGACGGCGAGCTGGGGCGCCAGGCCCAGCTGCGCCCACCCTTCCTGCACTTCAACCGCTGCAAGCGCGTGCGGCTGGAGGGCGTGCGCATCGTCAACAGCCCGTTCTGGACCGTGCACCCCTTCCTGTGCGAGGACGTGCTGATCCGCGGCGTGCACATCCGTGCCCACGGCCACAACAACGACGGCGTGGACCCGGAGATGAGCCAGCGCGTGCTCATCGAGGACTGCAGCTTCGACCAGGGCGACGACGCCATCTCCGTCAAGTCCGGCCGCGAGCGCGACGGCTGGCGCCTGGCCACGCCGTCGCGCCACATCGTCGTGCGGCGCTGCAAGGTGCTGAACGGCCACCAGCTGATGGCCATCGGCAGCGAGCTGGCGGGCGGCATCTCGGACGTGCTGGTGGAAGACTGCGAGGTCGACAACCGCGGCAGCACGCACAAGGTGCAGCTGTTCAACCTGCTGTTCGTGAAGACCAACGAGCGGCGCGGCGGGTTCGTGCGCAACATCCACCTGCGGCGCGTGAAGGCGCACCGGCTGGTGGGCAGCGTGCTGGACGTGGACACGGACGTGCTCTATCAGTGGCGGACCTTGATGCCGACGCTGGAGAAGCGGTTGACGCCTGTTGAGGGCTTGTTCGTTTCAGACGTTGAGGTGGTGGAGGCGAAGCATGTGAGCCGCTTGCGCGGTGAGGCTTCGCTGCCGGTGCGGGGCGTGACGGTGAGGCGCGTCGCGGTGGGCAGGCTGCTTGGGCAACCGCACGACCATCTCAACGCCGCCGAGGTTTCGATTTGAACTCCAAACGTCGTCGCGCCGCCCGAGCGGCGCTGCATTCGGCGGATGAGCCCGGCGTGCAGCCGGCGTTAAGCGGCGTGAAGGTTCGATCTGCGCTGCCCGTCACAAGGACAACCGCGAGAGCGCAGCGGCTCGCGTCCACGCGCAATGCCGCTGTCCGTTTTCGCGCGCTGCTGGCTGCGGCGTCGGGATGGGGTGCGGTTCAGCGCCTCTTCTTTGGTGACTTTGGCTTCGCCGCAACTTCGTTGTCTTCTGGTCCGCAGAAGAAAACCGAAGGTTTCGGCGAAGCCAAAGTTACCGAGCTGCCGGGTGCGCATCCCGGCATGGGCCTGGCCATCAAGCCACAGCAACGAACCAACACATGAAGCACCTCCTGCTCATCGCCACCCTGCTGGCAACGCCCGCAATCGCCGCCCGCGACGTCTACAACTTCAACCCGGGCTGGCGCCTCCACGTCGGCGACCCCGCCGGCGCTGAAAGCCCCACCTTCGACGACAAGGCGTGGAAGCCAGTCACCCTCCCCCGCGCCTGGAACGAAGACGACGCTTTTTCAAAGGACATCGTCGACCACACCACAGGCATCGCCTGGTACCGCAAGCGCTTCACCCTCCCCACCAACGTCACCACCCGCAAAGTCTTCATCGAGTTCGAAGGCGCAAGACAGGCGGCCGAAGTCTGGGTCAACGGCCGCCGCGTCGGCCTGCACGAGAACGGCGTCACCGCCTTCGGCTTCGACATCAGCGCCGAGATCAGGCCCGGCGACAACGTCATCGCCGTGCGCACCGACAACCGCTGGGACTACCGCGAGCGCGCCACCAACCAGCGCTACCAGTGGGCCGACAGGAACTTCAACGCCAACTACGGCGGCCTGCCCAAGAACCTGCGGCTGCACGTCACCGACAAGCTCTACCAGACGCTGCCGCTGTTCTCCAACCTGCGCACCACGGGCGTCTACATCCACGCGGCCGACTTCGACATCAAGGCGGGCAAAGCCACCATCACCGCCGAGTCCCAGGTCCGCAACGAACACCACCGCACGCGCAGCTTCGGCTACACCGTGACGCTGCGCGATGCTGCCACCGGCAAGCTCGCCGCCACGTTCAAAGCACCCACGCAAACGGTGCTGCCCGGCGCCACCACCACCGTGACGGCAAAAGCGCCGGTGACCGGCCTGCAGTTTTGGAGCTGGGGCCATGGCGCGCTGTACGACGTCGAAACCACGCTGACCGTCAACGGCAAGCCCACCGACAAAGTCGTCACCCGCACCGGCTTCCGCCAGACCGAGTTCGCCAACGGCATGGTCAAGCTGAACGGCCGCGTCATCCAGCTGAAGGGCTATGCGCAGCGCACGTCCAACGAATGGCCGGCCACGGGTCAGTCCGTGCCCGCCTGGCTCAGCGACTACAGCAACGGCCAGATGCTGGCCAGCAACGCCAACCTCGTGCGCTGGATGCACACCGCTCCGTGGAAGCAGGACGTGGACTCGCTGGACCGCATCGGCCTGATGCAGGCCATGCCCGCCGGCGACTCCGAGGCCGACGTGACGGGCCGGCGCTGGGAGCAGCGCATGGAGGCCATGCGCGACGCCGTCATCTACTTCCGCAACAGCCCCAGCATCGTCATGGTTGAGGCGGGCAACCGCGGCGTCAGCGCCGAGCACATGGCCGAGGTCAAGGCCATCCGCGACCGCTACGACCCGCACGGCGGCCGCGCCGCGGGCAGCCGCGAGATGCTGTCCAAGGCGCTGCAGGACGTGGCCGAGTACGGCGGCGAGATGCTCTACATCAACAAGAGCGCGCGCCGCCCGCTGTGGGCCACCGAGTACTCGCGCGACGAGGGCGCCCGCAAGTTCTGGGACGAACTCTCGCCGCCCTTCCACAAGAACGGCGACGGCCCGCCGCACAAGGGCCAGCCGGCGCCCAGCTACAACCACAACCAGGACTCTCACGCGCTGGAGAACGTGCGCCGCTGGGTGGACTACTGGCGCGAGCGCCCCGGCACCGGCACGCGCGTGTCGTCGGGCGGCGTGAACATCATCTTCAGCGACAGCAACACCCACCACCGCGGCGCCGAGAACTACCGCCGCAGCGGCGAGGTCGACGCGATGCGCATTCCCAAGGACGGTTTCTTCGGCCACCAGGTGATGTGGGACGGCTGGGTGGACGTGGAACGGCCCCGCGCCCACATCCTGGGGCACTGGAACTACGCGGCCGGCACGGTGAAAGCCGTCACCGTGATCTCCAGTGCGCGCCGCGTGCAACTGCTGCTGAACGGCAAGCCCATCGCCACCGCCGAGCCCGTCGAGCCCTTTGTGTTCCGTTTCGACGGCGTGGCCTTCCAGCCCGGCGAGCTGCGCGCCGTGGGGCTGGACGACGCGGGCAACAAGGTTTGCGAGGACGCACGCATCACGGCCGGCGCCGCCGCCGCGCTGAAGCTGACCGCGCAGACCCATCCGCAAGGCCTGCAGGCCGACGGTGCGGACCTGGCGCTGGTGCAGGTGGAGGTGGTGGACGCCCAGGGCCACCGCAACCCCATCGCGCTGGACACCGTGAAGTTCACGCTGGACGGCCCGGCCGAATGGCGCGGCGGCATCGCCCAGGGACCGGGCAACTTCGTGCTGGCGCGCGAGCTGCCGGTGGAAGGCGGCGTGAACCGCGTGCTGGTGCGCAGCACCACCGAGGCCGGCGCCATCAAGCTGCGCGCCGAGGCGCAGGGCCTCGCGCCTGCCGTCGTCGAACTGCGCTCGCAGCCGGTCGTTGTCAGCGGTGGGCTGTCCCGGCGCATGCCGGCGGACGGCGTGCCCGCGCAATCCGTGCGTGGCCCCACGCCCGCCACGCCGTCGTTCGCGGTCAGCCGCATTGCCGTGCCGGTGGCCAGCGCCGAGGCCAACAGCGGCAACGCGGCCAACGCCTTCGACGACGACGAATCCACCGCCTGGACCGGCGAGGCGGGCAAAGGCGCTCTACAGTTCCGCCTCGCCGAACCGGCCATGCTCAGCGAGATCACGCTGAAGCTGGGCGGCTGGCGCGAGCGCCGCTACCCGCTGCGCATCAGCGTCGATGGCGTGGAGGTCTGGCGTGGCCTGACCGAGCGCAGCCTGGGCTACGTCACGCTGCCGCTGAAACCCCAGCGCGGCCAGAACGTCACCGTCGAGCTGACCGGCGAAGCCCAGGGCGGCATGGCGACCGCCAATACCGAGGTCGCCAACCAGAAGATCGTCGACACCGGCGCCGCCCGACTGGGCCGCGGTGTCTTGTCCATCGTCGAAGCCGAGTTCTACAAAAAACCATGAAGAGACAACAGCCCACGCGCCGCGACTGGCTCCAACAGCAGGCGGCCCAGGCCGGGCTGCTGCGTTTCGGCGCGCCGCTCGCCCCGTTGCTCGCCGCTCCCCTGGCCAGCGCGCAGGACGACAAGCCCCAGCCCCATCGCCTCTGGTACCGCCGCCCCGCCGACGAATGGGTGCAGGCGCTGCCGGTGGGCAACGGGCGGCTGGGGGCGATGGTGTTCGGCGGCACGCACACGGAGCGGCTGCAGCTCAACGAGAACAGCCTCTTCTCCGGCGGCCCCTACGACACGGCCAACCCGAGGGCGCGCGAAGGCCTGCCCAAGGTGCGCGAGCTGATCTTTGCCGGCCGCTATGCCGAGGCCGAGAAGCTGGCCAACGAGACGCTGCTGGGCGTGCCCAACCGCCAGATGAGCTACCAGCCGCTGGCCGAGCTGCTGCTGGTCTTCCCCGGCCTGGACGGCGTGCGCGGCTACGAGCGCAGCCTGGACCTGGACGAGGCCGTGGCCACCACGCGCTTTCGCGCCGGCAGCGCGACGCTGACGCGCGAGGTCTACGCGTCGGCGGCCGACCAGCTCATCGTCGTGCGCCTGGCGGCCGACAAGCCCAAGTGGATCACCACGGACATCACTCTGAACGCGCCGCACCAGAGAACCAGCGGCGCCGAGGGCAACCACACGCTGTGGGTGGCGGGCACCAGCCCGACGGTGGGCGGCATCGAGGGCCGACTGCCGTTCGAGTGCCGGCTGCAGGTGGTGGCGCGCGGCGGCAAGGTCACGGCGCGCAACGGTGGCCTGTTCGTACAGGGCGCCGACGAGGTCTTCATCCTCATCGCCGGCGCCACCGGCTACAAGCGCTTCGACGACATCTCCGCCGACCCGGCCGCGCTGAACCGGCAGACGCTGGCCGCCGCCGTCGCCCGCGGGCCGCAAGCCGTGCGCGAGGCCCATCGCGCCGACCACCAGAAGCTGTTCAAGCGCGTCGCCATCGATCTGGGCACCGGCCCCAACGCCACGCTGCCCACCGACGAGCGCATCGCCCGCTTCGCCGAAGGCCAGGACCCAGGTCTCGCCGCGCTGTACCTGCAGTACGGCCGCTACCTGCTGCTGTCCTGCTCGCGGCCCGGCTCGCGCTTCCCGGCCAACCTGCAGGGTCTGTGGAACGAGAAGACCAATCCGTCCTGGGGGTCCAAGTGGACCATCAACATCAACACGGAGATGAACTACTGGCCCGCCGAGCTGTGCAACATCGGCGAGACCGTGGAGCCGCTGTTCGCGATGGTGGAGGACCTGGCCGTCACCGGCGCCGGCGTGGCGCAGAAGATGTTCGGCGCACCGGGCTGGGTGGCCTTCCACAACACCGATGGCTGGCGAGTCGCCGCGCCGACCGACGGCGCCAAGTGGGGCCTGTGGCCCATGGGTGGCGTGTGGCTGGTGAACACGCTGTGGGAGAGCTGGCTGTTCCGACGCGACCCCGCCGTGCTCAAGCGCCTGTACCCGCTGCTGAAGGGCGCAGCCGAGTTCCAGCTCGCCACGCTGGTGAAGGACCCCAAGAGCGGCCACATGGTCACCAACCCCAGCGTGTCGCCGGAGAACAGCCATCCGCACGGCTCCTCGGTCTGCGCCGGCCCGGCGATGGACAGCCAGCTGCTGCGCGACCTGTTCGCCTACTGCGCTGAAGCCGCGCGCGAGCTGCGCACCGACCGCCCCTTCGCGCGCGACTGCCTGGCCATGCGCGACCGCCTGCCGCCCGACCGCATCGGCAAGGCCGGCCAGCTGCAGGAGTGGATGGAGGACTGGGACATGGAAGCGCCCGAGCTGCAGCACCGCCACGTGTCGCACCTGTACGCGCTGTACCCGTCGGCGCAGATCACGCCCGAGGACACGCCCGCCTTCGCCGCCGCCGCGCGCAACGTGATGGAGCGCCGCGGCGACGACACCACGGGCTGGGGCATAGGCTGGCGCATCAACCTGTGGGCGCGGCTGAAGGACGGCGAGCACGCCTACGCCACGCTGAACCGCCTGCTGCATCCCAGCCGCAGCTACCCCAACCTGTTCGACGCCCACCCGCCCTTCCAGATCGACGGCAACTTCGGCGGCGCGGCCGGCATCGCCGAGATGCTGCTGCAGTCGCACCGCGGCCGCATCCAGCTGCTGCCGGCCCTGCCCAAGGGCTGGCCCGCAGGCAATGTCTCCGGCCTGTGCGCGCGTGGCGGCTTCGAGTTGGCCTTCGCCTGGCAGGGCGGCGAGCTGCAGGCCCTGAGCATCACCAGCAAGAATGGCGGCAGCACCGAGCTGCGCTGGCGCGGCGGCAAGCTGCCGCTGAAGCTCGCGGCCGGCCAGACCGCCCGATTCGAGCGCCGCAACGGCGCACTGCAACGCATTTGAGAGTTCATGACCGCTAACGCATTGACCCGGCGCAGCCTGATCGCTGCCACCGTGCTAGCCCCGGCGCTGCCAGTGCTGGCGCAAGCCCCCGCCGCGCCGGCGCCCGCGCCGCTGCCCTGGCCCAACCCGCTGATCCCGCAGCGCGCCGACCCGCAGATCCTGCGCCACGGCGACTGGTACTACCTGATGGCCACCGTGCCCGCCTATGACCTGCTGGAGCTGCGCCGCGCCAGGTCCATCGCCGGCCTGGCCACCGCCGAGCCTAAGGTCGTCTGGCGCAAGCACGACAGCGGCCCGATGAGCCGCCACATCTGGGCGCCGGAGCTGGCCTTCCTGGACGGCCGCTGGTTCATCCACTTCAGCGCCGGCGAGGCCAAGGAGCCGTGGAAGATCCGCCTGTGGACGCTGGAGAACGCGTCCGCCGACCCCATGCAGGGCGAGTGGACCGAGCGCGGCCAGATCAAGACCGCGTGGGAGAGCTTCACGCTGGACGCCACGGTGTTCGAGCACCGCGGCAAGCGCTACATGGCCTGGGCGCAGGACGACCCCGCCAGCAAGAACCACAGCACCAACATCTACCTGTCGCTCATGAAGAGCCCCACCGAGCTGACGGGCCCGCAGGTGCGGCTGACCCGGCCCGAGTACGCGTGGGAGAAGGTGCGTCACCAGGTCAACGAGGCGCCGGCCGTGCTGGTCCACGGTGGCCGCGTGTTCATGACCTATTCGGCCGCCGGCACCGGTGCCGAGTACTGCCTGGGCCTGCTGTGGGCCGACGAGAACGCCGACCTGCTGGACCCCAGAAGCTGGCGCAAGTCGCCCGGCCCGGTGTTCGCCACCAGCGACGAGAACAGCCAGTTCGGCCCCGGCCACAACAGCTTCCTCGTCGAGCCCGACGGCACCGTGCTGAACGTCTTCCACGCGCGCAACTATCGCGACGTGAAGGGCGACCCGCTGAAGGACACGGGCCGCGCCACGCGCGTTCAACCGTTGAACTTCACCGCCGACGGCATGCCGGACTTCGGCCTGCCGCTGAAGGAGACCGCGAAGCCATGAACCGCGTCGTGATCCCTCTGTCCGACGGTGCGGCCAACGTCTTCGAGGGCGCTGCCCCCGACCGCATCTGCCGCCGCCCCACGCGGGCCGAGCTGCACGCCTTTCCCTCGCCCACGCCCGCAAGGGGCCGCGCCATCGTCTACGCAGGCGGCGGCTACCTGCAGCTGATGCACGACAAGGAAGGCGTCGAGGTCGCCCAGTGGCTGAACACGTTGGGGCTGGATGCCTACGTGCTGGTGCACCGCCTGCCGGGCCAGGACGGCCATCCCTTCGACATCGCGCTGCAGGACGGCCTGCGCGCGCTGGACCTGCTGGCCACGCTGCCGCCACTGCCGCTGCTGCACGTGGGCCTGTCCTCCGGCGGCCACCTGGCCGGTGTGATGGCCTGCCAGCGGGAGTCTGCCGGTGCCGTCATCGCCTACGCGCCACTGAACGCCAACCACCGCGACCACAAGTTCCCTGCGGCGAAGCCCGACTTCCCGCCGCCCGAGAAGCAGGCCTTCTACGACGCCTGGCCCATCGGCATCACGGGCGAGCCGCACGGCCTGCCGAGCTGCCCCGTGTTCCTGGCCTATGCGCTGCATGACCCCATCGTGCCGGTACAGCACGCGCTGAACCTCATCGTCGCGGCACAGCAGCACCGGCTGGACGTGGAGGCGCACGTCTTCCCGCAGGCCGAGCACGGCTTTGCGCTGCGCGGGCTGGGCGGCAGGCAGGACCAGTGGCCCGGCCTCGCCGCCCGCTGGATGATGGATCGACTGAGCTGAGCGCGGGTGGCCGCGCCGGTGCTTGATGGAGTGAGCCTGATGAGACTGTGGCGTGTGGTGGCCCTGCTGATGCTGGCGCTGTGCAGTGCAGCGGCGCAGGCCGTCGAGCAATGGGGCGTCTTCGAGGTCGAGCTGAAGGGCCCGGCCGACGGCAACCCCTTCACCGAGGTGCAGCTGAGTGCCCGCTTCAGCGACGGCACGCAGGCCGTGGAGGTGGACGGCTTCTACGACGGTGACGGCAGCTACCGCCTGCGCTTCATGCCACCACGCCCGGGCCGCTGGACCTGGGTCACGCACAGCAACCGCTGGCCGCTGACGAACAAGCAGGGCGAGTTCACCGCGACGCCGGCCAAGGCCGGCAACCACGGCCCGGTGGGCGTGCGCTTCCAGCACCATTTCGGCTACGCCGACGGCACGCCGTACAAGCCGGTCGGCACGACGATGTACAGCTGGGCCCACCGCGGCAACGTGCTGGAGGAGCAGACGCTGAAGGCGCTCGCCGCATCGCCGTTCAACAAGGTGCGCATGCTGGTGTTCCCGCAGACGGCCGGCGTCGACAGGCACCCGCCCGAGTTCTGGCCCTTCGAGAGCAGCACCGGCACGCCGCCCGCCAGGCCGGACTACACGCGTTTCAACCCCGCCTTCTTCCGCCACCTGGAGCAGCGCGTGGGCCAGCTGCGCGATCTGGGCATCGAGGCCGACCTCATCCTGCTGCACCCCTACGACGACCGGCGCGAGTGGGGGTTGGACACGATGACCCGCGAGCAGGACGAGCGCTACGTGCGCTACGTCGTCGCGCGGCTGGGGGCCTACCGCAACGTGTGGTGGTCGCTGGCCAACGAGTTCGATTTCGTGCGCACCAAGACGGATGCGGACTGGGCCCATCTGGGCCGGCTGGTGCAGCGCATCGACCCCTACGGCCACCTGCGCTCCATCCACAACGGCAAGCGCATCTACAACCAGGCCGAGGACTGGATCACCCACGTCAGCATGCAGCACGGCATGGCGGCGGCCGACGCCAACCGCGCCGTGCTGTTCCGCGAGGCCTGGCGCAAGCCGGTGGTGTTCGACGAGCTGAAGTACGAAGGCAACCACGACCGCCGCTGGGCGCAGCTGACGGGTCGGCAGATGGTGCACGCGTTCTGGTCGGTCACCATCGCGGGCGGCTATGGCGGGCACAGCGAGTTCATCCCCGATGCCGACGGTGTGATCTGGCTTGCCCAGGGCGTGGCCTTGCGCGGCGACAGCCCGCCGCGGCTGGCCTTCCTGAAGCAGATCCTCGATGCCGCACCGGCCGAAGGCCTGGACCCCATCGACGCCTTCGACGACCTCTTCATCGCCGGCCAGCCCGGGCGCCACTACCTGGTCTACTTCGGCGACCGTGCGCCCACCGAGTGGCGGCCCAAGCTCTACCTGACCGGCCTGCGCGACGGCCAGCGCTTCAAGGCCGAGATCATCGACACCTGGGCGATGACGATCACGCCGGTCCAGGCGCCGCTGCAGTTCAGGCCGCAGGGCCGCTACGACTTCGTGGCACCCGGCGCCATCCCGCTGCCGGGCAAGCCCGGCATCGCGCTGCGCCTGACCGCGCTGGACACCCCCGCCGGCGCCGCCGCGCGCCCTGCCCTGGACGACTGACATGCGAAACCTGACTGCACTCGCCGCCGCCCTGCTGCTTGCCGCCTGCGCGACGCCCGACGCGCCGACAGCGGCGCCGCCCACCACGCTGCCCGCCTTCCCCGGCGCCGAGGGCGAAGGCGCCATCTCACAGGGTGGCCGCGGCGGCCGCACGATCTACGTGACCACGCTGGCCGACGACGGCCCCGGCTCGCTGCGCGCCGCCGTGGAGGCCTCAGGCCCCCGCACCGTGGTGTTCGCCGTGTCCGGCACCATCGCGCTGAAGAAGCCGCTGCACATCACGCAGGGCCGCATCACCATCGCCGGCCAGACCGCCCCCGGCGACGGCATCACGCTGCGTGACCACCCGCTGACGATAGCCGCCGACGACGTCGTCGTGCGCTTCATCCGCTCGCGCCTGGGCGACGCGGCCAATGCCGACGACGACGCCATCAGCGTCGGCTCGGGCCAGCGCATCATCCTGGACCACGTGTCCACCAGTTGGTCCAGCGACGAGTCGCTGTCCGTCTCGGTCGCCCGGCCGGACCTGGGCCGGCCGGCCTACCAGCACGTCACCGTGCAGTGGAGCCTGATCGGCGAATCGCTGAACTGCAACACCGCCAAGAAGGGCGCCTGCCACGGCTTCGGCAGCCTGCTGCGCGGCGCGCGCGGCACGCGGCTGTCCATGCACCACAACCTGTGGGCCCACCACCAGGACCGCATGCCCCGCCCGGGCAACTACCTCAAGCCCGAGGCCGACCCGCTGGGCGGCTTCTACGACCTGCGCGCCAACGTCTTCTACAACTGGGCCACCGAGCGCGCCGGCTACAACCTGGACCGGGGCGGCGAGCGCGCCAGCTACAACTTCGTCGGCAACGTCTACCTGCGCGGCCCGAACTCCAAAGGCAGTTTCGCGTTCGAGGAAAGCAACCCCGGCGCGCGCGCCTTCTTCGCCGGCAACAGCATGGACGGACAGGTGCCCGCCGACCCGTGGACGCTGGTGCGCGCGCACGCGAAGCACCTGCCGGGCGGCCTGCCCGAGGGCTACAAGCTGGCGGCGGCCCTGCCCTTCGCGCCGGTCACGGTGGATGCGCCCGACAGGACGCTGGAGCGCGTGCTGGCCGGCGTGGGCGCGTCCCTCGTGCGCGACGCGGTGGACCAGCGCCTCGTCGACGACGTGCGCCAGCGCCGCGGCCGGCTGATCAACAGCCAGACCGAGGTGGGCGGCTGGCCCGAGTTGAAGAGCAAGCCCGCGCCGCTGGACAGTGACGGCGACGGCATGTCCGACGCGTGGGAGGTGGCGCACGGCCTGAACCCCCGCGACCCGAGCGACGCCAAGGCCGTCGACCCCGCCAGCGGCTACACGCAGCTGGAGCGCTACCTGAACGGGCTGGTGGTGCACCTCATTCGTTGACCGGCTCCAGCTGCGTGTCCGGCCACGGCTGCGGCGGCTCGCGCCGCGGTGCGGGCCGGCGCCGCAGCCACCACTCCAGCAGCAGCGCCTGCGGCAGCCACGAGGTCCAGGCCAGCGCCGTATAGTAGGCCTCGATGGGCACGCCCAGCACGTTGCCTGCGACGATCTGCAGCCGCAGCGTGATGCCGCCGGCCGTCAGCACGAAGCTGCGCAGCATCCAGCGCCGGTGCAGGTCCACACGGCGTGCGCGGATGTGCACCAGCGCGATGGACGTCGTCACCAGCCACAGCACGCCCAGCAGCGCGAAGCCCACCTGCGCGATGGGTCCGCCGTCGGACTGCGTGGCCAGCGGCAGCGCCGTCAGGCCAGCCAGCAGCAGGCAGGCCGCATAGGCCCAGCCCAGCGCCCGGTGCAGCCGCGGCCGGCGCTGACGCAGCCGTGCGGAGAACTGCCACGGGCCCAGCATCAACGCCAGACCACCGCCGACGGCATGCAGCACCAGCAGCTCGCGCTGCGAGGTCAGATTGGGCAGCGGCGGCGCCCAGGGCTGGCCGGGCCAGGCATAGCGCAGCGCCATCGCGCCGGTCAGGACGGCAAGCACCAACAACAGCCCGTAGGCAGCGAGGCGGACGGGACGCAAGCGTGGGCGTGGGCGTGTGTTCATGCCGCTCAATCTAGGCGGCATGAATGAGATGAGGCTTAGGGCCTGTTAACACTACGGAAGCAGGTCGCGTAGTGTTAACAGGCCCCAGGCAGATGGACGCGTGCGACAAGCCCCGACTGGCCGTCATCCCGCCCGCGCAGCTCGATGCGCAGCCCATGCCGCAGCCCGGCCTGCCGCGCAATCGCCAGCCCCAGGCCGCTGCCGCCGGGCGGCGCGTCGGGCATGCGGAAGAAGCGGTCGAACACGCGCTCGCGCATGGCCTCGGGCAGGCCCGGGCCGTTGTCGATGACGTCCACCCACCGGGGCGTCAGCCGCAGCTCCACCTCGCTGCCGGGCTGGGAGTGCCGCAGCGCGTTGGTGATGAGGTTGTCGAACAGGCTGCGCAGGTCGCCTTCCTGGCCTTGCAGCGCTACCGGCCCGTCGACCGCATCGACGAAGCCCACCTCGACGCCGCGCCGGTCGGCCTCGGCCATCGCCTGGCCGATGCTGGCGCGCAGCAGCTCGCGCAGGTCCAGCGGTGCTGCCGTCGCGTGGGGCGCCAGGTCCTGGCGGGACAGGCTCAGCATCTGGTCCACCAGATGGCGGGCGCGGCGCATGCCCTGCTGCAGTTGCTCGAACTCGGCGGGGGCATTCGCCATGTGCGGGCGCAGGTTCTCCAGCTGCAGGCTCAAGGCGGTCAGCGGCGTGCGCAGCTCGTGCGCGGCGTCCTGCACGAACAGGCGCTGCGAGGCCAGCGCGCCGCGCAGCCGCGCCAGCAGGCTTTCGAAGGCGCCCACCAAAGGCTCGATCTCGCAGGGCACCTGCAGCGCATCCGCCGCCGCGCTGTGCTCGTCGCGCTGGGCTAGCTGCTGGGCCGAGTGCTGCAGTCGCCGCGACGCGCGCCCCACCACCAGTGCCAGCACGCCCAGCGACACCGGCAGCAGCAGCAGGCCCACCAGGCTGGCGAAGAAGCTGCGCCCGCCCACCTCCATGTCGCGGAAGGCAAAGCTCTGCAGCACCTGCACATGCACCTCCCCGGCACCGGCCGGTGCCGTGTACACGCGCCATTGCGCCCCGGCGGCCGATCGCTCGTACCAACCCGGCGCGGCCTGCAGCGGCAGCTGCACCGACGGCATGCCGCTGACATGGCGCGCCGGGTCTTGCGCGCACCAAAGCTGCACGACGAACTCACCGCCCTCGTGCACCTCCTCGGGCACCAGCCGCCGCATGGGTTCGGCCAGGCTGGCACAGCTGCGCGCCGCGTTGGACTGCGCCAGTGCCTGCATCTGGCCGTCCATGAAGTGACAGACCGTGTCGGCGTAGTTGCGCTGGAACAGCCAGGCCAGCCCGGCCGTCGTCAGCAGATGCAGTGGCAGCAGCCACATCACCAGCTGGCCTTGCAGCGAGCCGCGCCAGCGCCTCAAACCCGCCAGCCGCCCCGTCATGCCGCGGCATCCACCAGTGCGATGCGCCAGCCCAGGCCGCGCACGTTGCGGATCGCGTCGGCCCCGAGCTTGCGGCGCATGCCGTGGATGAGCACGTCGATCATGTTGCTGCCGATCTCCTCGCCCCAGCCGTAGATGCGCTGCTCCAGCTGCTCGCGCGACAGGATGGCGCCGGGCCGCTCCAGCAGCGCGCGCAGCAGCGCGAACTCGCGGGCGGTCAGCGCCTCGCGCTGCGCGCCGCGCACGGCCTCGCGCGTGTTCAGGTCCAGCTGCAGCGCGGCGCCCGCGCCCAGCAGCGCCTGGGCCGAACCGCTGGCCCGGCGCAGCAGCGCGCGCACGCGCGCCAGCAGCTCGCCCAGCTCGAAGGGTTTGACGAGGTAGTCGTCGGCGCCCAGGTCCAGCCCGGCGATGCGGTCGTCCAGGCCGTCGCGCGCGGTCAGCACCAGCACGGGCGTCAGCTCGCCCTTGGCGCGCAGCTGGCGCAGCAGGCTGAGCCCGTCCAGCCGCGGCAGGCCCAGGTCCAGCAGCACGCAGGCATAGCCGCCGTCGGCCAGCGCGGTGCGGGCGGGCTCGCCGTCGCGCACCCAGTCCACCGACCAGCCGGCCCGGCCCAGCGCCTGGGTCAGGCTGTTGCCGATCATGTCGTCGTCTTCCACCAGCAGTGCGCGCATGCGCGGAATTTAAGCGCGTTGACTTAGATCCAAATGAGGCGACCTCCGTACAAGGGACTCGGCCTTCGCGAAGCCAAGGTTTAACGCGGCACTAATTCAGCCTGCCTAGCCTGCGCGGCGTTCCATTCCCTCCTGCAAGGAAGTCTCGATGCAAGCCCATATCCTTCGCCTCGCTGCGGCGCTGGCTGTCTCCTCGCCGGCCCTGGCCCAGAACGGCCCGCCCACCTCGCTGACCATCGCCGGCATCGGCGCCGGCGCCACGCTGGAGCCCTACCGCGGCGTGGACACCAAGGCGCGCGTGCTGCCGCTGCTGATCTACGAGAACGAGTGGGTGTCCGTCGCACTGCCCAGCGTCGGCCTGAAGCTGGGCAGCACGGGCCCGGTGAAATACCGGCTGACCGGGCGCTTCGGCTTCGACGGCTACAAGGCCAAGGACTCCGACTTCCTGCGCGGCATGGACCGCCGCAAGGAAAGCCTGTGGGTGGGTGGCGCGGCCATCTGGGACACAGGCATGGGCGAGCTCTCGCTGGAGTTGCAGGGCGATGCACTGGGCAACAGCAAGGGCCGCATGATCTCGCTGGAGTACGAGAAGCGCTTCGACTTCGGCGACCTGGCCGTCACGCCACGGCTGGGCGTGCGCCACGTGGACCGCAAGTACGTGGACTACTACTTCGGCGTGAAGCCCACCGAGGCCCTCACCGGCCGGCCAGCCTACCTGGGCAAGTCCACCCTGCAGACCGAAGGCGGGCTGAGATTCACCTACGCCACCAGCAGCAACGAGATGCTGTTCCTGGACGTGTCGGGCCGCCTGCTGGGCAAGGCCGTGGAGGACAGTCCGCTGGTGGAGCGGAGCTACCAGGCGAGCCTGTTTGCGGGGTGGATGTACCGGTTCTGAGGCGTCCCGCACCGTGGTCAGCCCGTTCGCGCGAGGGCTGATCCGTCAGCCGCGCTCTGCTCGCACCCGATCAGCCGGGCACGGCGGGCCGCACACCGCCGGCTTGGGCCGGCCCAGCCTTGCAGCGGCTCTGGATCTCGGCCGAGATTCGCGCCACTTCTGCGGGATCGGCCTCGGGCGGCGACTTGTAGGTGGCCAGCATGGCTTGGAGGACGGCCTGGCGCTTGGTGTCACCCTCCGCCTGGCGCAGCAAAGCCTCCATGCTCTTGCTGAACTGGATGCGCTCCAGATCGCGCAAGGCCCCGATCTCGTTGGGAGGCAACAGTTGCGGATCACGTCGGGCTAGGTTGCTCAGCGCACGTTGTGAGCCGTCGTCGCAGTCCCAGGCGTCACGCCGCAGCGCCGCAAGGACGTCGGGATCGTCCGCCAGATTGAAGTCCTTCCCCAAGGCCCGCACCAGGCCTGCTGCCGCGCCCTTGTCGCCCTCGGCCAGGCTGCGGCGAAGCAGCGGCACCAGCTGGGCGCGAGAAGATTCATCCACGGCCTGACAGGAGGCGACCAACTCCTGGTGGCTCGCTCTGAAGGAGCCAGCCGCGGCTTCGGGCAAGCGGCGCAGCATGGCCTCCATCGCCTGGCGATTCCGCTCCGGGTCGCGCTCCAACGCCAGGCATCTCTGGATGTGCCGCGCGGCTTCCCCCGCCTTGCCACGCTGATCGCTGCCGATGGCGAGCTGCACGTCGCGCTGCATGCGCGAGACGTCCCCAGGCTGGGCGCGCAAGACGGCAGAAGCCGGCATCGCCGCGCTTGCAGCGACCGGCGTCGATGCGGCAGCCACCGCGGCGGGAGGGGCCGGGTCTGCCTGGGGGAGCGATGCCATGGGAGGCGCTGGCACCGGCGTGGACGCTGGTGCTTGCGGCGGCGCTGCGGCGCCATCGGCACGCCAGTTGTAGACCGCGAGAACGATGGCACCGGCGCCAGCCATGCCTCCCAGCCAAACAAGACTCCGAGCACCCGGCTTCATCATCAAAAGTCTCCCTGCCTTCACGACCGCATGCTCGGCCATTGCTTGCGAGCTACTTTGTCATGCCCGCGGCAGTGCCAGGTGTTGCGCGACGGGGAAAATCACCGACGCCTTCCATCGTCCGCTCGACCTTGCGGATCGTGCCGTCGTCATTGAAGTGCAGGTACTCCGCCGCCACGTGGCGCTGCTTCTTGTTGCAGGCCGCGCCGGGCGTGTCCAGCCAGCGGTGATAGAACAGGATCCACTGACCCTTGTACTCCACGATGGAGTGGTGGTTGTTGGCGTTGTTCTCCTGCTCCATGATGACGCCCTGGTACTTCCAGGGCCCCTTGGGCGAGGTGGCCGTGTAGTAGGTCAGGATGCGGTTGTGCTCCGGCATCGTGAAGTAGTAGAGGCCCTTGCGCTTGAACACCCACGGCCCCTCCATCGGCGGCTCGTAGCCGCCCATGTCCATCTTCTGCAGCTCGCCCTTGAGGGAGCGCATGTCGTCGGCCATCTCGGCGACGAGGTAGTTGACGCCCGACGTGCGGCTGTAGAGGTAGGCACGGTTGTCGTCATCGACGAACAGCACCGGGTCGTTCGCATACGGCTTGCGCCACAGCGGCGCGCCGATCATGTCCTTGAAGGGGCCGGCGGGGTTGTCGCTCTCGGCGATGCCCACGCCCATCCACTTGGTGCTGTTCTTGGGGTTCTGGCGATCCTTGATGCCGGTGCCGGCGGGGAAGACAAGGTAGTACTTGCCGTTCTTGTAGGCCGCATCGGGCGCCCAGGCGTAGTCGTCGGCCCACTTGAGGTCTTTCACCGACAGCACGGGGCCGTGGTTGGTCCAGTTGACGAGGTCGGTGGACGAGAAGGCGTACCAGTCCTTCATGTGGAAGTCGGCCTGGCATTCCTCGTCGTGCGAGGTGTAGAGCCACATCCGGCCGTCCTTCCAGACATGTCCGGACGGGTCGGCGGTGCGCAGGTCCTTGCCGAGGTTCAGCGGATTCTGGGCGGAGGCCGACGTGGCGAGCAGCGCGGCGAGCACGAGGGACAGGAGCTTCATGGTTCGACTTTCACGATGACGCGGCGGTAGCGCGTGAGGCGGGGCGTGCCGTGGTCGGTCACGGCCAGGATGATGTGCATCGTGCCCGTGCCCGGCGGCATCACGCGCTGGGCGGGTACGACGAAGGAAGCCTCGCGCTGGTCGAAGCCGCGGATGTCCAGCGGCTGGCCGGAACGGCCGCTGGACACGGTGAAGCTGCCGGCCTCGCCGTAATAGAACCACTCGTAGGACAGCGCGTCGCCATCCGGGTCGCTGCTGCCGGCGGCGCTGAGCTTGACGGTGTCGCCGCGCCTGACGCTCAGCTCGTCGGCGTGAGCCAGCTTCGCCATCGGCGGGTGGTTGGCCTTGGCATAGGGCTGGGTCGTCCAGTCCATGCGGGCGGCGAAGTCGTTCTGCACGGCGGTGCGCCAGCGCCACAGCGTGGCCTGGTTGCTGGTGTGCCAGCGGCCGTCGGCACCGCGCACCTCGTCCACCGCGTCGGCCCACATCGGGCGGGTCTCGGCCTCCAGGTGCCACTTCTGCTTGCGCGGCGTGTACCACTCGTAGCGCCCGCCCCAGCCGCCCCAGTCCGGCTGCTCGGGCACGTTGAGGCCGTTGGCGATGAGGCCGAGGAAGCTGGGCGTGTCGCCCTCCATCATGAATTCGACGTGCGGGTACTGCGCGCCCAGCGGGCCCTTGTTGCGGCGGATGTGGCGGTCGATCCAGGCGTTGTCCACCAGCGTGGGGTCGGCGCCGACGAAGCGGCCGTGGAACAGGTCGCCGCCCATCGCGGCCCAGGTGGCGTGGTGGTAGGCGCCGCCGGGGTGGAAGCCGGGGCTGGCGATGTAGAACAGGCCGGGGAAGGTCTTGCGTATCCAGGGGCCGGAGTCGTCCTGGTCGGAGATGGCGTAGACGCGCAGCCTGGCGACGAACTGGTCGACCGCCTCGGGCGGGCGCGTGGCGCGCACCTTCCACAAGGCCTGGGCCAGCACGTTGGGGCCGCCCCAGACGGGCACCCACAGCGGGCGCGGGTCGGCGCGGTCGGCGGCGGCGATCAGTGCGTCGGAACCGGCCGAGTCCATGCCCTGCCCCACCGCCTGCATGCCGTAGTCGGCGCGGCCCTCGGTGACGACGGCCAGCAGTTGCTGCGCCGTCGGGTAGCCCGGCTCGTGCAGCAGCAGGTTGGGCTGCACCTGTCCATACGCGGCCAGGATCTCGCGGATGCGCCAGGCCGCCGTCTTGCGCGGCTGGTGCACGGAGGTGGTGGCGACCAGGCCTTCGATGTCGAACTGGTTGGCATAGGTCAGCAGCCGCACCAGCGACTGCGCATCGTCGGGCTCGTTCTCGATGTCGGTCAGCACGAAGACGCGCGGCTTGTCGGCGGCCAGCGCCGGCAGGGCCAGCAGCAGCGCGAGCAGGCAGGCGATCAGGCGAGAGGTCATCGCGGGCTCCTCGTGTTCAGCGGCATGCGCCTGGCAGCAGCTCGGCGCCGTCGAACATCAGGTCGCGCTGCTGTGCGCGCAGTTGCAGCGTCAGTGCGCCAGGGCGGGCGGGCAGCGTGACCGCCACGGCCAGGCGATTGGACAACACGCCCTGGGCCCAGGCCGCGTCCTGCGTGCCGCGCGGCCAGCGCAGCGGCAGCGTCTGGCCATCCAGCAGCACGTCGGCGGCCCAGGCTTCGCCCGGCGTGGCGGTGTAGCTGGGCAGCACATGCACGCGCAGGCAGCTGGGGCCCGGCGCGGCGCCGGGGGCAGCGAGGTCCAGCGTGGCGCCGGGCTCGCGGGCGGCCAGCACGCCGTCGCCACGCCCCAGGCCGGGCACCCGGCGCCAGGCGTCGCTGGCCGTCACGCGCAGAGACGGCGCGATGGGCTCCAGCAGCGGCAGCGGCGCCAGGTCGGCCGCGGCGCGGGTCAGCTCGGCCAGCGCGTCAGGCGCGGCACCGCCCAGGCCGGGCGCGGGCAGCAGCGGCGCCTGCTGGCGAAAGCTGGTCCAAAGGCCGTCGGCCGGCTCCTCGGCCAGCATGCCGGCCCAGCGGCCGGCGTTGTAGCGCGCGGTCAGCGCTTTCAGTCGCCGGTCGGCACGCACCGCGCGGGCGGCCAGCGGGCGCGCGCCGGCGGGGTCGCGCTCCAGCGTGGCGGCGTAGCGCTCCAGTGCGAAGAAGCGTTCATTGGCCAGCGCCGCCGCGCGCAGCGGGTATTCGACGAGGTGGAAGAAGGCGCCGCGCTGCGCCGCGGCCACGCGCGGGCGCACGGCGTCCAGCCGTGCCAGCAACTGGGCGAAGCGGGTCAGGCGCTCGTCCACCACGGCGGCCGACCAGCCGCTGCGCTTCATGCGCTCACCGGCCAGGTGGAACTGCAGATGCTCGGGACGGCGCTCGAAGTTGATGCGGTAGTGGCCGTCCCAGATCGCAGCGATCTCCTCGATGCCGAACAGCTGCCGCGCCAGCTGGCGCAGCCAGGCCGGCTGGCCTTGCGCGCGCACGGCGGCCGGGTTCCAGGCCATGTCGAACCAGTGGCTGAGGTTGACCTCGTGCGGCTTGATGTCACCCGCGTTCACCACCCACAGTCTGCGCGCGCCCGCGTCGAAGGCCCGGCCCATCTCCTCGGCGACCAGCGCGGGCGGCGTGGTGTCCAGCCACAGGTAGGACAGCGGCGCGCCGAGGTAGCTCAGGTGGTAGTAGATGCCCGAGCCGCCCGGACGCTGGGCCTGGGCGGCATCCGGGAACTGCCTGATGTAGCCGAAGTTGTCGTCGGGCCAGACCAGCGTCACGTCGTCCGGCAGCGCCAGGCCGGGCAGCAGCGGCAGTACTTCCTTGTAGGGCACGAAGACCTGCGGCAGCGTTGCCGGGTCGCCCACATGCTGGCGCAGCAGCTCGCGCTGGTCGGCCAGCAGCTGGTTCAGCAGCGCCTGCTTTTCGGCCACCGTGCCGCCGCCCTGCATGCCGCTGTCGTGGATGCCGCGCATGCCCAGCGTGTAGAGGTTCTCGTACCGGCCGTTGGCCTTCAGCCGCTGGGCCCAGTAGTCGCGCACCTGGGCGCCGTGCGTCGCGTAGTTGTACTGGTCGTGCGGCGCCTTCCATTCGGACACGTTGTTGCGCAGCAGCGGCTCGGCATGCGAGGAACCCATGACGATGCCGTAGCGCTGCGCGAGTTCCGCGTTGCGCGGGTTGGCGTTGAACGCGCCCGACACCTGGTGCATGGCCGGCCACAGCGTGTTGGCCTTCAGGCGCAGCAGCAGGCGGAACACCTGCTCGTAGGTGCGCGGACCGATGTTGCGGGCCTCGGGCTCGAAGGTGTTGGCGGCCCAGGGCTGCAGGCCCCAGTCCTCATCGTTGATGAACAGGCCGCGGTACTTCACCGCAGGGCCGTCCCGCAGCGGCTCGGCGAGCGAGACATGCAGCGGGCCGCGCTTGAGTGGCGCCAGGTCGGCCCACCAGACCCACGGCGACACGCCCAGCGCCTGGCTCAGCGTGTAGACGCCATAGGCCGTGCCGCGCCGGTCGGCGCCGGCGATGACGAGCGCATGGCTCACGCCCGGCGCGGGCTTGCGCAGCAGCTCGATGTGGAAGCACTCCCAGCAGTTCTTGAGCCTGGAGAGATCCAGCCCGGCCGCATCGATCTGCGCATGGCGCCCTGCGGTGCCGACCCAGATCTGCACCGGGCCCTTGGCGCTGGTGCGCAGCCCCAGGCGCTTGAAGTCGTCGGCCAGGTCTTGCGCGACAAAGGCCTCCAGCGGATCGGCATTCGGGCTGGCGACGATAACGGTGCCGTCGAGCGGCAGGCTGTCTGGCGTGGCCCGCGTGGACACGTCCAAGCCCGCCTGGGCGGCGCCGACCAGCGCCAGCAACAACAGGGAAGTCAGAAGCTGGCGCATGGTGGTCAACGGCTCTTGAAGGCGGAACGCAGGTCGGGCGGCGGCGCGTCGCGGTCCACGCTGAGCCAGCCATCCTTCACGGTCAGCTCGGCCGCCTGGATGACCGTGCGCTGGTGCCAGCGGTCGTCCGCCTGCGCCTCGGGCTCGCCGCTCTGGTGCGTGAAGTAGAAGAGGTAGGCGCGGCCGTCCACCACGGTCACGCCGGGGTGCTGACCCTTGGCGCGGTCGGTGGCATGCTGGCCCACGCCGGCCAGCAGCCGCGTGGGCTGCTCCTCCCAGTTCAATGCGTCGTCGGAGCGCAGCACCAGCAGGCCCTTCCACAGGTCGGCCACCAGCCACCACTTGCCGCCGAACTGGAAGACCGTCGGGCCTTCGCCGGGCAGGCTGCTGACCGGTCCGCGCACGGTCCAGGCCTTCAGGTCGGGGCTGTCGGCGAACTTCAGCTTGCTGCCGGCGGCCTCGTCCTTGAACCACATCCGGTATCCGCCCTGCGGCGCGCGGATGACGCTCGCGTCGATGACCTTGGGCGAGCCCAGGTCCGCCTTGCCGGCGCATTGCCAGTTGCGCAGGTCGGTGCTGGTCAGGTGCTCGATGCGGCGCTCGCCGGTCCAGCTCTTGTGCACGCCCGGCACGATGGTGAGCCACAGGTGGTAGACGCCATCGAAGTCCTGGATCTCCGGCGCCCACAGCGTGACGCCGGTGCATTCGGCGGGGAACTTCGCTTCGCGGTCGAAGCGCCAGCGGTTGCCGTCGTCGGTCGTCGCGATGCCGATGGGCGTGCCGTGCACCCAGCTCACGTCCTTGGGGTCGTCCAGCCGCAGCGTGGCGCGGCGGTTGGTGTAGAACATTTCCCAGCGCTTGAGGCCGCGGTTGAACACCAGCGACACGTCGGCCGCGCCGTCCAGCGTCGGGTCGCGGTACAGCGGACGCGGCGCGGGCTCCGGTGTGGATGCACAACCGACGAGGGCCGCCAGCAGCGCGAGAGAGGCGATGAGTTTCATGGCGTAGTCTGGATGGGCAGGTAGCGCGGCGCCTTCATGGCGGCGCCCAGGTGGTAGCTGGTGTGCGGCGGCTGGTTGTAGCCGGCGTTCTGCGCGGCCACCTGCACGCGGTACTGCGGGTCATGCATCAGCGTCACCAGCCTGTGTTCGGTCGGGATGGCGGTGGAGAACACCAGCAGCGCGGTGCTGTCGTCGTTGCGCCAGACGACCTCCTCGCGCCAGTCGCCGAACAGGTCGGCCGACAGCACCGGGTTGCCCTTGGTGCCGTTGTTGGACGCTGCACCAAAGGCCTTGCCGTTCAACAGCGGCTCGAACTTGAACGAAGCCGGGTTCCACTTGTCGATGGCGACATGGTCCAGCGACTCGCGCAGCAGGTCGCCGTCCCACCAGACGGCGAAGTTGTAGCGGTTGGGGTGCTTGTCGCTGATGAGCTTGCCGCTGGCGTTCATCAGGCCGCCGACGTTGCCCCAGCATTCGGCACCAGGGTGGGCGGCGTCGATGTCGAAGCAGACGCCGCGGCCCACGTCGGTGTTGTTGCCGGACAGGCTCCACAGGATCTTGCCGGTGGCGGCGTCGTGCATCTCCAGGCCGTGCGCGCCGTAGCAGCGCGGGCTCTCGTGCACCATGAAGACCTGCTGGCCAGCGCGCGCCGGATCGTGACTGCTGACGTGCAGCGCGTCGCCATGGCACAGGCCGGTGCTGTAGAGCAGCTTGCCGGTGCTGGCGATGGTGGCCGCGCCGTAGACGATGTCGTCGCGGCCGTCGCCGTCCACGTCGGCCACCGAGAACCAGTGCGCGCCCTGCCCTGCGGCGGGTTTGCTGGCCGCATCGCGGTCGCTATCGAAGGTCCAGCGCTTGCTCAGCTTGCCGTCGCGCCAGTCCCAGGCGGCGATGACGGCGCGCGTGTAGTAGCCGCGCGAGAACACGGCGCTGGGCCGCTGGCCGTCCAGGTAGGCCACGCCGGCCAGGAAGCGGTCCACGCGGTTGCCGTAGCTGTCGCCCCAGGCCTCGCCCTGGCCGCCGCGCGGCGGGTCGTAGTCGGCCGTGGCCAGGGCCGCGCCGGTGAGGCCGTTGAACACGGTGATCCACTCCGGCCCGGCCAGGATGTAGCCGGTCGCGTTGCGGTGGTCGGCGTTGGCGTCGCCGATGACCCTGCCCTGTCCGTCGACCGTGCCGTCAGCGGTCTTCATCATCACCTCGGCACGGCCATCGCCGTCCAGGTCGTAGGCCACGATGTGCGTGTAGTGAGCCCCGGCGCGGATGTTGCGCCCGAGGTCGATGCGCCACAGCCGCGTGCCGTCCAGCTTGTAGGCATCGACGAAGGTGTTGCCGGTGTAGCCGCGCTGCGAGTTGTCCTTGGCGTTGGTGGGCTGCCACTTCACCACCAGCTCGTACTGGCCGTCGCCGTCCAGGTCGGCCGGCGCACCGTCGTTCAGCTGGTAGGTGTAGGCGACACCGTCTGGCGTGGTGCCGCCCTCGGGTTTTTGCACCGGGACGCGCAGATAGGGCTGGGCCCAGGGCGCCACGCCGGCCTCGCCGGCCTGCTCGCGGCCATCGACGACGGCGCGCACCGTGTAGAGGCTGTCGGGGCGCCCGGCGGCATCGGTCAGGCTGGTCAGCGCCTGCGGCTGCGCATTGACCCGCCGGCCGTCGCGGTAGACGTTGAAGCGCACGCCGGCCGGTTCGGTGCCCAGCAGGCGCCAGCTGACGAAGACGCCCGACGGCGTCGCCAGCGCGACGACGCCGCGGTCCAGCTTTTCGACCTGGAGGCCATCGGCTTGAGCGGTGGCGGCCACTGCGAACATCAGGCCGCAGGCCAGTTTGGAGATCGAGCGTGTCATGCAGCAATCCATTTCTTGATCAAGCGGCCGTCGTGCATCTGCGCGGGCCGAGCGCCGGGCCGCTCCCGAGCCGGCCCGTCTGGCGATGTGCTTGCCGGTCAATCCGGCAAGCATCGCCGCCCCTCGGGGGGACGACCAGACCGCCCGCGTCCAGCGCGGCAGACTTGGCGAGGGGCTCCACCCATTAAAAAAAACGGCCTCTTTCGAGGCCGGGCACCTGAGTGATCAGGCGCAACAGGATTGGCCGCTCGGGCCAGGCCCGGAGATCACAGCTTGTAGCCGATGGTCAGGTAGTAGCGACGGCCGGACCAGGCCAGCTCGTTGGGGCGCGACAGGTCGCCCGCGTAGCTCAGCTCGGCCTGGTCGGTCAGGTTCTTGCCCTCGATCGAGAACGTCAGGTTCTTGGTCGCTTTCCACTGGAACTTGGCATCGAGGTAGCCGGTCTTGTCGCGGAAGTTCGGGTTGCCCGACACGTCGTTGCCGCCCGTGTAGTACTTGTCGCGGTGGTGGTAGGCCACGCGGGCGTTGAACTCGCCGTTGTCGTACCACAGGCCCAGGTTGTAGGCCATCTTGGACAGGCCCGGATACGGCAGCACCGACTCGTCCAGCGGGCTGATCAGCTGGTTGCCAGGCGCGTAGCTGAAGGTCATGCGCGTGACGTTGGCGTCCACGCCGAAGCCGCTCAGCCAGCCCGGCAGGAAGGACAGCGCCGTGCGGCCCGCCAGCTCGATGCCCTGGGTCTTGGCGCCCTCACCGTTGATGGCCTGGGTCACGTCGAAGATGCGGCCGTCGCCGTAGAAATCCACGCCACGGCTCAGAACACCCTTGCGGACATAGGTGTCGATGTTGGTGCGGAAGGTGGCCAGGCTGACCTGCGTGTCGCGGCTGGGGTAGTACTCCACGCTGAGGTCGTACTTGCTGGCGCGATAGGGCTTCAGGTCGGGGTTGCCGGCCGAGCAGTCGTCGGTGCCGTCACCGCCAGGAAACGCTGGGTTGCCACTGCCGGTCGTGCAGGCGACGTTGGGCGCCAGCAGGTCCAGCGCCGGGCG
>CAMLKW010000017.1 GCA_946480605.1 uncultured Roseateles sp. | reverse complement strand
CGGCGCGCGCGATCAGCACCACCTCGTGCTCGGCGGCCAGGCCGGCCATCACCTGAACGATGCGCGGGTCCTTGGCGCGGGCCATCTTCTCGGCGCGCTCCAGCAGCGCGACCTTGGCGGTGCTGTCCAGGCTGGCGATGGGGTCGGCCACGCCGTACAGCTCGCGACTGCCGGCCACGCGGCCTTGCGACGGCACCTTCACCTTCTTGCTCTGGCCCGCAGCGGCGATGGTGCGCACGGTACGGGCCGCGTCCAGCAGCGAGTCCAGCGAGATGTCGTCCGAGTAGGCGAACGCGGTCTTCTCGCCAGCCACCGCGCGCACGCCCACGCCCTGGTCGATGCTGAAGGAGCCGCTCTTGACGATGCCCTCCTCCAGGCTCCAGCCCTCGGCGCGCGTGGTCTGGAAGTACAGGTCGGCGTCGTCGACCCGGTGCTCGGTGATGAGGCGCAGCGCCTGCGACAGCGACGCTTCGGTGAGGCCGAAGGGCTCCAGCAGTTGCGAGCGGGCGGCGGCCAGGCGGGCCAGGGTGGGTTCGACGGCGATCATGGCCCGATTCTAGGAAGCTGCGAGCCGCCGCGCCGGCCCCGGGGCTCAACCGGCGTCGCGCTTGAGCTTCAGCCCGGCGTCGTAGAGCCGGTTGCGCGGCGCGCCGGTGATCTGCGCGGCCAGCGCCACGGCCTGTTTCAGCGGCAGCTCGGCCGCCAGCAAGGCCAGCGCGCGCAGCGGCTCGGCGGGCAGGTCATCGTCCGCCGCCGCCTGCGCGGCACGGGCGTGCAGCACCAGCACGAACTCGCCGCGCTGGCGCTGCGGGTCGGCGGCCAGCCAGGCGGGCAGCGTCGCCGCCTCGGCCGTGTGGATGCTCTCGAACTGCTTGGTCAGCTCGCGCCCCACCGTCACGCGGCGCTCAGGTGCCAGCTCGGCCAGCAGCGAGATCAGCTCGTTGATGCGGTGCGGTGCCTCGAACAGCACCTGGCTCTGGCCTTCGACGGCCAAAAGCGCCTGCAACGCCGTGCGGCGCTCGCCGGCCTTGGTGGGCAGGAAACCGCTGAAGGCAAAGCTCGTGGCCGACACGTCGCCGGCGACGCTGAGCACCGTCGCTGCGGCACTGGGGCCCGGCAGCGGCAACACGCGGTAGCCGGCCGCCACGACCTGCTGCACCAGCACCGCGCCGGGGTCGGAGATAGCCGGCGTGCCTGCGTCCGACGCATAGGCCACGCGCTCGCCCGCCGCCAGCCGCGCGATGACGGCGGCGCTGCCTTCACGCTCGTTGTGCTGGTGCACGGCGATCAGCGGCTTGTGCAGGCCCAGGTGGCGCAGCAGCGAGCCGCCCTGGCGCGTGTCCTCGCAGGCCAGCGCGTCGGCCAGCCCCAGCAGGTGGATGACGCGCAGCGACAGATCGGCCAGATTGCCGATGGGCGTGGCCACCACGTAGAGCGTGGCCGCCGGATACTGCTGGCCGCCGGCCGCCGCCTGGGCGGCCTGTCTGAGCAGGGATGCGTCAATGTTCAACTGGGGCTCTCGATCAAAACCGGCGACCAAGACGCGCGGCGACGCGGCGGAAGACGCCGCGCTGGCGCATCTGCAGCGCGCGGGCCTGCGCCTGCTGGAGCGCAATTATCGAGTCGCCGCCGGCCCCAGCCGCCGCGCCGGCGAGGTGGACCTGATCCTGCAGGACGCCGACGGCACCCTCGTGTTCGTGGAAGTACGCGCCCGCGCGGACCGCTCGCACGGCGGCGCGGCCGCCAGCGTCACGCCGGCCAAGCAGGCCAGGCTGATCTACGCCGCCCAGCACTACCTGCTGCGCCACGCCAGCCCGCCGCCCTGCCGCTTCGACGTGGTGGCCATCGACGGCGCCGAACTCACCTGGCTGCAAGCTGCTTTCGATGCTGGCTGATCTGGGTTCGGACCGAGCGCCGGGCCGGGCGATGTGCGAGCGGCTCAATGCCGCGAGCATCGCCGTCCCCACGGGGGACCGACCAGACGTGCGCGCGTTCAGCGCCGCAAGGCTGGGCGAGGGGCTTCTATGATCCGCCCCGATGATCGAACAACGTATCCAGCAGCAGTTCTTCGAGAGCGCCGACCTGCTCTACCAGGCCGCCGAGCAACTGGCCCGCCCCCTGGCGATGGCCGCGCAGATGGCGGTGGACGCCATCACCGGCGGCAACCGCATCCTGTGCGCCGCGCAAGGCCTGGCGGCGCTGGACGCCGACTACCTGGCCGCCCGGCTGGCCGGCCGCTTCGAGCAGGAGCGCCCGGGCCTGGCCGCGTGGAGCCTGGCCGCGCAGGCGCGCGACAGCGCCGGACTGGACCTGGCGCGGCTGCTGCAGGCCCACGGCCACCCGGGCGACGTGCTCATCATGGTGGAGCCGCTGCGCGATCAGCGCGACGCCTGGTCCGCCGCGCTGGCCGTGGCACACGCGCAGGAAATGAGCGTCATCGCACTGACCGGCGGCACCAGCGACGAGTGGCGCGGGCTGCTGCAGGACACGGACATCCAGATCCGCGTCAGCCACGCACGCGAGCCGCGCGTTATCGAGGCCCAGCGCGTGCTGCTGCATGCGCTGGCCGACGCCGTCGACGTGCAACTGCTCGGCAGCGATGAATGAACCCCTTTGATGGAAAACCGATGAAGTCCTCCCTGAACCGCACCCTGATCGCCGCCGTCCTCGCCAGCCTGCTGGGCACGGGCTGCGCGCCCCTGCTGATCGGCGGCGCCATGGTGGGCGGCGTCAACGTCGCCACCGACCGCCGCACCTCCGGCACGCAGCTGGAAGACGAGAGCATCGAGATCAAGGCCGGCGCCCGCGTCCGCGAGCAGATCGGCGAGAAGGCCCACATCAACGTCAACAGCTACAACCGCGTCGCGCTGATCACCGGCGAGGCCAACTCCGAAGAGACGCGCGCCCGCATCGAGACGCTGGTGGGTGGCGTCGAGAACGTGCAGCGCGTGATGAACGAGGTCGCCATCGGCGCCAACAGTTCGCTGAGCGGCCGCTCCAACGACGTGCTCATCCAGGGCAAGATCAAGGCCAAGCTGATCGACGCGAAGGACCTGATCAGCAACGCCTTCTACGTGGTGGTCGAACGCGGCAACGTCTACCTGCTGGGCCGCGTGACCGAGCGAGAAGCCAACCGGGCCACCGAGATCGCGCGCCAGGTCGGTGGCGTGCGCAAGGTCATCCGCGCGTTCGAGATCATCAGCGAAGAGGAACTCGCGCGCTACGCGCCCAAGCCGGCGCAGTAAGCACCAGGGCGCCGAGGCGCCCGAGCCTCACAGACGCTTGATCAGGGACGAGGTGTCCCAGCGATTGCCGCCCAATGCCTGCACATCGGCATAGAACTGATCCACCAGCGCGGTGAGCGGCAGGCGGGCACCGTTGCGGCGCGCCTCGTCCAGCACCAGGCCCAGGTCCTTGCGCATCCAGTCGACCGCGAAACCGAAGTCGAACTTGTCCTCGACCATGGTCTTGCCGCGGTTGTCCATCTGCCAGCTCTGCGCGGCGCCCTTGCCGATGACGTCCAGCACCTGGGCCATGTCCAGGCCCGACTTCTGACCGAAGCGCACGGCCTCGGCCAGGCCTTGCACGACGCCGGCGATGCAGATCTGGTTCACCATCTTGGCCAACTGGCCCGAGCCCGGGCCGCCCAGCAGCGTCACGGCCTTGGCGTAATTCAGCGCGACCGGCTTCATCGCATCAAAGGCCGCCGCCTCGCCGCCGCACATGACCGTCAGCGCGCCATTGACCGCGCCGGCCTGGCCGCCGGACACCGGCGCGTCGACGAAGGCAATGCCGCGCTTCGCCGCTTCGGCGTGCAGTTCACGCGCCACTGCGGCCGACGCCGTCGTGTGGTCCACGAAGACGGCTCCCGCCGCCATGCCGGCCAGCGCGCCGGCCTCGCCCAGCACGACCGAGCGCAGGTCGTCGTCGTTGCCGACGCAGCAGAAAACGAAGTCCGCGCCGCGCGCGGCCTCGGCCGGCGTCGCCGCGAACGCACCGCCGTAGGCCTTCACCCAGGCCTCGGCCTTGGCCGCCGTGCGGTTGTAGACCGTGACCTGATGCCCGGCGAGCGCCAGGTGGCCGGCCATGGGGTGGCCCATGACGCCCAGGCCCAGGAAGGCGACGCGGCGGGAGGCTTGGGGTTCGTAGCTGCGGGTGCTCATGTTCAGAGAATCGTCAGGTGTTCGGTGCCGCTGGTCAGGTCGCCGCTGCGCGCGCGCTCGCTGTTCAGCTTGATCTGCAGCCGCAGGTCGTTGACCGAGTCGGCGTTGCGCAGCGCGTCTTCATAGGTGACCTTGCCGGCCTCGTACAGGTCGAACAGCGCCTGGTCGAAGGTCTGCATGCCCTGCTCGCGCGAGCGCTTCATCAGTTCCTTGATCTCGGTGATCTCGCCCTTGAAGATCAGGTCCGAGATCAGCGGCGAGTTCAGCAGGATCTCGACGGCGGCGACGCGGCCCTTGCCTTCGCGGCGCGGCAGCAGGCGCTGGCTGATGAGGGCGCGCAGGTTCAGCGAAATGTCCATCAGCAGTTGCTGGCGGCGGTCCTCGGGGAAGAAGTTGATGATGCGGTCCAGCGCCTGGTTGGCGCTGTTGGCATGCAGCGTGGCCATGCACAGGTGGCCGGTCTCGGCGAAGGCGATGGCGTGGTCCATGGTCTCGCGGTCGCGCAGCTCGCCCATCAGGATGACGTCGGGCGCCTGGCGCAGCGAGTTCTTCAGCGCCGCCTCCCAGCTGTCCGTGTCCAGGCCCAGCTCGCGCTGCGTGACGATGCAGTTCTTGTGCGGATGCACGAACTCGATCGGGTCCTCGATGGTCACGATGTGGCCGTAGGTCGTCTCGTTGCGCTCATCGATCATCGCGGCCAGCGACGTGCTCTTGCCCGAGCCCGTGGCGCCCACCACGATGACCAGGCCGCGCTTGGCCTGCACCACCTCGCGCAGCACCGGCGGCAGGTCCAGCGACTCGATGGTGGGCAGCGTGGACGGAATGGTCCGCAGCACCAGGCCGACCTGGCCCTGCTGCAGGAAGGCGTTGACGCGGAAGCGCCCGATGCCGTGCGGCGAGATCGCGAAGTTGCACTCCTTGGAGCGCTCGAACTCCGCGGCCTGCTTGTCGTTCATGATGGCCCGCGCCAGCTGCAGCGTGTGCTGGCCGGTCAGCGGCTGCGGCGACACCTTGGTCATCTTGCCGTCCACCTTGATGGCCGGCGGGAACTCCGCGGTCAGGAACAGGTCGGAGCCCTTGCGCGACAGCATCAGCCGCAGCAGGTCGTTGATGAATTTCGAGGCCTGGTCGCGTTCCATGATGAATCCGATGCGAAGTTGACCCAGTCTTCGGGCCGAGCGCCGGGCCGCTCCCAAGCCGGCCCGCGATGCAATCCTATGTGCGCCGGTGCGCGCATGGGATTGCACCCCCTCGGGGGGTGGTTCGGCGTACCCGCCGAACCGGGGGTGAACAGTGCTAGCCGGGGAAGTTCTCTGGGAACTTCGCCTTGGCGCGCGCTTCGGCGGGGGAAATGATGTTGCGCCGGACCAGGTCGGTCAGGTTCTGGTCCAGCGTCTGCATGCCCAGGCTGTTGCCGGTCTGTATGGACGAGTACATCTGCGCCACCTTGTTCTCGCGGATCAGGTTGCGGATGGCCGAGGTGCCCAGCATGATCTCGTGCGCCGCCACGCGGCCGGAGCCGTCCTTGAGCTTGCACAGGCTCTGCGAGATGACGGCCACCAGCGACTCGGACACCATCGCGCGCACCATCTCCTTCTCGGCCGCCGGGAACACGTCCACGATGCGATCCACCGTCTTGGCGGCCGACGAGGTGTGCAGCGTGCCGAACACCAGGTGACCCGTTTCCGCGGCCGTCAACGCCAGGCGGATGGTTTCCAGGTCGCGCATCTCACCCACCAGCACGCAGTCCGGGTCTTCGCGCAGCGCCGAGCGCAGCGCGTTGCTGAAGCTGTGCGTGTGCGGACCGACCTCGCGCTGGTTGATCAGGCTCTTCTTGGACTCGTGCACGAACTCGATCGGGTCCTCGATGGTCAGGATGTGGCCGTACTCGTTCTCGTTGAGGTGGTTGATCATGGCCGCCAGCGTCGTGCTCTTGCCCGAGCCGGTCGGACCGGTCACCAGCACCATGCCGCGCGGCTTCAGCGCCAGCTCGGCGAACACCTTGGGCGCGGCCAGCTGCTCCAGGCTGAGGATCTTGCTGGGAATGGTCCGGAACACGGCGCCCGCGCCGCGGTTCTGGTTGAAGGCGTTGACACGGAAACGCGCCAGGCCCTGGATCTCGAAGGAGAAGTCGACCTCCAGCGTCTCCTCGTACACCTTGCGCTGCGAGTCGTTCATGATGTCGTAGACCATGTCGTGGACCGCGCGGTGGTCCAGGGCCTCGACATTGATGCGGCGCACGTCGCCGTGCACGCGGATCATCGGCGGCAGGCCGGCCGAGAGGTGCAGGTCGGAGGCCTTGTTCTTGACCGAAAATGCCAGCAGCTGAGTGATGTCCATGAATGTGCCCGTAAGTGCTCGGCTGATTATGGCGATCTCAGACTCCCTCCAAGCCACCAAAAACCGCATCGCTGCGGCATGTGTCGCAGCCGGCCGTCCACCCGACGCGGTACAGCTGCTGACCGTCAGCAAGACCTTCCCCGCCAGCGCGGTGCGGGAAGCCTTCGCGGCCGGCTCCCGCGCCTTCGGCGAGAACTACGTGCAGGAGGGCCTGGCCAAGATCGCCGAGCTGCCCGATTTGCGCGACCGGATCGAGTGGCACCTCATCGGCCCGCTGCAGTCCAACAAGACCAAGCCCGTGGCGGAGCAGTTCGACTGGGTGCAGAGCGTGGACCGGCTCAAGATCGCGCAGCGCCTTTCGGAGCAGCGCCCCGCCGGGCTGCCGCCCCTGAACGTCTGCCTGCAGGTCAACATCAGCGCCGAGGCCAGCAAGAGCGGCCTGCTGCCGGCCGACGTCGCCGCTCTGGCCCGCCAGGTCGCCGCGCTACCGCGGCTGCAACTGCGCGGCCTGATGGCCATCCCCGAGCCCGGCCCGGGCGCGCTGGCCCAGCACCGCGCCATGGCCGCGCTGTTCGAGGCGCTGAAGGCCGAGGGCCTGCCGCTGGACACGCTGTCGCTGGGCATGAGTGCCGACCTGGAAGACGCCATCCAGGCTGGCTCGACGATGGTGCGCGTCGGCTCGGCCATCTTCGGCGCGCGGTGAGCGCGGACCCGCCCCGCTACCGCCGGCTGGCCGACGATCTGGCCCGGCTGATCGCCGGCGGCGCGCTGCGCCCCGGGGACCGGCTGCCCTCGGTGCGCCGCACGCAGGCCAGCCGCGGCTGCAGCGCGGCCACCGTCTTCCAGGCCTACCACCTGCTCGAAGCCCGCGGCCTGGTGCGCGCCGCCGAGCGCTCCGGCTACTTCGTCGCGCCGCCCGCCTCCCTTGCCACGGGCGCTGAGGCGCAGCAGCCGCTGCCCGTCGCCGTCAGCGAGCTCGTCTTCCAGCTGCTCGGCACGGGCGGACAGGACATCCATGCGCCGCTGGGCTCGGCCTTCCCCAGCCCGTCGCTGTTCCCCTTCGACAAGCTGCGCAGCGCGCTGACCGCTGGCAGCCGCCGGCTGGACCCGGCCGAGCTGACGCAGCAACTGCCCGGCGGCCACGAGGGCCTGCGGCGCCAGATCGCGCTGCGCTACCTGCGGCTGGGCATGAGCATCTCGCCCGACGAGATCGTGCTGACCGACGGTGCGCTGGAGGGGCTGAACCTGTCGCTGCAGATGCTGACCCGGCCGGGCGATGCCGTGCTGGTCGAATCCCCGTGCTTCTATGCCGCGCTGCAGGCGCTGGAGCGGCTGGGGCTGCGTGCGGTGGAGGTGCCCACCGACCCGGTCGAGGGCGCCGACCTGGATGCGATGGCCGCACTGATAGACCGCCACTCGCCCACGGCCTGCTGGCTGATGACCAGCTTCCAGAACCCGCTGGGCAGCCTGATGCCGCCGCAGAAGAAGCGCGCCCTCGCCGAGCTGCTGGAACGCCGCGGCATCCCCCTCATCGAGGACGACGTCTACGCCGAGCTGCAGCACGACGGCAACCCGCCGCTGCCCGCCAAGGCCTACTCGACCACGGGCGGCGTGCTGCACGCCGGCTCGTTCGCGAAGACGCTGGCGCCCGGCTACCGCGTCGGCTGGGTGGCCGCGGGCCGCTTCGCGCCGGCCCTGCGGCGCGCCAAGCTCAGCCAGAGCCTGTCCGGCTCCTGGCCCGCGCAAGCCGCCGTCGCGCACTATCTGGAAGGGGGCAACTACGAGCGCCACCTGCGCGCGCTGCGCCGAGCGCTCGCCGCGCAGCAGCAGGCCCTGCGGGCCGCGCTGCTGCAGCACTTCCCGCCGGGCACCCGCGTGACACAGCCACAGGGCGGCTATTTCCTGTGGGTGACGCTGCCCGAACGCTTCGACAGCCTGGTCCTGCAACGCGCCGCGCTGACCGAGGGCATCAGCCTGGCCCCGGGACCGCTGTTCTCGCCCAACGGCGCGTTCCGGCACTGCCTGCGGCTCAACTTCGGCCAGCCCTGGACGCCCGCGCTGGCCGCCGCAGTGGCCCGGCTGGGCGAACTGATACGGTCGCAATCCGCCTGATCTGCTCCTTACCGGCGGCCACCGGTGCAGGCAAGATGGCGGGCCATGCCCCCCTCGATCCGTTCGTTCGTCGCCGTGCTGGGCCTGCTGGCCGCGGCGGCCACGGCCCAGTCCCTGCCCGTTCCCGACACGCTGGCCCAGCGCGCCATGGCCTGCACCGGCTGCCACGGCCGGTCAGGCCGCGCCGCGCCCGATGGATACTACCCGCGCCTGGCGGGCAAGCCGGCCGGCTATCTGTACAACCAGTTGCTGAACTTCCGCGACGGCCGGCGCGACTACGGCCTGATGAGCGAGCTGGTCGCGCCGCTGTCCGACGCCTACCTGAAGGAGCTGGCCGGCTACTTCGCGTCGCTGGACCTGCCCTACCCGCCGCCGCAGCGACCCACGCTGCCCGCGCCCGAGCTGGCGCGCGCCGAGCAACTGATCCGCCAGGGTGACGCGGCCCGCAAGCTGCCCGCCTGCACCGCCTGCCACGGCGAGCGCCTGACCGGCACCCAACCCGGCGTGCCCGGGCTGCTGGGCCTGTCGCGCGACTACCTGAACGGACAGCTGGGTGCCTGGCGCAGCGGCCAGCGCCGCGCCCAGGCGCCTGACTGCATGGCCCAGATCGCGAAGACGCTGACCGTCGCCGAGATCAATGCGATGACGCAGTTCCTCGCCGGCCAGCCCATGCCGGCCGATGCGCACTCGGCTCCCGCCCTGCCCGCGCCGGCCCCGGTGCGCTGCGGGGGCCTGCCATGAAGCGGCTGCTGACCGGGCTGACGCTGCTGATCCTGACCCTGGCCGCAGCCGCCGCGGCGCTGCTGGCCTGGCAGCGCAACCTGCCGGATGCGACCCCGCGGTCCGTCACGCCGGTGGACCTGAAGCGCGGCGCCTATCTGGCCGCGGTGGGCAACTGCGCCGGCTGCCACACGGCCCGCGGCGGCGAGCGGCTGGCCGGCGGTCGGGCCATCCCGACACCATTCGGCACGGCGTTCTCGTCCAACCTGACGCCCGACGCCACCGGCCTCGCCGGCTGGAGCACCGACGATTTCTGGCGCGCGCTGCACCTGGGCCAGAGCCGCGACGGCCGGCTGCTGCTGCCGGCCCACCCGGTCACCAACACCACCCTCGTCACGCGCGAGGACGCCGACGCGCTGCACGCCTGGCTGCGGACGCAGCCGCCGGTCAGCGCGCCGCGCCGCGAGCACGAGCTGCGCGGCCTCTACGGCAGCCAGCTAGCCATCGCCGCCTGGCGGGCGCTGTATTTCAGGCCGGCGGTCTACCAGCCCGACCCGGCGCGCGACGCCGCCTGGAACCGCGGCGCCTACCTGAGCCAGGGCCTAGCGCACTGCAGCGCCTGCCACGCCGGCCGCGACGCTCTGGGCGGCGACCGGGGCGCGGCCGACTTCCGTGGCGGCCTGCTGGTGGGCCTGGGCTGGACGGCGCCGTCGCTGCTGGACCCCGCCGAGGCCGGCGTGCAACGCTGGCCGGACGCCACGCTGCGACGCTGGCTGCGCGACGGCCACGCCGACGGCCACACGGCACAAGGCCCGATGGCCGAGGTCATCCTGGGCAGCACCGCCGCGCTGGACGACGCGGATCTGGGCGCCATGAGCGCCTATCTGCGAGCGCTGCCCGAGCAGAGCGCTGCGCGGCCCGAACCCGCCCGGCCGGACCCGCGCCGGCGCGAACGCGGCGCGGCGCTCTACCGCGACCACTGCATGGCCTGCCACGGCGAGCGCGGCGAAGGCCGGCGCGACGAGGCCGGCGCCCTCGCCTACCCGGCGCTGGCCGGCAGCCGCATCGTCACGCAGGCCAGCGCGGCCAACCTGATCCGCGTCATCGAGCGTGGCGGCTACGCGCCGGCCACGCCGGGCCATCCGCGCCCCTACGGCATGCCGCCCTTTGCCGGCGTGCTGGACGCAGACGAACTGGCCGCCCTGGCCAGCCATCTGCGCCAGGCCTGGGGTCACCACGCGGGCGAGGTCGACAGCGTCGAGGTGCTGCGCCTGCGCACCGCAACCGCGGCACATTGACACGACAAGCCCGCGGTCGTGGGGGTCGTCGTGAACGACTTCACGCCGACCCTGGCAGCCAGGATTCAAATCGTCACAGGTCGCGACACACTGCGCGCGGGCCATGCTTAGGCCCGGCAAAAAACGGCCCACCCAGCCTAAAGTCATCGTTGGGATGAAGGCGGCAATGACGCCGCCGACACCCGAAGTACCACCGGACAAGGATCTGACTCGCATGAACTTCCTGACGCAATTGCGCATTGGCCAGCGCCTGGCCGTGAGCTTCGGCTTGCTGATCCTGCTGCTGATAGGCATCGGTGTGTACGGCGCGATGAACGCCAATCGCCTGTCCAAGGATCTGGACAACACCGCCAATTCCAGCCTCGTGAAGATCGGCGCCGCGAATGGGCTGGACAGCCAGGTCAACGTCATCGCCAGCGCGGTGCGCGACCTGCTGCTGCTGGACACGGCCGGCGCCATCAAGAAGGCGAAGAAGGCCATTGCCGACGCCGCCGATGAGAGCGAGAAGCAGCTCAAGGCGCTCGAAGCCGCCGTCGTCAGCGACGAGGAGAAGGCCAGCGTCACCGAGACCCGCGCCCACAAGGTCAAGTTCATCGCGGCGCTGGACAAGTTCCTGAAGATCCAGACCGACGGCAGCCCCGACGAGGCCCGCGAAAGCCTGATCACCGACCTGCGCCCCGCCCAGGCGGCCCTGCAGGGCGGCATCAAGAAGCTGGTCGACATCCAGTTCGACAGCGGCAAGGCGCTGGCGACTTCCGGCGTCAGCCTGGCCCGCTTCTCCGTCATGCTGACCGCCGCGCTGGTCGTCGCGGCCGTGCTCATCGGCATCGGCGGCGGCCTGGTCATCGCCCGCTCCATCGTGGGCCCGGCCCGCAAGGCCCAGCAGGCCGCCGAGGCCATCGCCGCCGGCGACCTGACGCAGGACATCAAGGTCGAAGGCCGCGACGAGCTGAGCCAGATGCTGCAGGCAATGAAGGACATGCAGAACGCGCTGTCCGGCGTGCTGCGCGACGTGTCCACCGCCGCCAGCGAGGTGGCCTCCAACTCCGGCTCCATCGCCGACAGCAACTCCAACCTCGCCGAGCGCACCACGCGCTCCGCCGCCAGCCTGCAGAACACTGCCGCGTCGGTGGAGCAGATCGCCTCCACGCTGAAGGGCGCCAGCGACCTGACCCGTCGCGCCGCCGGCATCGCCGTGACGGCCCGCCAGGCCGCCAGCAACGGTGGCTCGGTGGTGTCCAAGGTCGTCGAGACCATGGAAGAGATCAGCGCCAGCTCCAAGAAGATCGGCGACATCATCGGCGTCATCGACGGCATCGCCTTCCAGACCAACATCCTGGCGCTGAACGCCGCCGTCGAGGCCGCCCGCGCCGGCGAGCACGGCCGCGGCTTCGCCGTGGTGGCCGCCGAAGTCCGCGCGCTGGCCCAGCGCTCGGCCGGCGCCGCCAAGGAGATCAAGGTGCTGATCCAGGAATCGACCGTCAAGGTCGAGAACGGCACCACGCTGGTCAACAACGCCGGCGTCACCATCCGCAGCGTCGTGGACGAGGTCAACAACATGGGCCAGCTGATCGAGGAGATCTCGCACTCGGCCCAGGAACAGGCCACGGGCGTGGGCGTCGTCAACGGCGCGATGAACGAGCTGGACAAGGCCACGCAGCAGAACACCAGCCTGGTGGGCGAGCTGAGCCGCTCGGCCGACGCGCTGCGCGACAGTTCCACCCGCCTCATCGAAGCCGTCGGCTTCTTCCGCGCGGCCTGAACGCCATCAGCCAACCATCCGTCGAGAGGTCTGCCATGTCATTCCTGCGTTCCGCCACCATCCTCGCCGCCAGCCTGATGCTGGCCCTGGCGGCCCAGGCCGCCCCCAAGGTCGTCAAGAAGGTGCCGCCCGAGTTCCCCTCGGAGGCCGCCAAGAAGGGCATCTCCACCGGCTCCGTGAAGGCCAAACTCATCATCGAAGCCGATGGCAAGGTCAGCGACGTCGAGATCGTCGAAGCCGAGCCCAAGCGCGTGTTCGACCGCGCCGTGAAGGCAGCGCTGATGGAGTGGAAGTTCGAGCCCGGCGAGAAAGCCACCCACGAGGTCAAGCTGGTCTTCAAGAACGAAGACTGATCACCCCTGACCTGCCCGCATCTCGCAGGCTTTAAAGAACGCCGCATCTGCGGCGTTTTCTTTTTTGTTGGCGGCTCAGCGCCTCATGCCGACCGGCACCTCGCCGCTGACCGCAGCCGGAGGCCATAGCCGCGCGCCACCAAGCGCCAGCACCAGCGCCAACGCGACCACGGCGCCCGCCGCCATGCCCATGCGCCGCCGCTTCTGCGATTTGCGCAGCCTCAACTGGCCGATACCGGAGGCCTCGCGCAGCGCCGGGTTGACCCGGGGCGTCTGCAGGCGCTTCAACCCCACGGCCTGCTTGCGACCGTCACGGCCCGTCACAATTTCGAAGCTCAAAGCCTCGTCCAGGCGCGGCCCGTCACCATCCATCGGGAAGGCAGCCAGGGCCACGAAGACCTCTTCGCCGCCGCCCGACGGCCGGATGCGGCCGTGCCCTGCATCCGGGTTCCATGCGCTCAGTACTCCTTGGAATCTCATGTTCACTCCACAACGACATGACAATGTTGGGGCCATGCGCAGGCACCCGGGCAACCGGATGTAAGCCCTGAAAATCCGCGCCCCAGCAATCCCCAGAACCTTCGCCGCATGCCCATCCACTGGTTTCCCGGCCACATGAACTCCACCCGCCAGGCGATCAAGGATCGCGTCAAGGCGGGGCTGGACGTCGTCATCGAGCTGCTCGACGCCCGCCTGCCCGGCTCCAGCAGCAACCCGCTGCTGGCCGCGCTGACGACCGGCCGGCCGGCGCTGAAGATCCTGAACAAGCAGGACCTGGCCGATCCGGCCCAGACCGCAGCCTGGCTGGCGCATTACAACGCCCAGCCCCACACCCGCGCCATCCCTCTGGATGCGGGGGACAAGGCGCCGGCGCGCGCACTGGTCAAGGCCTGTCGCGAGCTGGCGCCCAACCGCGGCGACCTCGCCAAGCCGCTGCGCGTGCTGATCTGCGGCATCCCCAACGTCGGCAAGAGCACGCTGATCAACACCCTGGTCGGCAAGCGCGCCGCCAAGACCGGCGACGAGCCCGGCATCACCAAGACCGAGCAGAAGATCGTGCTGGAGAACGGCTTCTACCTGTTCGACACGCCTGGCATGCTGTGGCCGCGCATCGCCATCGAGCAGAGTGGCTACCACCTGGCCGCCAGCGGCGCGATCGGCCGCAACGCCTTCGACGAAGCCGAGGTGGCGCTGGAGTTGATCCAGGTGCTGAAGCGCCGCTACCCCGAGGCGCTGCAGCAGCGCTACGGTCTGGCCGAGCTGGGCGACGAGGAGGCCGTGCTGGAGGCCATCGGCCTGAAGCGCGGCGCCAAGGTGCGCGGCGGCGGCGTGCAGATGCACAAGGCCGCCGAGGCGCTGCTGATCGACTACCGACAGGGTCTGCTGGGCCGCATCACGCTGGAGACGCCCGAGGAAATGACGGCCTGGCGCCAGGCCGCTGCCGACGACGAAGCGCGCAAGCAGGCACAGCGCGAGGCCGACAAGGCCGCCGACAAGGAGCGCCGCAGCGGCCGGCGCCAGGCCTCCAGCGGCGACGCCTGAAAGCCGGCAGGGCCGTCTCGGCCGGCGCGCGAGGAGCATGGCTCATGGCACATGACGGTGGCGTCAGCAGCCTCTATCCTCCGGGCCTTCCGAACGGCGCGCCAAGCCCGGCAAACGCCGTCCGTTCTTGATTGGGTCCACGGATGAAACGCCTCCCTCCCCTGCTCCTGCTGGCGGCCGCACTCGGCGGCTGTGCCGGAACCGCCCCCGAACAGCCGCCCACCCAGCTGGCCTCGGCCGATACCGGCCGGGTCTGCGACAAGGAGCAGGCCACAGGCAGCAAGTTCATCGCGGTACGCTGCCGCTCCGCGGCCGACCGCGAGTACGACCGGCGCGACGTGGAGGCCTTGTCCGAAGCCGTGCGGCGCACACGGTCGAACGAAAAGCCCGGCCGCTGATCAGCGCCGCCCCGGCTGGCCGTAGGCCGGGCCGTAGACCTGGCCCGGGTGATGGCCGTCGCTGTAGCGGTGATGATGGTGGCCGCCACGCGCCGGCACGATGATGCAGCCCGACAGCAGGGCGGTGGAAATCAGCACGCAGGCCAGAGCCATTCGTTTCATGGGGTCACTCCCGGCCGCATCAGCGCGACCGCCCGCCTCCAACTGGCCGGCGGCGCTGCGGGATGACCGGTGTCACACAGAGTTACTCGCCCGCCGGCCGGCTATCCTGCGCACTCCGCACGACCCGCATCCGCCATGAACCGACTGCTGCTCCTGATGCCCCTCGCGCTCGCGGCCTGCGCCGCCGCGCCGCCGCCCGGCGCGCCGCTGGCGGCGGACCAGATCAGCTGCGACCGCGAGGTGCGCATCGGCAGCAACCTGCCCACCACGCGCTGCCGCTCCGCGGCGCAGCGCGAGGCCGAGCGCCGCTCGGTCGAGGCCATGGGCGAGAACCTCCGGCCCGGCGCCGCCACGCGCGACGCGGGCTCCTGATCAGCCACGCGGCTCGCGCAGCACCGCCACCAGCGCCAGCATGCCCGCCGCCATCACGGCGGCCGTCAGCCACAGCGCAGCCTCGAAGCTGCCACTGGCCTCCACCATGCGGCCGGTCAGCGCCGGCGCGCTGATCTGCGCCGCGCCATAGCTCAGCGTCAGCCGCGCCATGGCCTTGCCCGGGTTGGCGGGCGAGCGCCGGCCCACCAGCGCCAGCGTCAGGCTGACGATGCCGATGAAGGTGGCGCCATACAGCAGCGCGCCCAGCAGGGCCGCCGCCAGTCCGACGGACAGCGCCGGCAGCAGCACGCCCACGATCTGCAGGCCGAAGGCCAGCAGCAGCGCGCCCACGTCGCCCAGCCGGCGCGCAATGCGGTCCCAGACGAACACGGCAGGCGTGGCCGCCAGCCCCACCAGCAGCCAGGCCCAGGGCCCCTGCCCGGCCAGCAGCGGCTGCCCCTCGACGATGGCCACCGTGAAGGTCGCGTTGATGACGAAGCCCCAGCCCGCGCAGAAATAGGCCGCCACCATCAGCGCCATCCAGCGCCGGCTCGGCGCTTCGCCCGAAGCGGCCTTTGCAGAAGGCGGCGGTACCGGCGGGCGCCAGACCCAGGCCGGAACGAGGAAGGCCAGCCCCAGCACTGCGAAACCCTGCCATTGCGCGGCCCAGCCGAGGTCCAGCGCGGTCATGCCCATGGCGCCCAGGGCCGACACGGCCACGCCCAGACCCAGGCCGATGAAGTAGAGGCCCAGCTCCGGCCGGCGCCCCGAGCGGATCAGCCAGCCCTGCACCAGCCCCGAGCCCAGCAGCATGCCGGCAGCGCCGCACAGGCCGCCCAGGTAGCGCGACGCGGCCCACAGGCCGAAGGACGTGCTCCAGCCCATCAGCGCCGTGACCAGCAGCGCCAGCGGCAGGCCCCAGCTGTAGAGGCGCTGGCGCCAGACCGGGCTCTCTATCCACGCGGCCAGCAGCGCGCCGCTCATGTAGCCGGCGTAGTTGATGGCCGCCAGCAGGCCGCCGCCGGCCACGCCCAGGCCGGCCTGGGCCTGCATCTGGGGCAGCAGCGGCGTGTAGGCGAAGCGCGCCAGGCCGATGGTCAGCACCAGCGCGCAGATGCCGCCCAGCAGCACCTGCCAGGCTTGCAGTCTGGATTCGGTGGACATGCGCCAGCCTAACGGCTTGCGGCCGGCCTCGCCCGTGGCATTCCCCGCTTGCAAAGGCTAAGCACCGGCCCCAGTTGCTGACCATGCCGTTGCTGACCGCCTTCCTCCTCGCCCTGCTTGCCGCCACCGCCATCGCACTGTGGCCGCTGTGGGTGCGCCACCGCCGCGAGCGCATCGCGGGCCAGCCTTTCCCGGCCGCGTGGCGGCGGCTGCTGCGCCGCCACGTGCCGCTGGTGGCCCGGCTGCCGGCGCGCCAGCAACTGCGGCTCAAGGGGCTGATGCAGGTCTTCCTGGCCGAGAAGCCCATCCTCGGCTGCCGCGGCCTCAAGGTCACCGACGAGATGCGCGTGACCATCGCCGCGCTGGCCTGCCTGCCGCTGCTGGGTGCGGCGCGCGGCCTCTACCCGGAGCTGCGCCAGGTGCTGCTGTACCCCACGGCCTTCGTCGTGGACCGCCCCGTCACGGAAGGCGGCGTGCAGTCGGACCAGCGCCGCGTGCTGGCCGGCGAGAGCTGGAGCCAGGGCCAGGTGTTGCTGGCCTGGGACGAGGTGAAGCGCGGCGCGGCCACGCCGGGCGACGGGCACAACGTGGTCATCCACGAGTTCGCACACCAGCTGGACCAGGCAGGCGGCCCGGCCAACGGCGCGCCCGCACTGCCCACGGCCGAGGCCTACCGGCGCTGGTCCACGGTGATGCAGAACGAGTTCGATGCGCTGCGCTGGCGGCTCGCGCGCGGCGAGCCTGGCTTGATCGACGCCTACGGCGCCACCGACCCGGCGGAGTTCTTCGCCGTCGTCAGCGAGCTGTTCTTCGAGCGGCCGCTGGAGCTGGCCGCGGGGCATCCGGCGCTGTATGCCGAGCTGCGCGGCTACTACCGGCTGGACCCGGCGGGCTGGGGCTGAGCCCCCCGTCCCGCCGCGCGCCGCGGAACGCGGTGCGTCTGGCCTGTCCTCCGAGGGAGCTGCCCAGCGCTCGACCCGGCCTGCACCGTCACTGAAGTGATGGTTTAGAAGCCCAGGGACGCCAGCAGGTCGTCCACGTCATCCTGCTTGAGCGCCTTGTCGGGCGTCTGCACACCGGTCAGCTCCGCGGGGACCGCGGCCTCGGCCGCCACAGGCAACGACGCGATCAAGTCGTTGAGCGGCGGCTCGGCGCGCTCCATCATCTTGCTGACCTTGTTGATGACCTGGCCGGAGAGATCCTGGAAGTCCTGCGACATCATGATCTCGGTGTGCAGCGACTTCTCGCGCGCCGCAAAGCTGGCGGCGTCGGCTGCATAGGCGGCGCACAGCTTCATCAGCGCGCGGGCGCGCTCCTGGCTGATGTTGCTGGACAGCGCCAGGCGGTTCAGCGCGTCGGACAGCTCGCGGCCCTTCTTGCGCACGGCCTCGGCGTCCTCCTGCGCGGCCTCGACCAGGTTCAGCACCTTGGTGGCGGCCTGCTCGGTCATGCTGCGCACATAGGCCAGGCGCTCGCGCGCGTCAGGCAGCTCTTCGGCAACGCCCTTCAACACCTGGGCTGCGTCGGCCTTGATCTGGGTCTGGATTGACGCGTCTGACATTCGAACTCCCTTGAACTGCGGCTGGCGCCGTCGCCGGCTGGGCAGCAGTTTAGGAGGCCATGCCGGCGGCGCGCGTGCCGCCGGCAGGCCGGCGCGAGGCCTATGTCACGCCAAGCCCGACAGCGCGCCGGATGCCCGTCAACGCGGCGCCAGCAGCGCACGCAGCACCGTGACCTGTGCCACGTCCAGCCGCCCCGCGGCCTCGGCCAGCGCCAGTTGGCGGCGGCCCAGCGCCAGCAGCAGGTCGGCCTCCAGCCCGGCGCCGGACAGCGCGTCCAGATGCCGGGCCAGCACGCCGACATCGCCGCGGGCGACGGGGCCGGACACGGCGCCGGCCAGGCCACGCGCGGCGGCCGTGTCCAGCGCGCCGCGGGTCAGCGGCAGCAGCGCGGGCAGCGCATCGCCCGCCAGGCCGGCTGCGGCCCACAGCGATTGCGCCTCGGCCAGCACCGCCAGCACGCCGCTGGCGGCCAGGTTGGCCGCCGCGTGATAGGCCGCGCGGGCCTGGGAGGACATCGGCGACGGCAGCGCCAACGGCAACAGCGCCAGCCGCAGCGCCAGCGCCTGCAACGCGGGGAGCTGGGCCGCGTCGGCCTCGATGCCCACGTGCGCACCCGCCAGGCCGGCGTCGCCCGCCAGCAGCTTCAGTGGATGAAAACCCGCCGCGGCCGGCGCGGCGGCCAGCGCGGCCAGCGGCGTCGCGCCGCTGCAGTGCAGGGCCAACTGTCCTGGCCGCCACGGCAGTGCGGCGGCCGTGGCGGCGACGTGGTCGTCGGGCACGGTCAGCCAGACCCAGTCGGCCCGGGCCGCGGCAGCGGCGGGCGTGAACTCGCCGTCGCCCGGCGTGCGGCGGCCGACGATGACACGCTCGCCCGCCGCACGCAGCGCAGGCACCAGGGCCTGGGCCAGCCGGCCGAAGCCGATCACCGCATGCTGGATCATGTCGATCCCTCGCACGCCCGGTACACCGTGCGGTCCCCCCAGGGGACGCGGGCCGGCTCGGGAGCGGCCCCGCGCTCGGCCCTCATCAAGGCTTGACGAACTTCAGCGTCATGCGGTCGCTCTCGCCGATGGCCTGGTACTTGGCGCGGTCCTTGTCCTTGAGCGCGTAGGTCGGCGGCAGGGTCCAGACGCCTTCGGGATGGTCGGCCGTGTCCCTGGGGTTGGCATTGACCTCGCTCTTGCCCGCCAGCTTGAAACCGGCGGCTTCGGCGAACTTGATGACCACGGCCTCCTGCACGTAGCCGGACGCTGCCTTGGGGTCCTGGGGGCGCGACGCGGGCAGGCGGTGCTCCTCCACACCCAGCACGCCACCGGGCTTCAGCGCCTTGAAGGCGGCATCGAACACGGCCTGGGCCGAGCCGCTGCTCATCCAGTTGTGGACGTTGCGGAAGGTCAGCACCGCATCGGCGCTGCCCGGCGGGGCGATGTCCAGCTGCCCCTTGGCCGGGTCGAAGGCGGTGATGGTGACCTTGCCGTAGATCCCCATCGAATCCATCTTGGCCTTGAAGCGCGCGCTGCTGCCGGCGGCCGCGTAGAGCTGGCCCTTGTCGCGCAGATAGGGCGCCAGGATCTCGGTGTACCAGCCGCCGCCCGGCGCCAGTTCCACCACGGTGTCGGTGGGCTTGATGCCAAAGAAGGACAGCGTCTCGTAGGGGTGGCGCCAGACGTCGCGGGCAACGTTGCCGACCGCGCGATGCTCGGCCGCGACGGCGGCCTTCAGCGGGTCGACGGCCTGGGCCTGGGCGCTGAGGGCGGCGGCAAGGCCGAGCGAGGCGATGAACCAGTTCTTCATGGGCAAGGTCTCCTTGGTGAGGCCGGCGAGTATCCGGCCCCGGCCAAACCCCTGCCGAAGGTCAGCCGTTGCGCCGCCGGCCCTCAGGCCGCGGCGTCGGCCGAACGGCCGCCGCGGCGCCGTTGCAGCCAGCCCAGCATCGCCAGCAGCCCGGCGCCGAACAGTGCCGTGGACGTGGGCTCCGGCACCATGCTGACGTTGTCCAGGTGGCCGACGTCGCTGCCCGACTGGAACTCGGCGCGGATCTTCAGCGCCGTCAGCTGCGACAGCACGGAGCGCACCTGGGCGTCGCTGGCCAGCGCGCCGGTCAGCGAATTCAGCCGCCAGCCGCCGGCCTGCAGCGGCACGGCATAGGACGACCAGGAGCCGTTGGCCGGGTTGGTGGCGGTGTCGTAGACCAGCGTCAGGCCTGCACCCTGCAACATCACGTCGGGGTGGTTCACCTGGTTGGGCCGGCCGCTGTAGGTCTGCATCAGGTCGAAGCTGAGCAGCGTGCCGAACGCGGCCGACTGATCGCCCAGGAAAGCCTGGGGCGCCACGAAGTAGGTGATGCCGCCCAGCGTCTGGTCGTCGATCAGCACGTGGCCACCCGGCTTGCCGCCGGCGGCCGACCAGCGCAGCGGGCCCTCGCTGTCGCCCACGGCGGTCCAGCCCTCCATGTCGTGGTCGAAGCTGCTGGTGGCGGCCTGTGCGGCGGCGGACAGCAGCAGGGTGGCGAGGGCGAGGGCGGATGTCTTCTTCATGGTGCGAGGGTGGGAGTGGGAAAGGGTTGGAGGGGGGGCGGCGCGTCAGGCGAAGCGCCACTTCAGCGTGACGGTGGCGCGACCGGTGTAGTTCTTCGTGGGCGCCACGACGATGGGCTGGGTCAGGTCCAGCGTGGCGCTGCGCTGGCCCGACAGGGGCAGGCCGCGCAGCTGCGCGTTCACCCACTGGCGGATCTCGGGCGGCATGGCCTCCACCGTCTGTTCGCCCTGCACGCCGGTGGACGTGCGCCGCGCCCGCAACGCAGGCATGGCAAAGCGCTCCAGGAACAGCCGCTGCGCACGGGTGTCCACCAAGGTCATCGCATAGCCGCTGCACAGGCCCGCGCGGGCGCCGCCCTCGTCGAGCTGCACGCGCGCCTGACGCGCCCGCGGCGCGCCGACATCGGCCAGCTGGCCCTGGCTGGCGTCGTCGCGATGGGCGGTGAAGCTGCCGGGGCAGCCGTCTTCGACGAGCCAGGGCTGGTAGATCTCGTCCGCCTCGGCCACGCCGGCCGGCGCCGACAGCTCGACGCCCGGCACCATGCCGATGCCGGGCGGCGGCACCATCAGCTGCGGCGCGGCGGCCATCACCGCGTCGCGGATGCAGGCCTCGTTGCCCGCGCACTTCTGGTACGCGCGGGCGATGGCGGCATTCATCTGCTGCTGCGCCTCGGCGCTGGGCATCCGGATGCCGGCGTCCAGGGCCTGGCGGCGCTGGGCCGCGGCGGCGGCGTCGCGCACGGCCTGGCCACGCTGCTGAGCGGCCTCGGTGGAGCGCGGGTCCAGCGGATTGACCGCGCTGCGGCCGCCGTCCGAGTGCAGCGTGGTCGTCACGGCGAAGCGCTGGCGGATCTGCCCTTTCTCCCAGCTGCCGTTGTGCTGCCAGGACTCCTCGCCCTGCACCAGCACCTCGATGCTGAGCTGGCGGCGCTGCACGTCGCCGGCCGGCGGCTGGGCCACCAGCACGGTGGCCGAGGCCAGGCTGAGAACGGGGACGAGGAGCAGGCGGGTGGATGCATTCATGGCGGTCGGCGGCATCGGTGCGGAATGGGTCGGCACGATAGGGATGACGCCCGCCTTGCGCATCCCGACTGAAGTCGGGTTGCCGGCCCCGCGCCCGCATGCCATGGTGCTGTGGTCCACTCCCTGCCGCGCCCGCTCCACCCCACCATGCCGGACTCCCGCACCGCCATCGTTCTCGACGACCACCCCATGGTCGCCAGCGGCATCGCCCAGTTTCTGCAGGCGGTGCACCCCGAGCTGCAGGTGCGCTGCGTGCACAGCGGCGCCCAGCTCGCGCGCCTGCTGGGCGAACCGCCGGCCCCGGCCATCCTGGTGGCCGACGTCTGGCTGGCCGATGCCAACAGCCTGACCTCCATGCAGGCCTGGCGCGCCGCCGGCCTGGACTGCCCCTGGCTGGCCATCAGCGGCGACGACGACCCGCAGGTGCAGCAGCGCGCCCGCGCGGCCGGCGCCCAGGGCTTCGTGCACAAGCAATGCCCGCCGGAGCAGTTCCGCGAGGCCTTCGACGCGGTGCTGGGCGGTGGCGACTGGTTCACCCCGGCCCCGCAGGCGGCGCCCGCCGCGCCCGGCAGCCGCGACTGGGCCGTGACGCCCGACGAGCTGGGCCTGACCCGCCGCCAGGGCGAGATCCTGGAGATGGTGCTGAAGGGCCAGCCCAACAAGCGCATCGCGCTGAACCTGGGTCTGTCCGAAAGCACGGTGAAGGAGCACCTCACCGCCATCCTCGCCCGGCTGGGCGTGCGCACCCGGCTGGAAGCGCTGGCCCGGCTGCGCGGGCGCCGGCTGGTGCTGTAGGCATGGGCTGGCGCGACCGGCTGCGCCGGCTGGCGGCGACGCTGCGCCCGGCCCCGGCGGACGACCTGTCCGCCGCCACCCAGCTGCAGTTGCTGGAGCTGACCTTCGCCCGGCACTGCTACGGCCTGTCGCGCATGCCGCTGGTTGCCGCGGCGCTGGCCGCCGCGCAGGCCGGGTCCAGCCAGGCCTGGTCGCTGGCCGGCTGGGCGCTGGGGCTGGCGCTGTTCGCACTGGCGGCGCGGCGCTGGCAGGCGCGCTTCCAGGCCCAGCGCCAGGCCGGCGACGCCGCCAAGCTGCTGGCGAGCTGGCAGCCGCGCATCGAGGCGCTGGGCCTGGCCCATGGGCTGGCGCTGACCGTTGGCGTGCTGCTGACCGCCGGCCGGACGCCCTATGAGATCCAGCTGCTGCTGCACCTGGTGCTGGCCGCCGTGACGGCCGCCAACGCGTCGCGGCAGAACGCCAGCCTCAGCGTGTTCTGGCGCTTCTTCTCGGCGGGCTGGCTGGCCTGCGTGGCGCTGACGCCCTGGGCCTTCCCGCAGCATTGGCCCTACCTGCTGCCGCTGAGCCTGCTGTTCGCGCTGTCGGTGATGCGCGACGCGCTGGACGCGCACCGCTTCTTCGTGGACCACCTGCGGCTGGAGGTGCGCAGCCAGCGCCTCATCGAGCGGCTGGAGCAGGCCCAGCAGCAGGCCCAGTGGGCACTGCAGGAGAAGAATCGCTTCCTGTCCACCGCCAGCCACGACCTGCGCCAGCCGCTGCACGCGATGAGCCTGCTGACCGAGGCCTTGTCGCAGCGCAACCGCGATGCCGCGCTGCAGCCGCTGATCGGCGAACTCAAGCACGGCATGGCCTCCATGAGCCAGATGTTCACCTCGCTGCTGGACCTGACGCGCATGGAGTCCGGCGCGCTGCAGCCGCAGGACGCGTGGGTGGACCTGCACGCACTGGTCGAAGATGTGGTCGCGCTGTTCCGCAGCCAGGCCGCACTGCGCGGCATTGCGCTGCGCGTGCACCGGCCGCCCGCCGCCGCCTGGGTTCGCGCCGACCCGGTACTGCTGCGCCAGGCGCTGAACAACCTCGTGCACAACGCCGTGCGCTACACCGAGCGCGGCGGCGTGCTGCTGGCGCTGCGGCGCCGCCAGGGCGGCTGGCGGCTGGTGGTGCTGGACACCGGTGCCGGCATCGCCGAGGGCGACACGGCGCACGTCTTCTCGCCCTACTTCCGCAGCCAGCATGCCTGGCGTGTGGACAACGCCGGCCATGGCCTGGGCCTGGCCGTGGTGCAGCGCTGCGCCGCGCTGCTGCAGGCCCAGGTGGGCCTGCGCTCGCAACTGGGCCGTGGCTCGGTGTTCTGGCTGCAGCTGCCGCCATCCGACATCGCCGCCCGGCCCGCCCCGGCCGACCGGCGACCGGCGCCGTTCGACATGACAGGCGTTCAACCCGCCATGCAGCCGCTGGCGGGCCGCTGCCTGGTGCTGGACGACGACCCTCAGGTGCTGTTCGCCTGGCGCGCGCTGTTTGCCGGCTGGGGCATAGACGGCCGCTACGCCAGCCACGCGGCCGAGGCGCTGGCGCTGCTGGAGGCCGGCTTCGTGCCCGACGCCATCCTGTGCGACCAGCGCCTGCGCTCCGGCGAGAACGGCGTGGACATCCTGAAGGCGCTGCTGGAACGCTTCCCCGCGGCCAGCGGCCAGCGGCGCCATGGTCAGCGGCGAGTTCGATTCACCGGAACTGCGCCAGGCCGAGGAAGACGGCCTGCTGGTGCTGCGCAAGCCGCTGGCGCCTGAGGATTTGCATGGGCTGCTGGCGGCGTGGCTGCCGGTGGGCGAGCGGTCGGCCTGAAGGCCGTCGCGGCACGGTGTTGTCGTCGGTGGTAGGCCGTGCAGGACTTGAACCTGCGACCAAAGGATTCCGGTTTGTGCCCATTTCTGGACTCCCTGGACTATGCCTTCGCCATGGGCCATGGAAGCCGGTAGGCGGGCGCCGTCTAGTCTCTACACCTTCCCCACCGAAACGGGGCTTGGCTCGGCATTGCCTTGCGCCCTTGCGGGCCGTCAGGTTTCACCGACTTTGACGCCATTCACTCGGGCGCTTTCGCCACCCGGTGCACAACTTTCGCTATGAGTCCTCTGCTCTGACCAACTGAGCTAACGGCCCACGAATACAACAACTCTTGCGTGCGTCCCGACACGACGCTGGCCGGCCGGGAGGCGCGCATTCTAGTCAGCCCAGCCTCACCGCTGCGAAAGCGCCTGCCCCACCATGCGCGAGGTGATGTCCACGATCTGGATCATGCGGTCGTAGGCCATGCGCGTGGGGCCGATGACGCCCAGCGTGCCCACCACCTGGCCGTCCACCTCGTAGGGTGCGCTGACGATGGACAGCTCCTCGTAGGGCACGACCTGGCTCTCGCCGCCGATGTAGATGCGCACGCCCTCGGCGCGGCTGGAGTTGTCCAGCAGGCGCATCAGCTGGGTCTTCTGCTCGAACAGGTCGAACAGCCGACGCAGCGAGCCCATGTCGTGGCTGAAGTCCTGCACGGTCAGCAGGTTGCGCTCGCCGGAGACGACCACCTGCTCGTCCTGCTGGGCCATGGCCTCGGTGCCGACCTGCACGGCGGCGCTCATCAGGCCCGCGATCTCGCCGCGCAGCGCATCCACCTCGTGGCGCAGGCGCTCGCGCACGGCCTCCAGCGTCAGGCCCGCATAGCCGGCGTTCAGGCGGTTGCTGGCCTCGGCCAGTTCGCTCTGGCTGAGGTCCTGCGGCGTGAAGACGACGCGGTTCTGCACGTCGCCGTCGGGCGACACGAGGATGACCAGCACGCGCCGCTCGCCCAGGCGCAGGAACTCGATGTGGTGGAACACGCTGGGCTTCTTGGGCGCCGTGACGACGCCGACGAAGCTGGACAGGTTGGACAGCATCTGCGCTGCGCTGGCGATGACGCGCTGCGGCTGGTCGGGCTGCAGCTGCGTCGTCTCGACACCGATGAGGCCGGGCTGGGCCGTCAGCATGGTGTCCACGAACAGGCGGTAGCCGCGCGGTGTCGGGATGCGGCCGGCGCTGGTGTGCGGGCTGGCGATCAGGCCCAGCTCTTCCAGGTCGGCCATCACGTTGCGGATGGTCGCGGGGCTGAGTTCCAGGCCCGAGGCCTTGGACAGCGTGCGCGAGCCCACGGGCTGGCCGTCCGCGATGTAGCGTTCGACCAGGGTTTTCAGCAGGGATTTGGAGCGCTCGTCGAGCATGGCGCCCATTCTAGAAACACGCCCGGGATCTCCCGGACGGGCGAAACCCCTGTGGTGTAATTTGCCGCATGGCCGAGCGCTTCAGACATGTCGCCATCGTGGGCAAACATCAGGCGCCTGGCATACGGCCGGTGCTGGAGGAGATTGCCCAGTTTTTGTGCAACCACGGGCTGGACGTCTCGCTCGAAGCCGACACGGCGCTCAACACCGGACTGACGGACTACGACGCCCTCTCCCACGACGAACTGGGCAAGGCATGCGACCTGGCCGTCGTCGTCGGCGGCGACGGCACCATGCTGGGCTTTGCGCGCGAGATGGCTCGCCACGGCGTGCCGCTGCTGGGCATCAACCAGGGGCGTCTCGGCTTCATCACCGACATTCCCATCGAACGCTGGCGCGAAGCGCTCGCGCCCGTGCTGGCCGGCGACCACGAGATGGAGTCGCGCGCGATGCTGGAAGGCGCGGTGCTGCGCGACGGCGAGTCCATCTTCTCGGGCCTGGCGCTGAACGACGTCGTCGTCAGCCGCGGCGGCACGGCGGGCATGGTGGAGCTGAAGGTGTCGGTGGGCGAGCAGTTCGTCGCCAACATGCGCGCCGACGGCCTCATCGTCGCGTCGCCGACCGGCTCCACGGCCTACTCGCTGTCGGCCGGCGGGCCCATCATGCATCCCAGCATCGCCGGCTGGCTGCTGGCGCCCATCGCGCCGCACACCTTGTCCAACCGCCCCATCGTGCTGCCCGACAGCGGCGAGGTGCGGCTGGAGATCGTCGCCGGGCGCGACGCGTCGGTGAGCTTCGACATGCAGAGCCTGGCCAGCCTGCTGCACGGCGACACCATCACCGTGCGGCGCAGCCAGCATCAGGTGCGCTTTCTGCACCCCAAGGGCTGGAGCTATTACGCGACGCTGCGTCGCAAGCTCCGCTGGTATCTGTAGGCCCCAACCCACCATGCTGCGGCACCTCAGTCTCAAGGATTTCGTCATCGTCCCCGCGCTGGAGCTCGACTTCGAGACCGGCTTCGCCGTGCTGACCGGCGAGACCGGCGCGGGCAAGTCCATCCTCATCGATGCGCTGCAACTGGCGCTGGGCGGCCGCGGCGACGCGGGTGTCGTGCGCGAGGGCGCGGCCAAGGCCGAGATCTGCGCGGAGTTCGACACGCCCGCACAGTTGCGCGCCTGGCTGGACGAAGCCGGCTTCGACACTGACGACACACTGCTGCTGCGCCGCGTCATCGACGCCGCCGGCAAGAGCCGCGCCTGGATCAACGGCGGCGCCGCAACGCTGACGCAGCTGCGCGAGCTGGCCGACCACCTGCTGGACATCCACGGCCAGCACGCCTGGCAAGGCCTGACCCGGCCGGCCGCCGTGCGCGAGCTGCTGGACGGTTTTGCCGGCCTGGACGCCGCGCCGCTGGCCCGCGCCCATGCCGCCTGGAAGCAGGCTGCCGAGGCGCTGGACAAGGCCCGTGGCCTGCAGGCCGATGCACAGCGCGAACGCGAGCGCCTGGCCTGGCAGATCGGCGAGCTGGACGGCCTGGCGCCGGCGGAGGGCGAGTGGGACGAGCTGAACGCCGAGCACGAGCGGCTGTCGCACGGCCAGTCGCTGCTGGATGCGGCCAAGTTGGCGCTCGACGGCCTGGACGAGGCCGAGCCCAGCGCGCAGTCGCTGACCGCCCAGGCACTGGACCAGCTGGAGCGCGTGCTGGAGCACGATGCCCGCCTGCTGCCCGCCGTGCAGGCGCTGCGCGACGTGCAGGCCCAGCTGCAGGATGCCAGCCACACGCTGGCCGCCTACCTGCACAAGACCGACCTGGACCCCGCCCGCCTGGCCGAGCTGGACGAGCGCGTTTCCGCCTGGCTGACGCTGGCGCGCCGCTACCGCCGCCAGCCGCAGGAGCTGCCCGGGCTGCTGGCGCAATGGCGGGCCGAACTGGCCGCGCTGGATGCCGCCAGCGACCCCGCCCAGCTGGAGGCCGCGCTGGCCGCCGCGCGCGCGGCCTTCGACAAGCAGGCCGCCGCCGCCACCCGGCTGCGCCACAAGGCCGCCCCCGAGCTGGCCGCGGCCGTCACCGCCGCGATGCAGCAGCTGGGCATGGCCGGTGGCCGCTTCGACATTGCGCTGCCGCCCACCGACGGCCCGCAGAGCTGGGGCGCCGAGTCCGCCGAGTTCCTCGTCGCCGGCCATGCCGGCAGCACGCCGCGACCGCTGGGCAAGGTGGCCTCGGGCGGCGAGCTGTCGCGCATTGCGCTGGCCATCGCCGTGACGACCAGCCAGGCCGCGACGGGCAACGCGCCGGGCACGCTGATCTTCGACGAGATCGACGTGGGCATAGGCGGCGCCGTGGCCGAGACGGTGGGCCGGCTGATGAAGCAGCTGGGGCGCGAACGGCAAGTCATGGCCGTCACCCACCTGCCGCAGGTGGCCGCCTGCGCCGACCGGCATCTGGTCGTCGCCAAGGCGCTGCAGGGCGGCAGCACGGTCAGCTCCGTCAGCCCCGTGGCCGGCGAGGCCCGTGTGGCCGAGATCGCGCGCATGCTGGGCGGCGAGCGGCTGTCGTCCACCAGCCTGGCGCATGCCGAGGAGATGCTGGCCGCCTCGACCGCCGGCACCAGGAAGAAGGCCAAGTCATGAGCATCGACACCGAGCTGATGGGCGACGTGGTGCTGCTGACCGGCATGTCCGGCGGCGGCAAGTCGGTCGCCATGCATGCGCTGGAGGACGCCGGCTACTTCTGCGTGGACAACCTGCCGGCCGAGCTGCTGCTGGACTTCCTGAAGCTGGAGCAGCAGCGCGGCGAACGCCGCGTGGCCATCGCGGTGGACGTGCGCTCGGCCAGCTCGCTGCCGCTGCTGCTGCCGCTGGTGAAGGAACTGCGCGCGCGCGGCGTGGCGGTGCGCTCGGTGTTCCTGGACGCCAACAACGAGGCGCTGATGCGGCGCTTCTCCGAGACCCGCCGCCCCCACCCGCTGCGCAGCGCCCGCGAGGCCGGCGAAGGCGCGGACGACAACCACCGCCTGCTGCTGGACGCCATCAAGCTGGAGCGCGAGCTGCTGGGCGGGCTGAAGGCCGAGTCCACCGTCATCGACACCAGCCAGCTGCGCCCGGCCCAGCTGCGCGCCTGGCTGGGCGACCTGGTGGGGCCCAACGCCGGCAACCGGCTGACGCTGGTGTTCGAGAGCTTCGCGTTCAAGCACGGCGTGCCCAGCGACGCGGATTTCGTGTTCGACGTGCGCGTGCTGCCCAACCCCTACTACGACCGCGAACTGCGCCCGCTGACCGGCCGCGACGCGCCGGTGGCGGCCTATCTGGCGGCCCAGCCGGAGGTGGAGATGATGATGGGCCAGATCGCCGGCTTCCTGTCGCGCTGGCTGCCCAACTTCGCGGCCGACCAGCGCAGCTACCTGACCGTGGCCATCGGCTGCACGGGTGGCCAGCACCGCTCGGTCTACCTGGTCGAGATGCTGGCGCGCCAGTTCAGCCACCACGGCCACGTGCTGAAGCGCCACCGCGAGCTGGACGCTCGCTGAAAATTCAGAATAATCGTTCTAGACAAAGAGTTCTAGAACGATTATTCTGAACTCATGACCTCCCCCACCTCACGGCCCACGGCGGCCGAACTGGACCTGCTGCAGGTGCTGTGGCGCCTGGGGCCGGCCGATGCCAAGACCGTGCACGAAGCGGTGCTGGCCGAGCGGCCCGACGCCACCTACGCCACCGTGCTGCGCCAGCTGCAGGTCATGCACGGCAAGGGCCTGCTGAACCGCGATGAAAGCCGGCGCCCGCAGCTGTACGCCCCGGTGCACGCCCAGGACAAGCTGCAGCAGTCGCTCGTCAAGGACTTCATCGCCAAGGCCTTCGCCGGCTCCGGCAAGGCGCTGGTGCTGGCCGCCCTGAAGAACCACGTCAGCGCGAAGGAACGCGCCGAGATCCGCCAACTGCTGGCCAGGAACGGAGACCAGCCATGAGCCTGGACATCGCGATGACCACCTGGGGCCTGGCCCTGGTGAACTTTGTCTGGCAGGGCGCGGTCGTGGGCGCGGTCGCCGCGCTGCTGCTGGCCGTGCTGCGCGGCGCGCCGGCGCGCTGGCGCTATGCCGTCTGCGCGGCCAGCCTGCTGGCCTGCCTGGGCCTGCCGCTGGCGCAATGCCTGGACCTGTCGCCCACCGACGCCGAGTTCGCCGGCGAGGTGCCGCCGCTGCTGGAGCAGATGCCGGCCCTCGTCACCGCGTGGGCGCTGGGCACGGCGCTGATGCTGGCGCGGCTGGCGCTGGGCCTGGCCTGGGTGGGCCGCGCGCGGCGCCGCTCGACGCCGGCACCGGCCGAGTGGCAGACGCGGCTGGACGCCCTCGCCCTCCGACTGGGCCTGCGCCGCAGCGTCAGCCTGCGCCTGCTGCCCGAGCTGGACGGCCCCATTGCGCTGGGCACACTGAAGCCTTGCGTGCTGATGCCCGCCGCGCTGCTGACCCGCCTGCCCGTCGACCTCATTGAAGCGCTGCTGGCCCATGAACTGGCCCATGTGCGCCGCTGGGACTACGCCGCCAACCTGCTGCAGAGCGCCGTCGAGGCCTTGCTGTTCTTCCACCCGGTCATCTGGTGGCTGTCGGCCCGCATGCGCGCCGAGCGCGAACTGGTGGCCGACGAGATCTCGGCCGAGCTGCCGGGCAACGCACGCCGCCTCGCGCTGGCACTGCACGAACTGGCGGAGCTTGACGCGCCCCGCAGCGCACCCGCCATCGCGCTGGCCGCCCGCGGCGGCAACCTGCTGGGCCGCATCGAGCGCCTGCTGGCGCCCCGCCCGCAGGCCACCGGCTGGAAGCTGGCATTGCCAGCGCTGCTGATCGCGGCGACCAGCTTCGTCGTGCAGGCCAAGAGCCCCGCGCCGCCGGCCGATGCTCCGGCGCCGGCCCCTCAAGCCGTTGCGCCGCAGGCCAAGACGCCGCCGGCCCAGCAGCTGAAGCTGCCCGTCAATGCCAAGCATGTGGCCGTCATCGACGACGCGACCGGCGAGGTGTTGATGGCGCGCGACGCCGACGCCGTCGTGCCCATCGCATCGCTGACCAAGCTGCTGACCGCGATGGTCGTGCTGGACGCCAAGCTGGACCCCGACGAGAAGCTGCGCATCACCGGCGACGACGTGGACACGCTGAAGCACAGCCGCTCCCGCGTGCGGGTCGGCACGCAGATGACGCGCCAGACGGCGCTGGAGATGGCGCTGCTGGTGTCCGAGAACCGTGCGGCATCCGCGCTGGCCCGCAGCTTCCCCGGCGGCGAGGCCGGCTTCGTGAAGGCCGTCAACGCCAAGGTGCGCGCGCTGGGCCTGACGCAGACGCGCATCGCCGAGGCCACCGGGCTGTCGCCGGACAACACCTCCACGGCCAAGGAGATGGCCGTCATCACGGCGGCCGCGGCGCGCTATCGCGAGATCGAGCGCATCACCAGCGCGAAGAAGTCCAAGGCCACGGTGGACGGCCGCCCACGCGAACTGCGCAACACCAACCGGCTGGTGGGCAGCAAAGGCTGGAACATCCGCGTCTCCAAGACCGGCTACACCGAGGAGGCCGGCCGCTGCCTGGCCATGCGCATCCTGAACGGCAAGCGCCCCATCACCGTGGTGCTGCTGGACGCCGACGGCTCGGCCAACCGGCTGCGCGATGCGGCGTTGATCCGCAAGTCGCTGGCGCGCCAGCAACCATGAAGCCCCTCGTCCAACCTCGCCCTGCTGAACGCGGGCGCGTCCGGCCGGTCCCCCGCGGGGACGGCGATGCTTGCGGCATTGAGCCGCAAGCACATCGCCAGAGCGGGCCGGCTTGGGAGCGGCCCGGCGCTCGGCCCGCAAGTTTGCAGCGCCGTCTTCTGCTCGCGGCTGGCGCCGCGGGCCTCGCCCTGCCCGCTTGGTCGCTGGACTTCGCGCCACCACGCACACCCGCTGCGATGCGGCTGGACGTGGACCGCATCATCGACATCACGGTGGGCATTCGCCCGTTCCGCGCCCGCGGGCCGCGCCTCGAGACGCAGCGGCTGCACGGCAAGACCGTGGTCCATCACTACGGCCACGGTGGCGGCGGCTGGTCGCTGTCCTGGGGCTCGGCGCAGCGCGCGCTGGAGCAGGTGCGCGCCACGGGAGTGCAGCCGGGGCAACGCCTGGCCGTCGTGGGCGCCGGCGCCATCGGCCTGACGACCGCACGCTGGGCGCAGCAGGCGGGCTACCGCGTCACCGTCTACGCCAAGGACAGGCCGCCCCGCGTGCACTCGTCGGCCGCCACCGGCCTGTGGACGCCCGAGTCGCGCATCGTCACGAGCGAGTTCGCCACCGACGCCTGGACCGCCGACTGGGAAGCGATGGCGCGCGACTCGTTCAAGGTGCACCAGAGCTACCTGGGCCTGCCGTCCGGCCCGGTCGAATGGCATGACGGCTACGTCGTCGGCGACGAGGGCTTCGACCGCCCCGTGCCCAGTCCCTACGACGGCGAGCCCGACTATCCCGACATCGCACCGCGCGTGGCCGACCTGCGGCCGCGCGGCCTGGCGCTGGCCGGCAGCGACCACCCTTTCCGCGCACCGCACGCGCGCCGCTTCACGCAGCTGGTGTTCAACATCCCGGCCTACCAGCGCCTGCTGCTGGACGACTTCGCGCGCGACGGCGGCCGGCTGGTGCAGCGTGAGCTGCGTTCCGCGCGCGACTTCGCCCGGTTGCCGGAGACGGTGGTCGTCAACTGCACGGGCGACGGCGCGCGCACCTTGCTGCGCGACACCAGCCTGACGCCCGTGCGTGGCCAGACGGCGCACCTGATCCCGCAGCCCGAGGTGGACTACGCGCTGATCTACCGCGGCCACGGCATCGCCGCGCTGCCGCGGCGCGACGGCCTGCTGATTGCGACGATGAGCCGCCAGGACTTCGGCCGCGACGACCAGCGCCCCGACCGCGCGCAGGCCGAGGACGCCGTGCGGCGCTTGGCCGGGCTGTTCTAGAAAGTTTCCCAGTCGCCTTCAGACGCGCTGGGCGCAGGCGCCGCCGGCTTGGGCGGCGCGACCGGTGCGGGCGGCGGCGTCGCCACCGCCTTCACGGCCGGCTTCGCTGCCGGCTTGGGCAGGGGTTTCGCGGCCGGCGGCCTGGGCGACGCGGCCGGCATGGGCGCCGGTCTTGGCGCCGACTTGGGCGCGCTGCGCATGGGCGCCGCCGCACCGCCATCCACCCGGAAGGCCGCCACCGCCTCGTTCAGCTTGCTGCTTTGCTGGCGCATGCTCTCGGCCGCCGCGGCGGTCTGCTCGACGAGGGCGGCGTTCTGCTGGGTGGCCTGGTCCAGCTGGCTGACGGCGGCGTTGATCTGGCCCACGCCCTCGCTCTGCTCGCGGCTGGAGACCGTGATCTCGCCCACCAGGTCGGTCACCTTGCGCACCTCGTTGACCATCTGCACGATGGTGTCGCGCGCCGACAGCACCTGGGCGCTGCCACTCTCGACCTTGGTGACGCTGTCGCCGATGAGGCTCTTGATTTCCTTGGCCGCCTCGGCGCTGCGCTGCGCCAGCAGCCGCACCTCGCCGGCCACGACCGCGAAGCCGCGCCCCTGCTCACCGGCACGGGCGGCCTCGACGGCCGCGTTCAGCGCCAGGATGTTGGTCTGGAACGCGATGCCATCGATGGTGCCGATGATGTCGTTGATCTTGCGGCTGGCCTGCGAGATCGCATCCATCGTGGCCACCACCTCGCCCACCGCGTCGCCGCCGGCCTTGGCCGTCTCCGACGCATGGTTGGCCAGCTGGTCGGCCTGGCGCGCATTGTCGGCATTGGCCTTGATCTGCGCGGCCATCTGCTCCACGGACGCCGCAGTCTCTTCCAAGCTGGACGCCTGGCTCTCCGTGCGTGCCGACAGGTCGGCATTGCCCTGCGCGATCTCGGCCGACGCGACATTGATCTGCTCGCAGCCCTGGCGCACACCGGACACCATGCGCGCGAGGTTCTGCGTCATCTCGTCCAGGCTGCTCAGCAACTGGCCCAGCTCGTCGCGCGAGCTGCTTTGCAGCCTCAAGGTCAGGTCGCCACCGGCCACCGCCTTGACCGCTTCCGATGCGCGCTGCAGCGGTGCAGTGATGGAGCGCGTGATGGTCAGCGCCGCGAAGACCCCGAGGACCAACGCGACGACGGACGCGATGCCGAAGATCACCAGCACGCGCTGGTAGGCCGCCTCCGCCGAGCTGGTAGCCTGCGCGGCCAGCTTCTCGTTGTACGCCCACCAGTTGGAGACTGCATCCCGCAACGGTAAGAAGACAGTGCGCACAGCCCCCAGCGACATCTCCCGGGCCGCCGTCGCCTGCGTGGGGTCGGCACCGCTCTCGTCAGAGGCCTTCAGCACCTTGTCCTGATGAGCCAGATAGGCGGCCAGCCCTTCGCTGACCTTCTTCAGCAGCGCACGGTCTTCGGCATCGGCAACCAGCGCCTCGTAGTCCTTGAGCCCCTTGCTGAGCTCCGCGCGCGCCTGGGCGATGCGCGCCGACGACGTCTTTTTCTCCTTGTCGTCATCGGCCATGATGTGCTGCAGCTCCAGCCGCCGCGCATCGCCAATGGCACCATCGATCTGGTGGATCAGCCGCAGCGATGGCAGCACGTTCTCGGGATAGAACTCCGCATAGCGGTTGATGGACTTGGTCAGCAGGGCCCCCATGCCCGCCATTGCGAGCATCAGCCCCAGCAGGACGACGAATGCCAGGCCGAGTCGCGCGCCCACACGCAGGTTCTTGATGAAATCCACGCCGGTCTCCTGAGTTGTTCGGGAGACTTTGCCCCTTTCGCCGGGGTCAGGCAATGCGGCAATGGTGCAACTTTGTCAGCTTTCAGAAGCCTCGGACTCGCCCAGCAGCGTGGCCAGCAGCACGGCCGTGCCCAGCGGCATCAGCAGCACGATGCCCAGGAACCAGGGCAGGAACGGGCGGCCCGTGCGGCGCACCAACTGCATCATGAACACGCAATGCATGGCACCGGCAATCAGCACGCCCAGCCCGGACAGCACCATCACGGCGGGCGCAGGATCCTCTTCCTGGGCGCCGCTGATCAGCGACCACAGGCACAGGCCGGCAATCAGCAGCGTGATGACCGCGTACTCGATGCCACCTTTCAGATCGGCCCTCATTCAACTCTCCTCGATCAACTTCTTCAACGGCGCCGGCAGCGCGTAATCCGCGAGTTTCTCCCGCGCCACCCAGGTGCCGCCAGGGGTCAAGCCCTCAGAACCATCGCCGCGCAAGGTGTGCAACACCCAGTCGAAGTGCGTCAACGCGTGCTCGATGCGCGGCAGCGGCTCCAACTGCGCACCTGGCAGCGCCGCGTGCGCGCTGGCCTCGTCGTCGAACATCGGCAAGGTCCAGAGCCCCGCCCATACGCCCGTGTGGGGCCTCTGCTGCAGCAAGACCTGCCCCCCAGAGCCATCGTTTCTCTCCACCCACAGCCACCAGCTCTCACGTCGACCGCGCTTGAGTTTCCTGGTCTTGACGGGGAAGCGCGTCGGGTCGCCCTGGGCCTGGCCACCACACAGCGGCTGCACCGGACAGATCAGGCAGTCGGGCGAGCGCGCCGTGCAGACGGTCGCGCCCAGGTCCATCAGCCCCTGCGTGTAGCGGTCCACATGCTGCTCGGGCAGCAGCGCCGTGGCATGGTTCCACAGCCGCTTCTCGACCGCGCTGCTGGCCAGGTCGCCATCAAAGGCCAGCACCCGGCCCAGCACGCGCTTCACGTTGCCGTCCAGGATGGCCACGCGCTCGCCGAAGCAAAAGGCCGCGATGGCTGCCGCGGTGGAGCGGCCGATGCCGGGCAGCGTTTGCAGCTGCGCCGCGCTGCCCGGGAACTCGCCACCGTGCAGCCGGGCCACCGCCTGCGCGCAGGCGTGCAGGTTGCGCGCCCGGCTGTAGTAGCCCAGCCCCGCCCACTGCGCCAGCACCTCGTCCAGCGTCGCGGCGGCCAGGTCGGTCACACGCGGCCAGCGCGCCAGGAAGCGTTCGTAATAGCCCAGCACGGTCGTCACCTGGGTCTGCTGCAGCATGACCTCGGACAGCCACACGCGATAGGGGTCGCGCGTGTTCTGCCAAGGCAGGCTGTTGCGTCCGTGCCGGCGCTGCCAGGCGACGACGGTCTTGCCGAAATCCTCGATCAACGCTTCTGACATTGCGGGCAGAAAAAAGTGGAGCGCTGGCCCTGCACGATGCGCTTGACGGCCGTGCCGCAGCGCCGGCAGGCCTCGCCCTCGCGGCCGTAGACCTGGGCCTGCATCTGGAAGCTGCCGGCCACGCCATGCGCGTCGCGGAAGTCGCGCAGCGTGGTGCCGCCGGCCTCCAGCGCCTGGCCCAGCACCTGGCGCACGGCGGCGGCGAGCCTGACCGCGCGCGGGCGGCTCAGCTTGCCCGCGGGCAGGCGCGGGTCGATGCCGGCCATGAACAGCGCCTCGCAGGCGTAGATGTTGCCGGCGCCCACGACGATGTCGCCCGCCAGCAGCGCCTGCTTGATGGCCACGCGCCTGCCGTTCAGCGCCGCATGCAGGTGCAGGCCGTCGAAGCGATCGTCGAAGGGCTCCAGGCCCAGGCCGGCCAGCAGCGTGGCGACCGGGTCGGCATCCAGCGCCGCGCCCCACACCACGGCGCCGAAGCGGCGCGGGTCGGTCAGGCGCAGCAGGCCGCGGTCGGTGTGCAGGTCGAAATGGTCGTGCGGCCCGGCCGCCGGGACGGCGTCCAGGAAGGCCAGCGAGCCCGACATGCCCAGGTGCATCAACAGCCCGCCTGCACTTGCTGACCCCAAGGGCTGAGCTACGTCCAGCCCGCCCCCCGAGGGGAGCGAGGCGATTTGGGGCAGCCCGGCATCGCCTTTGTCGAGCGGCAGCCACAAATATTTACCCCGTCTTTGCACCTCGCCGACGCGGGTCCCGAGCAACGTCTCGGGGTCCACGCCAAGGGGCCAGCGCAGCGGTTTTCCCAGGCGCAGACCGGTCACCCGGGCTCCCTGGATGGCGTTCGCAAAGCTGCGGCGCGTGACTTCGACTTCGGGCAACTCGGGCATGGGACGGAAATCATAATCAGCGCCTGCCCCCGGAGTTGCCCCGCATGCCCTTTCCCGTCCGCCGCATCACCTGTGCCGCCGCCCTCTTGCTGGGCCTGCACGCCCAGGCCCAGGAGACGCCCGCCGCGCCCATCGACAACTCGGCGATGGACGCGCCGCTGTTCTACCAACTGCTGATCGGCGAGCTGGAGCTGAACAACGGCCAGGCCGGCATCGCCTTCCAGGTGCTGCTGGACGCCGCGCGGCGCACCGGCGACGAGCAGCTGTTCAAGCGCGTCGTCGGCATCGCGCTGAAGGAACGCGCGGGCGACCAGGCGCTGCTGGCCGCCCGCGCCTGGGCCGACACGGTGCCGACCTCGGCCGAGGCCCATCAGAGCGTCGTGCAGCTGCTGGCGCTGATGAACAAGCCCGCCGAGGTGCCGCAGCCGCTGGCCACGCTGCTGCGCGTGGCGCCGGCCGTGCAGCGGCCCGGCCTCATCGTCTCGCTGACTCGGCTGTTCCAGCGCACCCCCGACCCCAAGGCCGTGCTGCAGGCCTTGTCACCGGTGCTGCAGGCGCAGACCGGGACGCTCAAGCCCGCCGCCCTCTACACCGAGGCCCGGCTGGCGATCAACGCCGGCGAGAACGCCCGCGCGCTGGCACTGACCCGCGAGCTGAACCAGGCCCTGCCCGACGGGGACGACGCGATGCAGCTGGCCGTGGACCTGCTGCCCGCCGAGCCGCAGGCGGAAGGCCTGATCGTCGAACGCCTGACGCGAAAGCCCGACCAGCACGCGTTGCGCCAGGCCTACGCGCGGACGTTGGTGAAGGCGCCGCGGGTCTTG
>CAMLKW010000016.1 GCA_946480605.1 uncultured Roseateles sp. | reverse complement strand
GTGTCCTGCTCCTCGCTGTGGTCCAGCAGCATCTGCATGCCGACGCACACGCCCAGCAGCGGCTTGGTGGCGGCGGCTTCGAGCACGGCCTCCTTGGCGCCGGAGGCGGCCAGCTCGGCCATGCAGTCGCGCATGGCGCCCTGGCCCGGCAGCACGACGCGCTCGGCGGCGCGGATGACCTCGGGGTCGCAGGTGATGGCGACTTCGAAGCCCTGCCCCTCGGCGGCATGGATGACGGCCTGCGACACGGAGCGCAGGTTGCCCATGCCGTAATCCACCACGGCAACGGTTCTGGTCATGTCAGAGCGAGCCTTTGGTGGAGGGGATCACGCCGGCCGAGCGCGGGTCCGGCGTCGTCGCCATGCGCAGCGCACGGCCGAAGGCCTTGAACATGGTCTCGGCCTGATGGTGGGCGTTGTGGCCCTTCAGGTTGTCGATGTGCACGGTGGCCAGCGCCAGGTTGGCAAAGCCCTGGAAGAACTCGAAGGTCAGCTGCGTGTCGAAGGCGCCGATGCTGCCGGCCGTGAACTTCACGTCCATGTGCAGGCCCGGGCGGCCCGACAGGTCGATGACGACGCGCGACAGCGCCTCGTCCAGCGGCACATAGCTGTGGCCGTAGCGCGTCAGGCCGGCCTTGTCGCCCACGGCCTTCGCGATGGCCATGCCCAGCGTGATGCCGACGTCTTCCACGGTGTGATGGCCGTCGATGTGCAGGTCGCCTTCGCAGTGGATGTCCAGGTCGATGAGGCCGTGGCGGGCGATCTGGTCCAGCATGTGGTCGAAGAAACCGATGCCGGTGTGCAGCTTGGACTGGCCGGTGCCGTCCAGGTTGACGCGCACGGTGATGCGCGTCTCGCGGGTGTTGCGGGTGACTTCGGCGATACGAGGTGCAGTCATTTCAAGCATCCGAGAAGGACGTCATTTTGCTGAGCAGATGTCTTTCCGAGTGGCTGCCGTGGAACCGGCTTTGCCGGGCCACTGGCAGCGCCCCCTCGAAGGGGGCCGGCGAAGCCGGTAGGGGGTGAGCTCATTCCAGACAGCTCGTGAGTTCGGCCAGCAGGCGGGTGTTTTCGTCGGGCGTTCCGACCGTGAAGCGCAGGCAGTTGGCGAGCAGCGGGTGCATGGCCGAGACGTTCTTGATGAGCACGCCGCGCGACTTCAGCGCCGCGAAGGTGGCGGCCGCGTCCTGCACCCTCGCCAGAATCATATTGCCCTGGCTGGGCCAGGGGCTGACGCCGGGCAGCGCCTGCAAGGCCGCGAACAGCCGCTCGCGCTGCGCGCGCAGCTCGGCGGCCTGGGCAGCGTAGACATCGGCATGCTCCAGCGCAAAGAAGGCGGCCTCGGCGTTCAGCACGCTGATGTTGTAGGGCGGGCGCAGCTTCTCGATCTGGTCGACCAGCTCGGCCGCCCCCAGCAGGTAGCCGATGCGCACGCCGGCCAGGCCGAACTTGCTCATCGTCCGCATGACCAGGACATTGGGCTGGCGGGCCATCAGCGCGAGGCTGTCGGCGCTGGCGAAGGGCTGGTAGGCCTCGTCCATGACCACCAGGCCCGGCGCGGCCCGCGCGATGCGCTCGATGACGGCGGCGTCCCACAGCGTTGCGGTGGGGTTGTTGGGGTAGGCCAGGTAGATCAGCGCGGGCTGGTGCTTCTCGATGGCTGCCAGCATGGCCGCCTCGTCCAGCTCGAAGTCGTCGGCGCGCAGCGGCACGCCGATGAAGCCCAGCTGCTGCTGGCGCGCCAGCGCCTCGTACATGACGAAGCCGGGCACGGGCGCCAGCACACAGGCGCCGGGCCGGGCTACGGCGATGGTCAGCAGGCCGATCAGCTCGTCCGAGCCATTGCCGAGCGTGACGCCCACGTCGTCGCCCACGCCGGCATGGCGGGCCAGCGCGCGAGCCAGCTGGGCCGTTCGCTCGGCCGGGTAGCGGTTCAGCGCGACGGCGGCCAGGCGCTCGCCGAGCTTGCGCTGCAGCTCGGCCGGCAGGCGGTAGGGGTTCTCCATCGCGTCCAGCTTCAGCAGGCCGTGGCTGGGCTGCACGACGTAGGCATGGGCCGCACGCACGTCGGGGCGGATCTGGTCAAGAGCGCGGGCAAGCGGTGCGGTCATGGCACGGAGACGAGAGGGTTGAGGATCTGCACGCTGTCGTAGACGGCGTCGTGCGGCAAGGCCAGGCTGAGCAGCCGGGTGCAGCCCTGCGCCTTGGCACTGGCCACGACCAGGGCGTCGGCGAAGGCCAGGCCGAAGCGGCTCTCCAGCGACCAGGCGGACTCCACCGTGGCCTGGTCAGCGGCCCAGGGTCGCCAGTGCTGGTAGCGGCGCACCTCGGCGCGCACGTCGCCCTGCGGCATGGGCGGGCTCACTCGCTGCGTGGCCAGCAGGTAGAAGTCGTTCAGCACCTGAACCGACACTCGCCCCGTGCGCGCGGCCCACAGCTCGCGCAGCCAGGCCAGCACCCGCTCGCGCTCGGCCGGGCGGGCGCCGTCCTCGCTGAACAGCAGCACGGAGGTATCGACAAAGACGGGATCGGCGGCCATCAAAGCGTGCTCCGTCCCGGATAGGGCTGGCCGTCCGACGACCAGCTGCGCTCGCGGTGCAGCCAGTCCTGCAGCGCGCGCTCGTAGGCGTCGTCGTGCTGCATCTTCTCGGCCAGCAGCTCACCCAGCAGGCGCGAGACGCTGGTGTTGCGCCGCGCCGCCTCCAGCCGGGACCACTCGGCCACCGCATCGTCCATCGAGACGGTCACGTTCTTCATGGGTCGAAGATTACACGAAGTTCGTGTTGCACGAACTTCGTGTTGCAAGAACCCTTTATGGCCGATACCAGAGTTCCGGCTTGTCCAGCGGCGCGTCCGGCGGCAGCAGCGGGTTGTTGAGCTTGATGATGCGGCGCGACGCCAGCTTGGCGCGCGCCAGGTCCTCGCCGTGGTGCTTCAGGAACAGGCGGTCGAAGGCGCCGCTGGCGCGCAGCCGCTGCAGGCCTACGTGGATGGCGGCGGCCAGCACGGCATCGTCCGGCGCCACGAAGTAATAGACCGGCGCCGGGTAGTGCAGGCAGATGTCGGGCACGACGACCAGGCCCTGACCGTAGCGCTCCAGCTCCCACCACACCTCCTCGACCGAGCGCGGAAAGGCATCCGCTCGGCCCAGGCGGACCTGCTTGAACATGGCCTCATAGGTGGGCGAGACGACGACGGGGAGGCCGTTGCCCTGCAGGATGCCGGTGTCCGGCCAATCCAGCCCCTGCACCATGGAGAAGCGCTTCAGCTCGGCCAGGTTGCTGACGCCGCGCAGGCGCTCGGCAACTTCCGGCAAGGCCAGCAGCAGCCGCCAGCCGTACAGGCCCTTGAAGATGGGCACGCGCACGGGCAGGGCCTGCTTTTCGCGCTCGACCGAGGTCATGGTCCAGACCACGTCCAGCCGGCCGCGGCCGCGGCGCCAGCCCAGTTCCTGCATCGCCCGGTTCTGAGGGATCAGTTCCGGCGTCGGCTCCAGCGTGGCGGGCACCTCCGCGGCGGCCAGCGCCTGGTCCAGCAGCACGGCCGCGTAGTTGTTCGCCAGGTCGGCGCGGGCCGAGACGTGCGGAATGCGCAGCGTGCGCCCCGCGGCATGGGCGGCCAGCGGGGCAGTTGCCGAGGACAGCAGGAGATGGCGGCGACTCAGAGGCATCGCCGCAGCCTAGTCGATTCAGCCCTGGGGCTTCAATCGGAGTTCTGCCGCACGCGCGTGGGCTTGCAGGCCTTCGCCGTGCGCCAGCACGCTGGCGACGCGGCCCAGTTGCTGCGCGCCGGCCTCGCTGACCTCGATGAGGCTGGTGCGCTTCTGGAAGTCATACACGCCCAGCGGCGACGAGAAGCGCGCCGTGCCGGCCGTGGGCAGCACGTGGTTGGGGCCGGCGCAGTAGTCGCCCAGGCTTTCGCTCGTGTAGGCGCCCATGAAGATGGCGCCGGCATGGCGCAGCAGCGGCTCCCAGCGCTGCGGGTCCGCGGCGCTGATCTCCAGGTGCTCGGGCGCGATGCTGTTGCTGATCTCGCAGGCCTCTTCCATCGAGCGCGTGTGGATGAGCGCCCCTCTGCCCCGCAGCGAGGCGCGCACGATGTCGGCGCGCGGCAGTTCGGGCAGCAGGCGCTCCATGCTGGCGCGCACGGCGTCCAGGAAGGCGGCATCCGGGCTGAGCAGGATGCTCTGCGCCAACTCGTCGTGCTCGGCCTGGCTGAAGAGGTCCATCGCCACCCAGTCCGGCGGCGTCGTGCCGTCGGCGATGACCAGGATCTCGCTGGGGCCGGCAATCATGTCGATGCCGACCTGGCCGAACACATGCTTCTTGGCCGAGGCCACGTAGGCGTTGCCGGGGCCGGTGATCTTGTCGACGCGCGGGATCGTCGCCGTGCCGTAGGCCAGCGCGGCCACGGCCTGCGCGCCACCGATGGTGAAGACGCGGTGCACGCCGGCCACCGCCGCGGCGGCCAGCACCAGCGGGTTGCGAGCGCCGTCCGGCGTGGGCACGACCATGATGATGTCCTGCACGCCAGCCACGTGGGCCGGGATGGCATTCATCAGCACGCTGCTCGGGTAGGCCGCCTTGCCGCCGGGCACGTAGATGCCCACGCGGTCCAGCGGCGTGACCTTCTGGCCCAGCAGGTTGCCGTCTTCGTCGCGGTAGCTCCAAGAGAGGCCGCAGGCTTGAAGCTGGCGCTCGTGATAGGCCCGCACGCGCTTGGCGGCAGCCTGGAGCCCGTCCCGCTGGACGGGCGAGATGGAGGCCAGCGCGGCCTGCAGCTCGGCTTGGCCAATCTCCAGCGCAGCGACGCTGTCGACCGTCATGCGGTCGAAGCGCGCGGTGTAGTCGAGCACTGCGGCGTCACCGCGTGTGCGCACATCGGCCAGGATCTCGGCAACACGCCCTTCGATGGCCGCATCGTCTGCAGCCGACCAGTGGCGCAGGCGCTCGAACTCGGCAGCGAAGTCGGCGGCGGCGGTCGAGAGTTGGCGGATCATGCGTTGACGGCGCCGGCGAAGGCGTCGATGAGCGGGCGCAGCGTGTCGCGCTTGAGCTTCAGCGCGGCCTGGTTGACGACCAGGCGGGACGAGATGTCCATGATCTGCTCCACCTCGACCAGCTTGTTGGCGCGCAGCGTGCCGCCGGTGGACACCAGGTCGACGATGGCCTCGGCCAGGCCGGTCAGCGGCGCCAGCTCCATGGAACCGTAGAGCTTGATGAGGTCCACGTGCACGCCCTTGTCGGCGAAATGCTGGCGGGCGATCTCGGTGTACTTGGTGGCCACGCGGATGCGCGAGCCCTGCTTCACGGCGGCGGCGTAGTCGAAGTCGGCGCGCGTGGCCACGCTCATGCGGCAGCGGGCGATCTTCAGGTCCAGCGGCTGGTACAGGCCGTGCGAGCCGCCCTCGGCCAGCGCCTGCTCGTGCAGCACGTCGCGGCCGGCCACGCCCAGGTCGGCGCCGCCGTACTGCACGTAGGTGGGTACGTCGCTGGCGCGCACCATGACGATGCGCACGCCGTCGCGATTGGTCGGCAGGATGAGCTTGCGCGAGGTCTCGGGGTCTTCCAGCACCTCGATGCCTGCGGCGCGCAGCAACGGCAGCGTCTCCTCGAAGATGCGGCCCTTGGACAGGGCCAGGGTCAGGCCGCTCATTGCTGCCACTCCTCGGGCGTCAGCGTCTTCATGGACAGCGCATGGATCTGCTCCTTCATGCGCTCGCCCAGCGCCGCATAGACGCGCTGGTGGCGCTTGATGCGCGTGAGGCCCGAGAACTCCGCCGACACGATGGTGGCAAAGAAATGGCGGCCGTCGCCCTCGACTTCCAGATGCGCGCAGGGCAGGCCTGCGGCAATGAAATCGCGCACTTGTTGCGGGGTCGGGTCGGCCATCACGGGTCCTTCTGGAAAACCCGGCATTTTAGAGAGGCTTGGCGGATCGCCCTTTCGGCGCTGCGCAAACCACGCTTTTAGGAGCGGATCTTGTAGCCGCGCTTCAACAGCGACAAAGCGACTCCGGCCGTCAGCACGAAGGCGCCGGCCACGATCGCCAGGCTCAGCCACGGCGACACATCACTGACGCCGAAGAAGCCGCGACGGAAGCCGTCGATCATGTAGAAGAACGGGTTCAGGTGGCTGACGCCCTGCCAAAAGGCCGGCAGCGAGTGCACCGAGTAGAAGACCCCCGACAGGAAGGTCATCGGCATGATGATGAAGTTCTGGAACGCCGCCATCTGGTCGAACTTCTCGGCCCACAGCCCGGCGATGAGGCCCAGGGAGCCCATCAACCCCGCGCCCAGCACCGTGAAGGCAAGCACCCAGACTATGTTGTGCAGCCCGGGCGGCGCGAACCACGACGTCACCGCCAGCACGCCCGCGCCCACCGCCAGGCCGCGAACGATGGCCGCACCGACGTAGGCGGCGAACCAGGCCAGGGGCGACAGCGGCGTCAGCAGCAGGAACACCAGATTGCCGGTGATCTTGCTCTGGATCAGGCTGGACGAGCTGTTCGCGAACGCGTTCTGCAGCACGCTCATCATCACCAGACCGGGAATCAGGAACTGCGTGTAGCCCACCGTGTCGTAGACCTTCACGTGGTCTTCCAGCGTGTGGCCGAACACCAGCAGGTACATCAGCGCCGTCAGCACCGGCGCGCCGACCGTCTGTGCGCCGACCTTCCAGAAGCGCAGCACTTCCTTGTAGAACAAAGTCCCGGCGCCGTTCATGCGTGCGCTCCCTGCATGATTTCGATGAACACGTCTTCCAGGTCTGCGCGGCCGATCTCCAGGTCTTCCACGGGCACGCCGGCGGCGCGCAGCGCGGCCAGCGTGGTCTCCACCTCCGCGGCGTCATGCGCCGTCACCTGCACGATGCGCCCGGTCACGCGGGCTCGCGCGGCAATGTCCGGCGGCAGCACCGCGTCGGTCTTGAAGCGCAGCATGGTCGAGGCCGTGCCGGCCAGCAGTTGCGAGGTGCGATCCAGCGCGACGATGCGGCCCAGCTTCAGCATCGCGATGCGCTGGCACAGCGCCTCGGCTTCTTCCAGGTAGTGCGTGGTCAGCAGCACCGTGTGGCCCTCGCGGTTCAGCCGGGCGATGAACTGCCACAGCGTCTGGCGCAGTTCCACGTCGACGCCGGCGGTCGGCTCGTCCAGCACGATGACCGGCGGGCGGTGCACCAGCGCCTGCGCCACCAGCACACGGCGCTTCATGCCGCCGGACAGCTGGCGCATGTTGGCGTGCGCCTTGTCGGCCAGGCCCAGGTTCTCCAGCAACTCGTCGATCCAGGCGTCGTTGTTCTTGACGCCGAAGTAGCCGCTCTGGATGCGCAGCGTCTCGCGCACGCTGAAGAAGGGGTCGAACACCAGCTCCTGCGGCACCACGCCCAGCGCCTTGCGGGCGGCGGCGTAGTCGTCGACGACGTCGTGGCCCATCACGCGCACGCGACCCTCGGTGGCACGGGCCAGGCCGGCCAGCACGCTGATCAGCGTTGTCTTGCCGGCGCCGTTGGGGCCCAGCAGGCCGAAGAACTCGCCGGGCTGGATGTCGAAGCTGACCCCGTCCAACGCCTTCAGCTGGCCTCCCCGGTAGGTTTTCTTGACGTTCTCGAACGAGATGGCCGGCGGGGAGGTCTGATTTGGCATGGGGCGCGATTCTAAAAGTTGGCCCTGTTTCGATGCCGATCACTGCCAGAATGCCCCGCAATGCCGACTGCCAAACGCCCCCGCCGCACCGCCGAACGCATCCTGGAGGTCACGCTGGACCTTTTCAACCGTTTCGGCGAGCCCAATGTGTCGACGACGCTGATCTCGGCCGAACTGAAAATCAGCCCGGGCAATCTGTATTACCACTACCCGGCCAAGGACGAACTGGTCAATGCGCTGTTCGGCCGCTACGAAGCCGAGCTGAACGAGCTGCTGGCCGCCGCCGACAACGTGCGCCACGTGGAGGACGCCTGGCTGTTCCTCCACATGCTGTACGAGCTGATCTGGAAGCACCGCTTCCTGTACCGCGACCTGAACGACCTGCTGTTCAAGAACCGCAAGCTGGAGACGCATTTCCAGGCCCTGCTGGCCGCCAAGGAGCAGGCCATGCGCCATGTGCTGTCGGGCCTGCACCTGGGCGGCGCGCTGAAGATGGACCTGCGCGAGGCCGCCCCCACGGCCAACGCGATGGTCGTGGTCGTCAGCTACTGGCTCAGCTACGAATACGTGCGCGACCCGCGCCACGCGCTGGAGCCCGACCGTGCCGGCGCCGCACTGCTGCGCGGCGCCTTCCATGCGCTGAGCCTGCTGCTACCCTATCTGGAGCCCGCCTCCAAGGAACACCTGTTCAAGCTCGCCGGTCAATACCAATAGGAGACAAGCCATGGCCAAGTGGACCGCCTTCCCTCACGACAACAGTGCGTTCGTGTACACCCCGGCCACGCTGAAGAAGCACTGGGCCCGCCTGCACGCGGGCGACGCCGAGCCCTTCCCCAAGGACGCCGACGTGGTGCAGGCCTGGATCCAATTCCATGCGGGCGACTTCAAGGCCGCCTACGACGCCGGCCTCGCCGCCGGTGGCGCAGGCCTGACGGTCGCCAACAAGGCGCAGGGCATCTACGCCAACTACCTGGAGAAAAAGGAGGCGGTGAAGCTGGAGATGTTCCTGGAGATCGCCGAGCGGGCCGAAGCGCAGCAGGCCGAAGACCCCAAGAACGCCAACGCCTGGTACTGGCAAGCCTACGCACTGGGGCGTTATGGACAGGGTATCAGCGTGGCCAAGGCACTGGCGCAAGGCCTGGGCACCAAGGTCAAAACGGCGCTGGAGACCACCATCAAGCTGGCACCCAAGCATGCCGACGCGCACATCGCGCTGGGCGCCTTCCATGCCGAGGTCATCGACAAGGTCGGCAAGCTGCTGGGCAAGACTCAGGGCGCCGACACGGCCACGGGGCTGAAGATGTTCGAGCAGGCCCTCAAGCTCAACCCCACCAGCGCCATCGCGATGATCGAGCGCGCCAACGGCCTGGTCATGCTGGAAGGCGACAAGCGCATGGACGTGGCCGAGCAGCTCTACACCGACGCCGCCGCCTGCGAGGCCATGGACGCCATGGAGCTGCTGGACATCGAGCTGGCCAAGGCCGAGCTGGAGGAGTGAAGGAATGAAGCGTGACGGAGTTCACGCTTCCCCTACCCTCGCTTACGGGATGTGCCCCCGGTGCATTGCGGGTGGACGCGGCGTAAGCTTCGCTCCGCATTCCAATCACTCTCGCGAGACAAGCTCATGAAGTTCCTGATCCCCGCCCTGGCCGCCGTCACCGCCCTCGCCGCCCAAGCCGGCAACAAGGCCACGCCTGAGCAAGCCGAACTGCGCGCGGAGTGCGCCAAGAGCTACAGCGACACCAGCAGCGTCGCAACGCCCGTGGCCGCCAACGAATACCAGTTCGTTTACTCCAACGGCAAGTACAAGGGCGAAGCCAAGCCCGGCAAGCTGCTGGCCTGCACCGAACACCAATACGCCGCCTACCTGGACAACAAGGCCGACCCCGCCAAGGTGATGGCCGCCTACCCCACCGCCGCCGGCCGCCCGACGACCAAGAAGAAGGCCGAGCCCTTCCGCCTCTGATCTGCGGCCTCTCGGCCACCACAAGGGCGCCCCAAGGGGCGCCCTTTGTCTTGGCGACGACATGACAGCGGGCACGTGCAATTGCGGTGCGACAGGCGTAATCTAGGGATCACCCTGATGAGCGGAGGTCTTGCCATGAGACACCTCGCAATTGCTTTGACGGCCCTGGTCAGCACGCTGCCCACCTACGCCGCCGAAACGCCCGCCACCCTGGCCCAGGCTGTTTTGCGCGATGGCTGCGCACAGAGCTATGCCAGCTACCTCTACTACTACCCACCCGGCAGCCAGGCCCCGGCGTTCAGCGGCGAGCGCTACAAGGGCGACAACCGCTACTACAACGACGCCAAGCCCTGCGAAGCCGAGCACTACGCCGTCTACCTGGACAAGGCCGACCCGGCCACGGTGATGGCGGCCTACCCGACGGCCGCCGGCCTCGCCAAGGTCAAGAAGGCGCCGGCCACCAGGCCGACGCCTGCTGCCGCCGTCAAGCCGAAGTGATGTGAACGCCGCGTGACGCGGCGGACTTCTCGGGCCGAGCGCCGGGCCGCTCCCAAGCAGGCCCGCTTGGCGATGTGTGAGCGGGGCACACCCCGCGAGCATCGCCGCCCCCTCGGGGGGCCGATCAGGCGCGCCCCGCGTTCAGCGCGGCGCGACTGGGCGGGGGGCCTCACTGATCGCGGGCCCAGGGCATCATCAGCGCCAGCATCAAGAGCTTCTCGAACTCGGGCGCGAAGTTCTCGATGATGGCCTCGGGGTCGGGGCACAGCCCCGCATCCGTGATGAGACCGAACTGCACCCGGCCTGCATAGGTCAGGATGCTCACGCCCATGCCGATGTCGCCCGACTGCGGCACCCAGAACATCACCTTCTCCACCGTCGAGCCGCAGAACTTCAGCGCCTCGGCGGGGCCGGGCACATTGGTCATCACGGCCGTGGCCTTCTTGGCGAAGAGGTTCAGCATCGCGTGCTGCACCGGCTTGATCAGCAGGCCCGCCACCGACAGCAGGCCAAAGGCCATCACCGGCTGAAAGCTGCCCTTCAACTCGCTCATGCGCGCGCGCACCGCGAACAACCGCTCCACCGGGTTGGCAATGCCGATGGGCAGCACCAGAGGCACCAGGCCGAAGCGGTTGCCCAGCTGCCATGCCTGCTCCAGCGGACGCAGGTTGACCGGCACCATGGCGCGGATCTCCTTGCCCGCGGGGTCCTCGCCCCTGTCAGCCAGGTACTTGCCGATGGCGCCGGCCGCGCAGGCCAGCAGCACGTCGTTGATGGACGCCCCCAGCGCCTTGCCGACGGCCTTCACGTCGTCCAGCGCCAGGCTGTCGTCCCAGGCCACGGTCTTGCGCGCGCCGGGCTTGCCCTTCAGCCGCGTGGGCGAGTCGTCCGGCATCAACGCGAAGGCCGCCACGTCGGACACCGCCTGGTAGCCCATGCGGGCCATCTCCAGCGACGAGTCCACCGGCGTGCTGCCGCTCATCACCACATCCACGCCCTTGGACATGCCCTTGCCCGCCAGGCCGATGGCCTTCACCGTCATGTTGCTCATGGGGCGCAGGAAGGCGTCCAGCAGCCAGTCCATCTCCTGGGCTTCGTCGGGTTCGGCAAGCGGCGCACGCCGGGGCGGCGCCTTGCCGCCGTCGGTGATGGACAACATCACCGCGATCAGCGCAATGCCGTCCGCGATGCAATGGTGGATGCGGCAGATCAGCGCGCTCGTGCCGTCGCCCATGTCCTCGATGAGCTGCATCTGCCACAGCGGCCGCGCAGGGTCCAGCGGCTGGCTGCACAGGGCGGCCACGCGCTTGCGCAGCACCTCGTCGTTGCTTTCGCCACGCAGCGGCAGCGGCACCTCGCCGACGACATGGTTGGCGATGTCGAAGTCCTTGTCCTGCACCCACTGGGCGCCCATCAGCGCATCCTCGACGACCCGCTGCCGGAAGCGCGGGTACTGCAGCAGCCGCTCGGCCACGCGCGTGCGCAGCGCGTCCAGCGTGATGCCCGGCCGTATGGACCAGACCCCGACGATCATCATCAGGTTGGCCTCGGTGTCCATGCGCAGCCAGGCGGTATCCACCTTGGACATGCGTTCGCTGGTCTGGCCCATGCGTCTCCTCGGGTTCGTTTTAGCCGGGCCTAAACTCGGCGGCCCGTCGACTGATTGTCACCAGATCGGCGCCCCTGATTCAGCCTGGAGAACCCCGTGAGCCTGAAAGACCAATTCGAAGCCGCCGTCGCCGATTCGAAGAACCTGCCCGAGCGGCCGGACAACATGACGCTGCTGAAGATCTACGCCCTCTACAAGCAGGGCAGCGCGGGCGACGTGCAGGACAAGCGCCCCGGTTTCACCGACATGGTGGGCCGCGCCAAGTGGGATGCGTGGAACGAGTTGAAGGGCACCAGCACCGACGACGCGATGCAGCAGTACGTCGACCTGATCGAGTCTTTGAAGTAAGAGCGCCCCGGCGCCCCATCAAGAACCGGCCTCAGGCCGGTTTTTTCTTGGCCGGCGCCTTCGTCTTGGCCGCCAGCAGCGCGTCCAGCTCCTTCTGGATCTCGCTCTCGATGGTGCTCTTGAACGCGCCGAGCAGGAAGCCCAACTGAGCCACCAGCTCGAAGCGGCTGGCCGACACCGTCAGCTCGCCCTTCACGCCGGAGCGCGTGAACTCCACGGTGTCCTCGTCGTCGCCCTCATGCACCGTGCACTCCATGTCGAACTTCTGTTCGACCTGCTCGGCCCATTGCCAGGCGATGTCCCGTGCTTTCTTCAGGCCCAGGTCGTGGTCTCGGTGAATGCGGATCTCGGCCACGGCGGCTCTCCTCGGTGTCGTGCGCCGCACTCTACGCGAGAAGCCGCAGCGGCCGCTCACCAGCGGCTACAGCTGCTCACGGCCTGACTCGGCGTTTGCACGCATACTTGGCCGCTGCAAGAGCCGGCCACCAAGCCCGCCAGCGCCGCCCAGGGAGGAACCATGCAGCCCGTCGACCCCGACCCGCACGCGACAGCCCCGCTCAACGAGGGGCTGGCCTACCTCAGCGCGGCCGAGCCCGACCACGAGCAGGCGGTGTACTGGTTCCGCGTCGCCGCCGACGCCGGCAGTGCCGAGGCCCTGGCGCTGCTGGCCTACTGCCAGCTGGAAGGCCTGGGCCTGCCGCGCGACCCCGAGCAGGCACGCATCCGGCTGGAACACGCCTGCACCTCCGGCAGCGTGACCGCCCAGTTCCACCTCGGCCGCGCGCTGGTAGCCGGCTGGGGCGGCGCGCCGGACGCCGCTCGCGGCGTGGCGCTCTACACCCTCGCCGCCGCGCAAGGCCATGCCGACGCCAGCTTCAACCTCGCCTCCTGCCTGGACGCCGGCTGGGGCTGCCAACCCGACCGCCTGGCCGCCAAAGCCTTGTTCCTGCGGGCGCGCGCGCTGGGCAGCCCGCTGAAAGCGCCGGGGCTGCGCATACGCCAGCGCGAGCTGGGTGCCGTGCGCGACCTGGCGCGGCGCTTCGAGGTCGGCAGCGAGCTGGGCCGGCTCATCGAGGAGCGCCAGCACGAGATCGCGCTGATGCAGGAGCTGGTGCGCCACCCCGGCCGCAGGAAGAGAACCCGACCTGCCGGCAGCAGCCCCAGGCAACCGCTGGCCCGCTTGGCCGGCATCGCGATCGTCATCGGCGGCGTGGCCGGCGCGGTGGCGGGCTTGTTCGGGTGGCGTGGCCGGCGGGCCGTGCCGCATGATGCAGGCCCCACGTCCATCGCCTGAACCATGCCCTTCGCCCTGCCCCTGCAGACCCATCTCCGCGACGCCACGCCCCTGGTATACGGCTGCATGGCCCTGGGCGGCGACTGGAACGGCGGCCCCGTCACCGAAGCCGACATCGCCCACGCGCACGCAGCCGTCGAGGCCGCGCTGGACATCGGCATCACGCTGTTCGACCACGCCGACATCTACCGCCGCGGCAAGGCCGAGACCGTGTTCGGCGAACTGCTGAAGCGCGACGCCGGCCTGCGCGCCAGGGTCCGGCTGCAAAGCAAGTGCGGCATCCGCTTTGCCGACGACGCCCACGTGGGCCGCTTCGACTTCAGCGCCGCCCACATCGAGGCCAGCGTGGACGGCATCCTGCAGCGGCTTGCGGTCGAGCACATCGACATCCTGCTGCTGCACCGCCCCGACGCGCTGATGGAGCCGGCCGAGGTGGCGCGCGCCTTCAGCCGGCTGAAGGCCGCCGGCAAGGTGGGTCATCTGGGCGTGTCCAACATGCATGCCGGCCAGATGCGCTGGCTGCAGACGGCGCTGGGCGAACCGTTGGTGGCCAACCAGCTGGAAATGAGCCTGGCCAAGCTGGACTTCATCGACGCCGGCACCACCTTCAACGACCCGCAGGCCGCGACCCGGCCGGGCGCCGCAGCCTGGGCCGGCACGCTGGAGTACGCGCAGCAGCACGGCGTGCAGCTGCAGGCCTGGGGATCGCTGGCGCAAGGGCGCTTCAACGACCCGGCGTCGTCGGCCGCCGCGAAGGTCGTACATGAGATTGCCGAAACGCACTCGACGACGGTCAATGCGGTGCTGCTGGCCTGGCTGCTGCGGCATCCGGCGGGCATCCAGCCGGTCATCGGCAGCGGGAACGCCCAGCGGATTCGCGCCTGTGGTGACGCGACGAGGATTCAGCTGAACCGGGAGGAGTGGTATCGGCTGTACGTGACGGCGCGGGGGCAGGCGTTGCCCTAGCAGCAGGTTGGCACGTGATGGTGGCCTTATCGACACCCGTTTTCGACCTACTTAAGTTTGGGAAACAAGTAGGCCAACCAGTCTCTCGTCGGCCTTTTGCGCGACACGTCGTCGACCTCGCGTCCCTGATCGCTCAACAGCTTAAGGTGACAAGTGACTTCGAACGCGCTCACGAACTGCTTGCAGACCAGATCTCTAGGCTAACTTGGCAAACGTATCTATGGATCGTGCCCATCGAAACCGCTTCTTGCCGCCACCTTCAGCAAAGCGATCAGACTGCCATCACAAGTTCTCTACTCGGAACGGCGCTTCGATACCGAAACGCCTTGAACTCGCGCGATCTCGAAGAGCAGCTCTACGCTCGCTTGATGGTCAGAACTGGCCTTGAGTGGGCTTGTCACAAGACGCAGCACGAGGGTCAACTGAACGCACATGGCGACATGCCCTTACTGCATCAAGAAGATCTGGATGCTCGCTCGACCCCAACATAGCTCAATTCAACTACTACTCGCCCGCACCATCGGCTGCCGCGGATGCAGCCTCGCCATCATCAGCACGTCCTCATAGACACCATTGCGCAGCGCATCCGCCCGCAGCCGGCCTTCATGCTCGAAGCCGTTGCGCTCATACAGTCGTATGGCCCGCGCGTTGTCGTGATAGACGGTCAGCTCGATGCGCAGGATCTGCGCCCAGTTGTCGGCGTAGTCCAGCAGCGCCGTCATCAGCGCCTGACCCACGCCCCGGCCCTGGCTGGCCTTGGCGACGGTGATGCCCAGGCCCATCACGTGGCGGCGGCGCACCGACGGGCCGACCGGGTGCAGGCCGGCGAGGCCCACGGGCCTGTCGTCCAGCACCGCGGCCAGCACGATCTCATTGGAGCCGGCCGCCGGCGGGTTCATGCCGGCAATGCGCTGGGCCCACATCTCTTCACTCGCGAACGGCAGTTGCAGCGTGCCGCCAAAGACTTCCGGGTCGGAAAACTGTTCGGCGATGGCGGCGGCGTCAGCGGTCTTGACGCGGCGCAGGGTCAGGGTCATCGGGGCCTCCTTCAAGGCTCCGCAAGGTAGCACGGCGCTGCTCGCGCGACAGCGGCGCCAAGCGCTCGACGGCCGCGTGGAACTTCGCCCAGTCCCTGCCCTCGCGCTCGAACAGCCGCTCGAACGCCGGCACCAGCTCGCTGTAGGCCGACAGGATGGCGTAGTTGGCGTTGTTGGCACGCTGGAACCATGCCTCGTAGCCCGGCGCCTCCTTGGGCGCGCGTTCACGCAGGTCGGCCATCACGGCGGCCTTGGCCGCAGCCCGCGATTCGGCCGGGCCGGCGTAGACCGCCTGCAGCCGTTCACGGCCTTCGCGGGCCAGCTTCAGGAAGGCGGCGCGGCGCTCCCGGCCCAGCTCGAAGGCGGCCAGCGCCTGCGGCTTGTCCGCCAGCCATTGCCGGGCGCCGATGAATTCCACCGCGCTGGCATAGGCCTCGTTGAAGCCGGTGTCGTCGTTGACGTAGACGCGCTGGTGGGACAGCTCGTGGAAGATCATGGCCGCCAGCTCGCCTTCGGCGTAGCGGATGAAGGTGTTCAACAGCGGATCGCCCCCCAGCAGCCGGCTCCAGCCCAGCGTGGAATAGGCCGGAATGGCCTGCACCTGCACCTCCCAGCCCTCGGCCTTCAGCGCGTCGGCGTGCTTGCGGGCCTCGTCGAGGTCGAACCAGCCCTGGTAGCCCGCACAGCCCATGATGGGATAGCACCAGGTCTTCAGCGTGAAGCCGAACTCGGGCGCGGCGATGACGTTCCACACCGCCGCGTTGCGCTTCAGGTCGGCGTAGCGGCGGTAGCTGTTGTTCTCGGGCAGCGCGAGCCTGGCGCTGGCGAAGTCGCGCATCTGCTGCGACAGCCGCAGCCGCGCGGCCAGGTCGGCGGGCGTGGCGGGGTCGGCCAGCCAATCGTCCACCGGCCTGGCGGCACGCACGACGCCCAGATGGCCGCCAGCGGCCTGGCTCCAGTGGCCGACAGCACTGCAGCCGGCCAGAGCCAGCAGCGCCGCCGACAGCAGCAGGCGTTGGATCAAGCCGCCTCGACTTCCACCAGGCAGTCGTAGAACGCCGGCGCGTTGCCGAGGTCGGTCAGGCGCTGATGCGTGACCTCGTTGACGTTGGTGCCGTCCACGCCCAGCTTGCGCCACCACACGCCCAGGCCGTTGACGACGCCGGGGCGGGCACGCTGGCTGACTTTCAGCGTGGCGACATAGCGGCCACGGTCGTTGAAGGCGGCCACGCGGGCGCCGTCGGCCAGTTGGCGCGCGGCGGCGTCGTCGGCGTGCATCTCGATGACGGGCTCGCGCTCGATGTCACGCAGGCTCTTCACGTTGACGAAACTGCTGTTCAGGAAGTTGCGCGCCGGCGGCGAGATCATCGCCAGCGGGTAGCGCGTGGCCAGCTCGGGCGTGGTCTGCGCGCTCTCGTAGTTGGGCACGTAGTCGGCGCCTGCCGCCTGGGCTCGGCCGTTGGGCGTGCGGAAGCCGCCGTTCGCAAACGGCGCCTCGGCGATGGGCAGCGGCTGCCAGCCTTGCTCGCGCAGCAAGGCCATGTCGATGTCGGCCGTGAAGGCCTGGGCGGCCAGTTGCTCGTCGCTGTCGCTGAAGCACGGATCCGTCAGGCCCAGCGCCGCGGCCAGCTCGCGGAAGATCTGCGTGTTGGTCTTGGCCTCGCCCAGTGGCGCAATGGCCGGGTGGTTGATGAGCACGTCAGTGTGGCCGTAGCTGGTGTGCACGTCCAGATGCTCCAGCTGCGTGGTGGCCGGCAGCACGTAGTCGGCCAGGTCGGCCGTGTCGGTCATGAAGTGCTCCAGCACGACGGTGAACAGGTCCCCGCGCTGGAAGCCCTTCACGACCTTGGGCGACTCGGGCGCGACGGCCACCGGGTTGCTGTTGTAGACGATGAGGGCCTCGATGGGTGGGTCGGCCTGCAGCAGCGCATCGCCAATGGTGCTCATGTTGACCATGCGCGGCTGGCGACCCGCGAGCAGGTCGGGGCGCTCCAGATTCGGGTTCTTGTAGGGCGCAAACCAGCCCGAGGCCGACAGCAGCAGGCCGCCGCTCTCATGCCGCCAGGCGCCAGTCAGGCAGGGCAGCAGCGCGATCAGCCGCACCGCGTTGCCGCCGCCGCGCACGCGCTGCATGCCGTAGTTCAGGCGGATGGCGGCAGGGGTGGTGGTGCCGTAGTCGCGCGCCAGGCCACGCACCTCGTCGGCGCTGATGCCGCACACTGCGGCCACGCGCTCCGGCGGCCAGGCCAGCGCCTTCTCGCGCAGCTCGTCCCAGCCGTCGACATGCCGGGCGATGTAGTCGTGATCCAGCCAGTCGTGGGCGATCAGTTCGTGCATCAGGCCCAGCGCCAGCGCGCCGTCGGTGCCGGGCAGCACGGCGATGTGTTGGTGGCACTTGTCGGCCGTCTCGGTCTTGCGCGGGTCGATGCAGATCAGCTTGGCGCCGTCGCGCTTGGCCTGGTTGGCATAGGTCCAGAAGTGCAGGTTGGACGTGATGCTGTTGCTGCCCCAGATGACGATGAGCCGGGCCCCCGCGAAGTGCCGCGTGTGCATGCCCAGCTTGTGGCCATAGGTCGCGGCCAGCCCCGCGCCGCCGGCGGACGCGCAGATGGTGCGGTCCAGCCGCGCCGCGCCCAGCGCGTTCCACAGCCGGCCGGCCATGGCTTCGCCCTGGATCAGGCCCATGGTGCCGGCATAGCTGTAAGGCTGGATGCACTGCGGGTCCTTGATGGCCTTCAGCTTCGCGGCGATGTCGGCCATGGCCTCGGCCCAGCTGACCTGCACGAAGGCCGGCGCCTCGGTCTTCTTGCTGACGCGCTTGAGCGGGTGCAGCAGGCGCTCGGGGTGGTAGGTGCGCTCGGGATAGCGCGAGACCTTGGTGCACAGCGCGCCGTGCGTGCTGGGATGCTCGGCGCGGCCCTGCACCTTGATGACGCGTTCGTGCTCGACGGTGACCTGCAGCGCGCAGGTGTCGGGGCAGTCGTGGGGGCAGGCGCCGTGTACGGTGCGGGTGGTCATGGCTGTTGCTTTGTGGGCAGAGCCGCGATTGTCGCGCGGGGCTGTCGATGCCCAGCAACGCCGGCCGCGCCCTTCACAATCAACAGCCCCCGCTTGTTCGCGATGCCCCCCTTTTGACCATGGACAAATTCCTGCTGCAGCAGCAAGTGCTGGAACGGCTTGACCAAGACCTTCTGCAAGCCGAACAGGCAGCGCGCGTGGCGCACGAAACGGCGACCCACGAAGAGAACATCGCCGAGAACAAGTACGACACGCTGGGGCTCGAAGCCGCCTACCTGGCAACCGGCCAGGCGCGCCGCGCCGAAGCCATCCGCGAGGCGATGGCCGCCTGGCGCCAGTTCCGCCCGCTCCCCTACGACGCCCGCAAGGGCATCCACCTCGGCGCGCTGGTCTGCCTGGCCGATGTCGACGATCAGCAGCAACAGATCTTCCTCGGCCCGGGCGGAGGCAGCATGAAGCTGCAGATCGGCGCCCAGCCCGTCCAGGTCATCAGCACCGAGGCCCCGCTGGGCCGGGCGCTGCTGGGCAAGTGCGAGGGCGACGAGGTGTCGATCCAGATCACCGCGACACGACGGACCTTCGAGGTGCTGTGGGTTCGGTGAGCCGTCTCGCTCCACCGCTGCCGCGGCTCTACACCTTCCGGCGCTGCCCCTACGCGATGCGCGCTCGGATGGCGCTGCTGCAGGCGGGGCGCGACTTCGACGCCGTGGAGGTCAGCCTGCGCGACAAGCCGGCGAGCCTGCTGGCCCTGTCGACCAAGGCGACGGTCCCCGTGCTGCAGTTGCCCGATGGCGGCGTGATCGATGAGAGCTGGGACATCATGCGCTGGGCGCTGGCGTCGCCCGATGCCCAGGGCTGGTGGACGCGGGCGCAGTCGCCTGACAACCTGGATCTGCTGCGCCGCAACGACGGCGACTTCAAGCATCACCTGGACCGCTGGAAGTATCCGCAGCGCTACGTGAACGAGCCCCTCGCGCCAGAAGCACACCGCGACCGGGCGCTGGACGTTCTGCTGCGGCCGCTGAACGCACGGCTGAACGACGAGCCCTTCCTCGGCGGCGCCACGCCCTGCGCCACCGACCTGGCCGTGATGCCGTTCGTCCGCCAGTTCGCTGCCGTGGAGCCGGTCTGGTTTGCAGCGCTGGACCTGCCATCGCTGCAGTCCTGGCTGAACGGCTGGCTCATTCATCCGCTGTTCGCTGCGTGTATGGTCAAGCTGCCTGCGGACGGCGCTCATCGCTTTCCGCCGCTTTGACTGTCAAGCCATGACCCCGATCCACGAATGGCAGGCCACCCGCAGCCTGCGCCTTTTGCTGCAGACGCTGCGCGACCTGGTCGTCTCCATGGGCCCGCTGCTGCTGCTCGGCGGCGGCCTGCTGGTGGCGGCCTACTGGTGGCTGGACCCGCAGCCACCGCGCCAGGTGCGGCTGGCCACCGGCCCGGCCGGCAGCGCCTACGCCGGCTTCGGCGAGGGTTATGCGAAGGCGCTGGCGCGCGAGCGCATCCAGGTGGAGCTGATCGCCAGCGAAGGCGCGCAGGACGACCTGGCGCACTTGCGCGCGGGCACGGCCGACGTGGGCTTCGTCCGCGGCGGCATGGCCGATCCGGCGGCCGATACCGAGGCCGGCATCGTCTCGCTGGGCAGCCTGTTCTACGAGCCGATCTGGATCTTCTATCGCCGTGATCTCGGCATCGCGCGCCGCCAACCCGGCGGCGAATTGCAGCGCCTGACTCAACTGCGCGGCCTGCGCGTCAATGTGGACCAGGACGGCAGCGGCGTGCCGCAGATCGTCGAGAAGCTGTTGGCGCTGAACCAGATGACACCGGCCGATCTGAGGCTGTCCAACCTGCCGCCCGACGCCGCCGGCGCGGCGCTGCGCGAGGGCCGGCTGGACGCTGCGGTGCTGATCTCGGCGCCGCAGTCGGGGCTCATCCGCGCGCTGCTGCGCGACCCGGCCATCGGGCTGATGGCCTTCGAGCAGAACGAAGCCTATTCGCGCCACCTGCCCTTCCTGTCGACCGTGACGCTGCCGCGCGGCGTGGTGGACCTGGCGGCCGACCTGCCGCCGCACGACGTGCCGCTGCTCGCGACCACCACCGCGCTGCTGGCGCGCGAGCAGACGCATCCGGCGCTGCGGCAGCTGTTCGCGCAGGCGGCGCTGGGGCAGCACAGCGGGGCGGGCTGGTTCAACGGCGCGCGCGACTTCCCCAACACCCGCACCAGCGAGCTGCCGGTCAGCGCCGAGGGCGACCGCGCGATCAACGGCACACCGCCGGCCTGGGCGCGCTACCTGCCCTTCTGGGCCGGCAATCTGCTGGAACGCATGTGGCTGGTGGTCGGCGGCCTGCTGGTGCTGATGCTGCCGCTGTCGCGCGTGGTGCCGCCGCTCTACACCTTCCGCGTGCGCTCGCGCGTGTTCCGCTGGTATGCGCGGCTGCGTGAGGTGGAAGCCAGGCTGGAAGCCGGCACCGATGAGCGCGACGCGCTGCTCGACGAGCTGGACGAGTTGGACCGCGTCACACACCGGATCACAGTGCCGCTGTCCTATGCCGAAGAGCTTTATGCGCTGCGTAACAACATCTTTGCGGTGCGCAAGCGGCTGCTGAGGCAGCGGTCGCGGGCGACGGGTACACAGGACGGCGGATAGGCGAGTGGCGGGGCAATGACGCCAATTCAATGTCGCTGACCGGTCGATAGTCACCGTTAGCCGGGTCCGATGCGAACGGCAGTCCCCACCTGATCCAGTCGCTCGTCGCGGCCTTTGTCCCGCCGCCCAGTCACGCCGCCGGCAGCGTCAACCGGGCGATGCAACCCCGCGGCGCTGCCGGCAGCAACTGTGCGCTGCCGCCGTGGCGCTCGGCAATCTCCCGCACGATGGCCAGCCCCAGGCCGCAGCCCTCGCCATGCGCGGCGCCGCGCACGAAGCGCTCGAAGGCCCGCTCACGCAGCGTGGGCTCCAGGCCGGTGCCGTTGTCCTCCACGTCCAGCCACACGTCGTCGCCCGCGCGGCGCAGCCGCACGGTGATGGTGGCGCCGCGGCCGGCATAGCGCAGCGCGTTGTCGATGAGGTTGAGCAGCGCCTCGCGCAGCAGCAGCTCCACGCCCTGAACCTGCAAGCCCTCGTCGGCGATGTCCACGCCCAGGTCGCAGCCCGCCGCCAGCGCGCGCGGCACCTGCTCGGCCGCCACCTCCTGCACCAGCCGTGCGCAGTCCACCGCTGCCCAACCCTGAGCGGCCACCGCCTCGGGTTCGGCGCGTGCCAGCACCAGCAGCTGCGACACCAGGCGCGCACCACGCACAGCGCTCTCGTGCACGCGCTGCAGGCGCTGACGCAGCGCCGGGTCTCCGGTCTCCTGCAGCGCCAGTTCGGTCTGGCTCTTGAGCCCGGCCAGCGGCGTGCGCAGCTGGTGGGCCGCGTCGCTGATGAAGCGGCGCTGCGCGGCCAGGTTCTGCTGCACCTGCTCCAGCAGCTCGTTGACGGCGCCGGCCAAGGCGCCCACCTCGGGTGGCGCGGCTTGCAACTGCACCGGGTCCAGCGCGTCGGCGCGGCGGCCCTGCATCTGCGCCTGCAGCTCGGCCAGCGGCCGCAGGCCGCGGCGTATGCCGGCCCAGACGCCCACGCTCATCAGTGCGATCAGCAGCGACAGCGGCAGCGCCGTGTCCAGCAACATGCGCCGCGCCAGCAGCTCGCGCGGCGCGCTGGAGCGGGCGATCTGCACGCGCAGCGTCGAGTCCGCCGCGCCGGCCGCGGCCAGGTGCAGGTCCAGCGACACCACGCGCATGGGTTCCGGCACCGTGGCGTCGAAGTACAGCGGCTCGCCCACGGGCGCGCTGTGGGGCGGCGCGGGCATGCGTGCATCGCCCAGCAGCAGCTGGCCGGGCGGCGAGCTGACCATGTACATGACGCGATCCTCGGGATCGGCGGCCAGGATGTCCTGCGCCGACGGCGGCAGGTCCACGAACAGGCCGCTGGCCGTGGGGCGGATCTGGCGCGCCAGCGCGCGGGCGGCCTGCAGCAGCGAGGCGTCGGTCAGTTCATCGGCATGGCGCGTGGCCAGCCGGTAGGCGCCGAAGGCCGCGACCAGCCACAGCACGATCTGCGGCAGCAGCAGCCACAGCAGCAGTTGCCGGTGCAGCGAACGGCCGCTCACTGCGCCGCGGCTTCGAGCAGATAGCCCAGCCCGCGCACCGTGCGCACGGCCAGGCCCGAGCCTTCGAGCTTCTTGCGCAGGCGATGGATGTAGACCTCGATGGAGCCGCCGCTGGCCTCGTCGCCGTCGCCGCTCCAGGCCTGCACGATCTGCGCCTTGGTGACGACGCGGTCGCGCTCGGCCACCAGCAGCTCCAGCAGCGCCCATTCGCGCGGGCTCAGCTCCAGCGCCTGGCCGGCCACGCTGGCGCGGCGCGCGGCGCGGTCGAGCGTCAGCAGGCGCAGCTGCTGGGTCTGCGTGGTCGGCCGGCTGCGCCGCAGCAGCGCCTGCAGTCGCGCCTCCAGTTCGGGGAAGTCGAAGGGCTTGGTCAGGTAGTCGTCGGCGCCGGCCTGCAGCCCGGCCACGCGGTGCTCCAGCGCATCCAGCGCGGTCAGCACGAGGATGGGCAGCGTGCGACCGGCCTCGCGCACGCGCTTCAGCACGGTGAGGCCGTCCACCAGCGGCAGGCCCAGGTCCAGGATGGCGATGTCGAAGTCCTGCTTGCGCAGCAGGTATTCGGCCACGGCGCCGTTCTCGGCCCATTCGACCTTGAACGCGGCGTTCAGCAACTGCTGCTGCAGCGCGTCGGCCAGCACGGGGTCGTCTTCGGCAAGCAGCAGGTTCATGGGGCGACTGTAGCGGCGCAGACCCTCATGGTTAATACGATATTAAGACTATTAATGATCGGTAATGATGCTGGCATGCTCATCTCGCGCCTGCTGGCCCCTGCCCTGCTCGCCGCAGCGACGGCCCAGGCCGCGCCGGCGGCGGACGTGGTGCATTGGTGGACCTCGCCCGGCGAGACCGCCGCCAAGCACGCGCTGGCCGACGCCTACCGCGCCGCCGGCGGGCAGTGGCGCGACCTGGCCGTCACCGCGTCGGAGCAGGCGCGGGCCGCGGTGCTGCAGCGGCTGAAGGCCGGCAACCCGCCGCTGGCCGCGCAGTTCAATCCGTCGCTCGCCTTCCAGCAGCTTGCGCGCGAAGGCCGGCTGGCACCGCTGGACGAGGTGGCCGCGCAAGGCCGCTGGGCCCAGGTGCTGCCCGCCGTGCTGCTGGACGCGGTGCGCGTGGACGGCCACATCTACGCCGCCCCCATCAGCGTGCACATGTCGGCCTGGCTGTGGAGCTCCAAGGCCGCGCTGGCCAAGGCTGGCGTGAAGCAGGAGCCGCGCAGCGTGGACGAGCTGTTCACCGTTCTCGACAAGCTGCAGGCGGCCGGCCTGATCCCGCTGGCCCATGGCGGCCAGCCCTGGCAGGATCTGAACCTGTTCACCGCGCTGCTGGCCAACCAGGGCGGCCGCGAGCTCTATCTGGCCGTGCTGCGCGACCGCGAGGCCGCCGCACTGCAGGGCGACGCGCTGCGCCAGGTGCTGGTCAACTACAAGCGCCTGCGCCGCTACGTGGACGCCGCCTCGCCCGGCCGCAGCTGGGCCGACACCACCGCGCTGCTGACCAGCGGCCGCGCCGGCCTGCAGTTCATGGGCGACTGGGCCAAGGCCGAATTCCTGCAGGCGGGCCAGCAGCCGGGCCGCGACTTCGGCTGCACGCCGGGCCTGTCGCCGCGCACGCCCTACATCGTGGATGGCGACGTGCTGGTGTTTCCCAAGCATCACGACGGCAGCGCCGCGCCGGCCCAGCAACTTCTCGCCCGCGTGGCGACGGCGCCGGCCACGCAGCTGGCCTTCAGCGCCCGCAAGGGCTCGGTGCCGGTGCGCACCGACGTCGACACACGCACGCTGGACGCCTGCGCGCAGATCGGCGCCGCCGCGCTGCGCGACGCCGGGCGGCTGGTGGGCAACACCGAGATGCTGCTCGCCCCCGACCAGCTGCGTGCGCTCGAACGTGCCGTCAGCGACTACTGGAACCGAGACATTCCCCCACAGACGGCGCAGCAGACGCTCGCCAGCATCCTGCTCGACAAAGACCAAAGGAGACAGCCTTGACCCGCGTTCACATCCAGGATCTCAGCATCCGCTTCGGCAACCACGAGGTCATCAAGGGGCTGGACCTCGACGTCCACAGCGGCGAGTTCCTCGTGCTGCTGGGCCCGTCGGGCTGCGGCAAGTCCACGCTGCTGCACACCATCGCGGGGCTGAACCCGGTCAGCGGCGGCAGCATCCACATCGGCGAGCAGGACGCCACGCATGCCGAACCCAGCCAGCGCGGCGTGGGCATGGTGTTCCAGAGCTATGCGCTGTACCCGACGATGACGGTGAAGGAGAACCTCGCCTTCCCGCTGAAGATGGCCAAGACGCCCAAGGCCGAGTTGGAGAAGCGCGTCGCCGCCGCGGCCGACATGCTGCAGCTGGGCCCGCTGCTGGACCGCCGGCCCAGCCAGCTGTCCGGTGGCCAGCGCCAGCGCGTGGCCATCGGCCGTGCCGTCGTGCGCGAGGCCAAGGTGCTGCTGCTGGACGAGCCGTTGAGCAACCTCGACGCCAAGCTGCGCACCGACCTGCGCCGCGAGCTGAAGCTGCTGCACAGCCGCCTGGGCAACACGATGATCTACGTGACGCACGACCAGGTCGAGGCGATGACGCTGGCCACGCGCATCGTCGTCATGCACCAGGGTGTCATCCAGCAGATCGGCACGCCGGCCGAGGTCTACGACAAGCCGAAGAACCTGCTGGTGGCGGGCTTCGTCGGCTCGCCGGCCATCAACCGCATCGAGGGCCAGGTGGGAGAAGGCGGGCGCTTCGTGTCGCCCGCGCTGACCTTGCCGCTGCCCGCCGCGCTGGCGGCGCGCCCGCAGGGCGAGGTGCTGACGCTGGCCGTGCGGCCGGAGAACGTGCAGCTGGGCGCCGGCCAGCCCTTCACGGCCGAGATCCAGCTGGTGGAGCCGCTGGGCAACCAGCACGTCGTCTGGATGCGCAGCGCCGGCACGACCGTGTCGGCCGTGCTGCCGGGGCAGCCCGAGGTGGAGGACGGCGCGCAGGTCCGCTTCGGCTTCGATGCGGCCAAGACGCTGTGGTTCGATGCGGCGGGCGACCGCATCGAGACCTGACCCCGGCGCTCGGCCGGGCAGGCGCAGCCCGGCCGAACATACCGCGCGCCGGACGCGTCATTGAAAACAAAAACGGAACAGTCCGTTCCGCGCTCTCGCTCTTTTGATCTGCGGGTAGTCCCTGATGTGGGACCCATGCGAGGCCCCCGCGGGAGGCCCGCAACCCAGGGCAACCCATCGGGGGCCCGACTGCAATCGAAAGACGAGACCATGAAGTACAAGACTTTTGCCCTCTCCGCGCTGGCCCTGGCCGCCAGCTCCGCCACCTTCGCCCAGTCCTCGGGGCCGCAGGTGACGCTCTACGGCATCCTCGACGCCAACGTGCAGGTGCTCGACGGCGCCGCGCGCCAGACCCGTGTGCAGTCCGGCGGCCTGTCCGGATCGCGCTTCGGCCTGCGTGGCAGCGAAGACCTGGGCGGCGGCCTGAAGGCCTTCTTCACGCTGGAGTCCGGCATCAACGTCGACGACGGCAGCTATGGCCAGAATGCGTTCTGGGGCCGCCAGGCCTTCGTGGGCCTGGGCACACCCTGGGGCAAGGTCTCGCTGGGCCGCCAGTACGGCAGCGTCTACACGCTGACCAACGAGTTCAGCCAGTTCTCCAACGTCGGCACCGGCGCCAGCACGGCCGTCATCGGCGGCTTCGGCGGCTATGAACCCGTGCGGGGTGGCAACAGTTCGGCCGCGGCCAACGGCGGCCCGGCGCGCGTCAACAACTCGGTGAAGCTGGAGAGCGTCAACTACGGCGGCTTCAGCGCCGGCGCGCTGTGGGGCATGGGCGAAGTCGCCGGCGGCACCACCGACAACCGCGTCGCAGACATCTACGGCCGCTACACCGGCCACGGCTTCGATGCGATGGTGTCCCTGGTGGACGACAAGGCCGACGCGCTGGGCCAGCACCTGCGCACCGTGTCCGCCGCCGCCGCCTACGACTGGAACAGCTTCCGCTTCAACGGCGGCGTGATGCAGGTCGACGACCGCAGCGCCGCGGACCGCGACGGCCAGGGCTACTGGCTGGGCGCCAGCTACCGCCTGGGCCAGCACCAGTTCAAGGGCCAGTACGTCGAGAGCAAGAACGACGGCGCGCTGGTGGACGGCAAGACCCAGGCCTTCGGTGTGGGCTACCAGTACGACCTGTCCAAGCGCACCGCGCTGTACAGCTCGCTGACCCGCTTCAAGAACGACGGCGTGGGCTACGTCAGCCGCGCGGCCGGCAGCATCCCAGCCGGCCTGAGCAACGCGAACGACCGCAACCTGACCGAAGTCGTGGCCGGCATCCGCCACAGCTTCTGAACCTCGGCGCCGCCTCCTAGGTGCGCGAAACCTCCCGTCGCGCTCCTCTTGGCCCACCCCGGACGGGGTGGGCCTTTTTTCGTCGGCTCAGCGCCCACCGCCCCAGACCTTGAGCAACTCCGGCGACGCCTGCGCGCGGATGCCGTTGTCGGCCAGGATGGCCTCGGTGGCCTCGGCCACGTCGGCGCGCGGCAGCACCAGCGTGTCCGGGCCCTCGCCGGAGAAGCTGAACACGACGAACTCGCCCTTGGCGTCGCGCAGCAGCTCGACGAGGTGGACCAGGTTCTTCACCGGCGTCTCGTTGACCTTCTCGACCACGCGCAGCATGGGGTTGGTGTAGCCGCGCGAGATCTTGTGCGACATCAGCGGCGCGCTGATGAACACCAGCTGCTGGCCGGGGAAGGCCGGGCGCTCGTTCAGCCGCGTGACCAGCGGGCTGCCGGCGCGCGCGGCACCCAGCATTTGGGCCGGGTTCACGCCCAGGCTGGCCAGGCGGTCGGCCGTCGGCGTGGAGAACACCAGCGGCCCGTAGATGAAATAGGGCGGGAACTCGCCGTTCAGCGAGGTGGGCACCAGCAGGTTGGGGCTGGTGCGCAGCGGCACCTGCAGCGCCACGCTCTGACCGCCGCGCAGCACGCGCATGGGCACGACGCCGTTCTTGGCCAGCTTCTGCAGCAGGTAGGGGGCGCGCACGCGCAGCTGCTCGCCGATGCGCACCATGCCTTCATCGTCCACCGGCACGTCGCCCACGTGGGTCAGCACGTCCCAGCGCTGGAAGGGGTTGCCAGCCTCGGGCAGCGGGTCGCTGACCAGCACGCCGGTCGTGCCCTGGGGCAGCTTGACGAAGGCGCGCAGCGCCGCGTTCTGCAGCGGCTGCATGCTCTGGAACAGGGCCGGCTTGCCGTCGTAGCGGCCGTCGGCGATGTCGGCCAGGAACAGCTCGACCTCTTCGTTGGGGATGATGTAGCCGATGTTGTCGCCCATGCCCAGGCGGGCGAAGGTCAGGCCGATCATCTCGTCACCGGCCAGCGCCGGGCCGCCGCTGTTGCCGGGGTTGATGGGCGCGTCGATCTGGATGCGCAGGCCCGAGACCGGCGCGTTGTAGCCGGCGAACTCGATGCGCGAGACGATGCCCTTGGTGATGGACAGGCCGCTGCCGCCGGTCGGGTAGCCGTAGGCCATCACCGAGTCCTTGACGGTGGGCAGCCGCGTCGCGCGCTTCAACGGCGGGCGACTGTCGAAGAAGCTCTCGTCCTCCAGCTTCAGCACGGCCAGGTCCATGCCGGGCGCGATGAACTCGACGCGCGCGCCGATCTTTTCGCTGGACTGGTTGCCCTGGATCTGCACCTGGCTGGCGTACAGCACCACATGGGCGTTGGTCAGGATGCGCCGGCCCTCGATGACGACGCCGCTGCCGGTGGACTCGCGCGGCGCGCTCTTGCTCCAGGGGCGCAGCAGGTCGGGCAGGCGCGCGGTCGTGAAGACCTTGACGACCGAGTTCTCGACGCTGGCTGCCGCGTCGGCGGCATGGGCGCCGACGCTAACGCACAAGGCCAGGCCGGCCAGGAGGGCATGACGGATCAGTTGCATGGACAAAGGCGCCCGAGCGCCGGCGTAGTTCAGGAGGCGCGGGCGGCGCTGCCGGCCCGCGGGCGGAGTATGGCTCCGCTGCGCAGAGCAACCCGAATCACGGTGGAACGCTCAGGTTCATGACCGCAGGCCCTGCGGCCGACATGCCCGAGCCACGCAGGGCTTGCGGGTTGCCGCCCCTGCCCTCTCGCATCGACCCACCGTCGAGCGCGGGGCCGGCGCGGCGTCAGCCGCCGGCCGCAGGCCAGCCCACCGCTGCGCTGCCGCGAAACTGCGGCCGCGCGAACAGATAGCCCTGCATCAGCGTGATGCCCAGGTCGCGCAGCGCATCGCACTCGCTCACGGTCTCCACGCCTTCGGCGATGACGGTGACCCCCATGTCGGCGCACAGGCGCACCAGGTGGTTGACGATGTGGCGGCGCGGCGCATCGGCATCGATGCCGCGGATCAGGTCCATGTCCAGCTTGATCAGGTCAGGCTGGAAATCCGACAGCAGCTTGAGCCCCGCATAGCCGGCGCCGAAGTCATCGATGGCGGTCAGGAAGCCGATGCGCTGGTACTCGCGCAGGATGGCAGCGAACCAGGGTCCGTCCTCCACGCGCTCGCCCTCGGTCACCTCGAAGATGATGCGCTCGACCGGAAAGCCATGCGTGCGCGCCGCCTCCAGCGTCGTGCGGATGCAGATCTCGGGCCGGTAGATCGCGTTGGGCAGGAAGTTGATGGACAGCCGCTCGGCCAGGCCCAACTAGGCCGCGCCCTTGATGGCCTTGACGCGGCAGGCCTGGTCGAAGCGATAGCGGTTGGCCTCGTTGACCTGGGCCAGCACCTGGCCGGCGGGCTCGCCCGCGGCGCCACGCACCAACGCCTCGTGCGCATAGATGCGGCGCTGCGCGAGATCCACGATGGGCTGGTAGGCAAAGTCGAACAGAAATCCCAGGCGCTCACCGCGGGCGCAGGCCTCACAGTCCTGCGGCGTGCCCTTGAAGGGAACGAAGCTGGACGCAGTGTTTGACGGCGACATGACCTGACTCCCCGGGGCGCTGAGATGCGGGCATTGTCTCCATGTAAGCCCCCCCGGGGGCAGGCAGCCGGAGCCGGCCGGCGGGCAAATTTCGCACCTCGCTGCGCCGTCCTCGGCCGGCGCTGACACGCCGGCGTCACCGACGCTTTGAAGAATGCCGAGTTTTTTGCAGTAACCGGACCTTCAGTCGCCATGCATCGCCTGCCCCTGCCCCGCCTCCATGCCCTCACCCTCGCCGCTTCGGCGGCCTTGGCCCTCGCGGCCTGCGGCGGTGGCGACGACGCCGAACCGGTCGTTCCCGCCGCCGCCGAACCCAGCGGCCTGGGCGCGGCGGACAGCGCCCCCGCGCCGGCCACGCTGGCCTATGTGGACAGCGGCGCCAGCAACCAGCGCAACAACCCCTGCCAGGTGACGCTGGACGCCAATGCCGGCGTGCGCGTGCTGCAGGGCTTCCTGGACGTGTGGACGCCGTCGTCGATGAAGGTGGACGCCGGCGTCACGCTGGCCGCCGCCAACGGCTGCGCGGCGGTCACGCCCTCGCCATGGACCGGCATTCCCGGCGCCGCAGGCGACGGCCAGGTCAAGAGCGCCGCCGTGCATGCCGGCAACATCGACTACGTGAAGACGGTGACGCAGTCGCGCACCGCTGCACAGGCGCTGGCAGCCTACCTGGACGACCGCCGCGCCAAGGGCTACAGCGTGGCCGACGGCATGGGCCCGCTGACCAGCGCCTGGCGCACCGGCACGCAGCAGACCTCCACCATCGCCTCCATCGACGCCAACCAGCCGCTGGCCGCGGCCGTCAACGACGGCGGCAACAACCTGGGCGTGGGCGGCGCCGGCAATGCAAACCTGGGCCTGGCCGTGGACTTCATCGGCAATATCGCCGACGGCTCGACCGAGCCGGCCAAGCGCTTCTACAAGTACGCCCGCCCGTACCGCTGGAGCAGCGACGTGAAGGTGGTGCCGGCGCTGGAATCGGCCAAGAGCAGCACGCCCACGACGGACGGCGGCTTCCCCAGCGGCCACACGGCCGAGGCCTGGCGCAACACGCTGGCCATGGCCTACCTGGTGCCGCAGCGCTACCAGGAACTCGTCACCCGCGCGATGGAGATGGGCGAGAACCGCATCCTGGCCGGCATGCACTCGCCGCTGGACGTGATGGGCGGCCGCGTGCAGGCCACCGCCGTCGTCGCCTACAGCCTGAACAGCGCGGCCTACTACACGCCCGCCGTGAAGGCCGCGGCCGTCCAGCAGGCACAGGCCTACCTGATCAAGCAGGCCGGCGTGGCCGATGCCGCCGCGCTGAACATCTATGCCCACACCGTGAAGACCACGGACGCCACCAGCGCGGACTTCGACCGGTTCTCAAGCCGGGCCGCGAACCGGGCGGCCTACCTGCAACGCATGAGCTACGGCCTGGCTCGCACCGGCGCCGCCGGCGTGGCCGCCACGGTGCCCAAGGGCGCCGAGGTGCTGCTGGAAACGCGCCTGCCCTACCTCAGCGCCGAGCAGCGCCGTGTGGTGTTGAAGACCACCGCGCTGGACTCCGGCTACCCGCTGGGCAACGACGGCGAAGGCTGGGGCCGGCTGAACCTGTTCGCCGCAGCCGATGGCTACGGCGCGTTCAACGGCGACGTGGCGGTGACGATGGACGCCGGCCTCGGCGGCTTCTCGGCCACCGACAGCTGGCGCAACGACATCGCCGGCAAGGGCCGGCTCAGCAAGGCCGGCACCGGCACGCTGCGCCTGGCCGGCGCCAACACCTTCAGTGGTGGCACGGTGGTCACGGCCGGCACGCTGGCAGCGGACTCGACGGCGGCACTGGGCACCGGCGACGTCTACCTGAAGGGCGGCACGCTGGAAAGCGCGGCCCAGGGCACGCTCAACATCGGCGGCGCCTTCACGCAGGTCGGTGGCACGCTGAAGCTGGTGATGAGCAACGCCACGAACGGCAGCCTCAAGGTGGGCGGCAACGCCGTCATCGTCGACGGCACGCTGAGCATCGCGTTCGCCGGCAGCTACAAGCCCGCCGTGGGCGACACGCTGACGGTGCTGGCCACCGGCGGCCAGCGCGGCGGCCGCTTCACCGCGGTGACGGTCGCCGGCTACAGCAAGGTCACGACCAACTACACGGCCAGCGGCGTCACGGTGAAGCTGGACGGCGTCTGACCGGCGGCAGCCCTCACTGCGCGGCCGGCGCCTCCCAGGCAAAGCCCTCGACGGCTTTGGCGAAGGCATCGGTCAGCTCCTTGTAGGGGCTGCCCGGCGGCCCCTTGAGCAGCACGACGAGGCGGTGGCCGTCCTTGACCACCACGTAGCTGACGGCACGCTGCCCGTTGGGCAGCTTGCCCTCGTAGCGACCGCCTTCGACGCCGCCCACCATCGCCGGTTTGGCGGCCTCGCGGGTCAGGCTCTTGTCGAAGGGATTGCCGATCTTGACCGCGCCGTCCAGCGGGTCGTAGGGCCTGGCGGGGTCGGGCTCGGCGTAGTTCCACACGAGGATGAAGATGGCCTTCGGGTCGTCGGTGCGCGACAGCACGGCCATGCCCGCCGGCTTGCCGGCCTTGTCGGGCTTCTCCTCGCGGTTCAGCAACGTCACGCCGTCGGGGGTGGCGAGGCTGCCAAAGGGCAGCTTCACTTCGGCAGCAAACGCAGCCGGCGTGCCGAGCAGGCCGGCGATCAAGGTCAAGGCGTAGAGCAGACGAGGCATGGTGCGGCAGCGATGCGGGCGGCTTGAAGGCGCCGGTGGCCGGTGCCCGCAGTGGCCCGACGCGCCGGTGGTCGACACAGGGCCCACCAGACGCCGCCGGCGGGCCTTGCGATCAGTTCTCCTTGTAGATCCGCACCCAGTCCACCAGCATCTTGGCGGACTGCGGCGTCGTCGCGTCCGGCGGGCCGGGCCACTCGCCGCCGATGGCCAGGTTCAGGATGACGAAGAAGGGCTTCTCGAACACCCACTTGCCGCCGGCCGGCAGGCTGCTTGGCGTCAGGCGGTGGAACTCCTTGCCATCGACGTACCAGACGATCTCGTTGGGCCGCTTGATGATGGTGTAGGTGTGGAAGTCGTTCACCACCGGGGCGCCGAGGTCGACCGGCTTGCCGATGCCCTGTGCACCGGAGTAGCCCGGGCCGTGCAGCGTGCCGTAGGTGGAGTTGGGCGTCTGCGGCACGAACTCCATGATGTCGATCTCGCCCGAAGCGGGCCAGGGGTTGGTGGCGATGTCGGTGCCCAGCGTCCAGAAGGCCGGCCAGACGCCCTTGCCGGTGGGCAGCTTCATGCGCGCCTCGACCTTGCCGTAGGTGAAGCTGACCTTGTTGTTGGTGTGGATGCGCGCCGAGGTGTACTCGCAGGGCTTGCCGTGCCAGCAGGGGCCGGGGTTGGCGGCCTTCTCGGCGGTGATGACCAGCATGCCGTTGCCGTCGGTCTGCGCGTTGCGCGCGTTGGACGTGTAGTACTGGTGCTCGCGGTTGCCCCAGCCGTTGTTCTCGGCGTTGCCGAGGTCGTAGTTCCAGGTCGCGGCCTTGGGCACGGTGCCGGCGGCGTCGTTGAACTCGTCGCTCCACACCAGCGTCCAGTTGCCGGGAGTTGCCGGCGCCGGTGCGGGCGTCGGCGCAGCGACGGCAGCGCCGCCACCGCCACAGGCCGTCAGCGCGGCGGCGAGCAGGGGCAGCATGCCGCGCCACGGGCTCGGCGCGCGGGTGATCTCTTGCATGGTTGTCTCCAGTTGTCGTGATCGGATGTCAGCCCCGCCAGTCGGCGAGGAAGGCGCGGTACCAGTCGGCGCTGGCCTTGGGCGTGCGCGCGAGCGTCTCGTAGTCCACGTGGACGATGCCGAAGCGCTTCAGGTAGCCGCTGGCCCATTCGAAGTTGTCCATCAGGCTCCAGACCATGTAGCCGGCCATGGGCACGCCCTGCTGCATGGCGTCGGCCACGGCGGCGATGTGGGTGCGCAGGTAGGCGATGCGGTCGTCGTCCTGCACGCGGCCGGCCTGCAGCCGAGCGTCAGGGAAGGCGCCACCGTTCTCGGTGATGTAGACGGCAGGCAGGTTGGCGTAGTCGTTCTTCAGCCCCACGAGCAGGTCGGTCAGGCCCTGGGGGTAGATCTCCCAGCCCATGTCCGACACGGGCAGGCCGCGCGCCTTGGCGTCCCAGACCTCGCCGCTGGCCGACATGACGGCCCGCGTGTAGTAGTTGACGCCCAGGTAGTCCATGGGCTGCGCGATGACGTCCATGTCACCCGCCTGCACGACGGGCGCGTCGGCGCCCAGGTCGGCCAGCGCGTCCTCGGGGTAGCGGCCCTTGAACAGCGGGTCGGTGTACCAGCGGCGGCCATGGGCGTCGGCCAGCCGCGCGGCGGCGATGTCGGCGGGCATGGCCGTGGCGGGCACCCAGGAGCTGAGGTTGAGCACGATGCCCAGTTGGCTCTTGGCGCCATCGGCACGCAGCGCCTGCATGGCCAGGCCATGGCTGAGCAGCAGGTGGTGCGACACCTGCGTGGCGATCCTGCGGTTCTTGATGCCGGGGGCAAAGATGCCTTGCTCATGGCCCAGCGTGGCGACGACCCAGGGCTCGTTGTGCGTGGTCAGGCCGGCGATGCGGTCGCCGAGGCGCGCCTGCACGTGGCGCGCGTAGTCGACGAAGCGGTGCACCGTGTCGCGGTCGTTCCAGCCGCCGCGGTCCTGCAAGCCCTGCGGCAGGTCCCAGTGGTTCAGCGTGGCCCAGGGCTGGATGCCGCGGCGTCGCAGACCGTCGACCAGGCGCTCGTAGAAGTCCAGGCCCTTGGGGTTGAACTCGCCATGGCCGAGCGCCTGCACGCGCGGCCAGGCGATGGAGAAGCGGTAGGCGTTGACGCCCAGCGAGGCGATCAGGTCCAGGTCTTCGTCCAGGCGGTGGTAGTGGTCGCAGGCGATGTGGCCGTTGCTGGCGTCGGCGATGACGCCGGGCTGCTTGCAGAAGCGGTCCCAGATGGACTCGCCCTTGCCGTCCTCGAAGGCCGCGCCTTCGATCTGGAAGCTGCTGGTGGCGACGCCCCAGACGAAGTTGGAAGGGAACTGGCGATGCAGGAGATGTTGGGACATGAGATTCACTTGACGGCGCCTGCGGTGAGGCCCGCGATCAGCTGGCGCGACGAGATGACGAAGAGGACTATGAGCGGCAGCGTCGCGATGGCCGACCCGGCCATCAGCGCACCCCATTCGGTGGAGGTGGTGCTGAACAGGCTGCGCAGCGCCAGCGGCAGCGTGTAGTTCTCGGCCGTGCGCATGACGATCAGCGGGTTCATGAAGTTGTTCCATGAACTGATGAAGGTGATGAGCCCCAGCGTGCCGAGCGCCGGCTTCATCAGCGGCAGCGCGATGCGCCAGTAGATGCCCAGTTCGCTGGCACCGTCGATGCGCGCGGCGTTCAGCAGCTCCTTGGGCACGGTGGAGGCCGCGAACTGGCGCATCAGGAAGATGCCGAAGGCGCTGGCCGCGCCGGGCAGGTAGAGCGCACGGTGCGTGTCTATCCAGCCCAGCGCATCCATGACCATGAACATCGGGATCATGTTCATGAAGGCCGGCACCATCATGGTGGCCATGACCAGCGCGAACAGCGCGCGCTTGAAGCGGAACTCCAGCATCGCGAACGCGTAACCGGCCATGGAGCAGAACAGCAGCGTCAGCGCCGTGGACATCAGGCCCACGTAGAGGCTCCAGCCGACGTTCTTCCAGAACGGCAGCCGCGTCGTCAGCACCTTGAGGTTGTTGAGCAGCTCGTCGCTGAACCACAGCGGTGGCGGCACGTTGAAGATGTCGGTGCGCGATTGCGTGCCGAACACGAACATGAAGTAGAACGGCGCCAGCATGAACAGCGCGCCGACGCCGACGATGGCGTAGGCCATCAGCTTGGACGTCTGCTTCACGGCCTGACCTGCCTTTCCGCGAACGCCTTGTTCGTGAGCCAGGTCAGCAGCGCGATGATGCCGAACATGATCCAGGCCAGCGCGCTGGCGCCGCCGAAGTCGCTGAAGTCGAAGGCCAGGCGGTAGAGGTAGATGCCCACCGTCATCGCCTGCTGGTCGGCGCCGCCCTTGCCGTTGGTGAGGATGAAGGGCTCCTCGAACAGCTGCAGCCCGCCGATGACGGACAGCGTCACGCCGAACAGGATCATGGGCTTCAAGCCCGGCAGCGTGATGCGCAGGAACTGCTGCCAGCGGCCGGCACCGTCGAGCTTGGCGGCCTGGTAGAGGTCGTGCGGGATGGTCTGCAGCGCCGCCAGGTACAGCACCAGGTTGAAGCCCACGTAGCGCCAGAACACGACGATGGCGACGGCCGGCTTGATGGCCTCGGGCGAGCGCATCCAGTTGATGTTCTCGGTGCCGAACATCGCGTGCAGCGCCTGGTTCACCATGCCGTAGTCCGTCGAGAACAGCGAGCCGAACAGCATCGCGATGGCGACCGTGGACGTGATGTAGGGCAGGAAGTAGGCGCCCGAGAACAGGCCGCGCCAGCGGCCAAAGGCCTGGTGCAGGAACACGGCCAGCGGGATGGCGACGAGGTGCTGCGGCACGCCCGTGGCGACGGCCAGCCACAGCGTGTTCTTCAGCGACTTCCAGAACCAGCCGTCGGTCAGCGCGAAGACGAAGTTGTCCGCCCCGACGAACTGCATGGAGTCCAGTCCGCTGGTGGGCTCCCAGGACTGGAAGGCCAGCCACAGCGAGAACAGCAGCGGGAACAGGCTGAAGACCGCGAACAGGATCAGGAAGGGGCTGACGAGGATGTAGGGCGCCCAGCGGGCGGGGATGCGCAATCTCATCGGTTGGCCCTGTGGACGACCAGCGCCTGCGCGTCTTGCAGCGCCTGGGCGATGGGCTTGCCGTACTCCAGCACGTTGTCGAGTTCGGCGTTGATGACCTCGTCGGCGAACTTGTGCTGCTTGTGCATCTTGACGACGGGGATGCGGCGGGCCGCGTCGCGCCACAGCTGGCGCGCCTTCTGGCCGCCGAGGAAGGGCAGCGGCTGGTCGAAGAACGGGCCCTCCTGCGCGGCAAGCAGCGCGGGGAAGGCGTCCTGCGACTTGAAGGCCTCCAGCTGGCGCTGGCGGTCCAGCGTCAGCTGCTGGACCAGTTGCCAGGCCAGTTGCTTGCGCTCCGGCGCCGAGCGGCGCGGGATGGCGTAGTAGGTGCCGCCGTAGGAGCAGTAGGTGTTCTCGGGCAGCTGAGCCACGCGCCACTTGCCGGCGGTGTTGGGGGCAACCCAGTTGGCCATCTGGCCGGCCATCCAGCCGCCGGACATCTCCGTGGCCAGGCGGCCACGCTTGAGCATCTCGGCCCAGTCGTTCTGCCAGACCTCCACGCGCGCATCCAGGCCCAGCTGACGCACGCGCTTAGCCAGCTCGAAGGCGCGCACGAAGCGCGGCGACGTGATCTGCGCCCGCCCCTGGTTGTCGACGAACTGCCCCTCGCCCGCCGGCGTGCCGCCGCGCACGATGATGTCCTTCAGCAGCCGCACGTCACCGATCAGGTAGGCGCCCGTCCTGGCCTTGAGCTGGATGCCGGCATCGACGTAGCTCTCCCAGGAGCGCGTCAGGTCGTCTTCCTTCAGGCCCGCCTGAGCCAGCAGGTCCACGCGGTAGAACAGCGAGCCGGGGCCGATGTCGCTGGGCAAGGCCACGATGGCGCCCTGGCGGTTGCGTGCCGTCTCGATGGCGAATGGCGTGAAGCTGTCCTTGAAGCGCTCGGCGCCGAACGCCGGGGCCGACAAGTCCTCCAGCCCCGAGCCCAGCGAGAAGCGGCCCAGGTAGCTGCTTTCCAGCGCGATGACATCGGGCAGATGGCCCGAGGTCGACAGCGCCGTCGTCATGGCGGTGTGGTGGTCGTCGTACTGCCGGCTGATGACCTGGGCCTGCACGTCGGGGTGGCTGCGACTCCAGCTCTTCAGCAAGTCCTTGGCGATGACGTCAACGAGCGGAAAGGCCGCCACGGTCAGCGGCCGGCGCTCCGTCGCGGCGTGTACGGCGCCCGTGCCCAGCAGCCCGCTGGACACGCCGCCCAGGGCGGCGACCAGCAACTGGCGGCGAGGGAGAAGATGAGTGCTGGACATGATTTGAAAGCGCTTTCACAATTGTGACCCGACCTGGCATCGCACCCCAAGCCGCACAAACCCTAGGACCACCCATGACGAAGGCCGGCCCGCCACCCTCCCCCGAGCACTGCGCCCGGCCTGCCGCGCCGGCCCTCCCGCCCGCAAGCGACGACCCGCACGGTCGCGCCTACACTCGCGCAACCGCCCGCCGCCGATGAACGAATCGAACACCTCCACCAAGAAAGCGCCTTCAAGTCGCCCCGACGGCGTCGTCACGCTGGAACAGGTGGCCGAACTGGCCGGCGTGTCGCCCAGCACGGTGTCGCGCATCCTGAACGGCACGGCCGCGGTCAGCGAGGCCAAGAAGGAGGCGGTGCAGGCCGCCATCCGCGAGCTGGGCTTCCGCCCCAACCCGGTGGCGCGCGGCCTGGCCGGCGGCAAGACGCTGACCATCGGCGTCGTCACGCAGATCATCTCCAGCCCCTTCTACGGCGAGGCGCTGCTGGGCATCGAGCGCGAGCTGGAGCGGGCCGGCTACATCCCGCTGTTCGTGTCCGGCAACTGGCACGAGGACGACGAACGCAAAGCCATCGAGGCGCTGCTGTCGCGCCGCGTGGACGGCATCATCGTGCTGGCCGGCCGCCTGCCCGACGAGGTGCTGACCCGGCTGACGGCCGGCGTGCCCACCGTGGTGGTGGGCCGCCAGGTCGAGGGCCCACACCTGTACAGCTTCGGCTTCGACAACCGCCTGGG
>CAMLKW010000015.1 GCA_946480605.1 uncultured Roseateles sp. | reverse complement strand
GAGATTGGCTATCGTGACTGGAGTTCAGACGTGTGCTCTTCCGATCTGCTGCACATCACCGACACGGCCGGCCTGCGCGACGACGCGGCCGACGAGGTCGAGCGCATTGGCGTGTCGAGGTCCTGGGACGCCATCGCGGATGCCGACGTCGTGCTGTTCCTGCACGACCTGGGCCGTGTGGGCCAGCCGGACTACGAGGCCGAGGACGAGCGCATCCGTGCCCGGTTGTCAGGCGTGGAGGCCGGCCGCATCGTGCAGGTGTTCAACAAGGCCGACCTCGCTGCGGCCCCTCAGGGCGAGATCGCATTGAGCCTGAAGACCGGCGATGGGCTGGAGGCTCTGCGCCAGCGTCTGCTGAGGACCGCAGGCTGGCAGGCCGTGCCCGAGGGCCTGTTCATCGCCCGCGAGCGACATGTGCAGGCCCTGGCGCGCACGGCGGAGCACCTCGCGCTGGCCCGCGAGATTGCCGCGCAACGCGATGCGGCGCTGGATCTGCTGGCCGAGGAACTTCGCCTGGCCCACGACGCACTGGGCGAGATCACCGGCGCGTTCTCGGCGGATGAGCTGCTGGGCGTCATCTTCAGCAGCTTTTGCATCGGAAAATAATTCCGCTTCCGATGGCTGCCGAAGCCATCCAAATGATCGTCGCAAGCTGTTGTTTTTATTGGGTTTAGCGTCCTAGAATGTCCAAGAGGACATCGCAACAGCCGACCCCGCGTATGTCCAAGTTTATGTCCAAGTAGCTCACTTGGACGTATTCGGCCCATCTACTTGGACATACGGAGGCGTCATGCCACTGTCGGAAACAGCGCTCAAGGCCCTGAAACCCAAGGACAAGCCCTACACCGTCACCGACGAGCGGGGGCTGTTTGTGGAGGTCTTCCCGACCGGCGGGGTGGTCTGGCGCTACCGCTATCGCCTCAACGGCAAGTACGAGAAGGTGACGCTGGGCAAGTACCCGGCGCTGACGCTCAAGAACGCGCGCATCCAGCGCGACAAAGCGGCGCAGGCGGCTGCGATGGGCACGTCGCCGGCCGAGCAGAAGCAGCTAGCCAAAGTGGCGGAAGCCGACCAGACCACGGTGGAGGAATTCGGCGAGCGCTTTTTCCGGGAAATGGTGGCGAAGGACCGCAAGGACGTGACCATCCCTCGGCGCTACATGGACAAGGCCATCCTGCCGGCCATCGGCAGCAAGCCCGTGCGCGACGTGACCACGGAGGACGTGCGCGCCATCATCTGGAAGAAGAAGGACGAAGGCTTCGACGCTGCCGCCAGCAACATCCGTGGCGTGCTGAAGCGCCTGTTCGACTACGCGATGACGGCCGGGCTGGTGACGGTGAACCCGGTGCTGGCCCTACCCACGCGTCACGTCCACAGAGCGAGAGCACGCGAGCGGGCACTCACCCCGGACGAAATCCGCAAGTTTCTGAAGGCGGCCTTCGAGTCCAACATCCGGCGGCAATTCAAGATCGCCATGCACTTGATCTTGCTGACGATGGTGCGCAAGTCCGAGCTGCTGCTGGCCCGCTGGGAGCATGTGGACTTCGAGCAGGCCGAGTGGCACATCCCGGCGGAACACTCCAAGACCGGCAAGCCCCACATCGTCTATCTGTCGCGGCAGTCGGTGGCGCTGTTCAAGGAACTTCAGGCCCTGGCCGGTGGCAGCCTGCTGGTGCTGCCCGGGCGCGGCAGCCTGACCAAGACCTTCGCGCACAACGCCATCAACCAGGCGCTGAAGGTGGCGCTGCAGGGCCAGGACATCCCGGCCTTCACGATTCACGACCTGCGCCGCACGGCGTCCACGCTGCTGCACGAGAACGGCTGGCCCTCGGACGTGGTGGAGAAGGCCCTGAACCACACCATCGGCGGCGTGCGTGGCGTCTACAACCGCGCCGAGTACGCGCCGCAGCGCCGGGAAATGCTGCAGTTTTGGGCGGACTACATCGACCAGCTCATGGGCAGCGGGCAGGTGATCCTGGGGCGGTTCAAGCAGCTGGCGTAAGTCGCACGACCAAGACGGACGCAGCGGATGGCCTTTCCAGCTTGACCCTATTTTCGTGTCGCTGTAACTTGATCGAATGCCTTGAGGGCGACGGCAAGATCACAAGAGAACACTTCGCGGCACTCCACCATCTGCCCTTTGTACTTTTCGTAGGTCACCAATTTCAGATGTGACTCAAGCAGGGAGTGGACGGCAAACTCCTTTCTACCGGCGTCCTTCTCGAACCGCGCAGCTTTATGAAGCTCCCAGTCCGTTGCGTTCGCATAGCGCTCCTTGCACAGGAAATCGACCCGGTCTTGGGGGCTGCCTTTCGTGAAGCCGACTTTGGCTAGCTTCGCTACGCTCGAGAAGGCGAGATAGACGTGCCCAGCGGCCGAGTGCCGAAACTGGTATGCAATCTTCGCGGTGTCGCATTGGATGCAGTGTCCGGCCTTCGTTCTGAGCGTATGCCCCCCTTTCTGGCAAGGGGGAACACCAAAGCAAATGCTCAACTCCAGCGCCTCCATTCGAGCCTCGCGCTCGGCCTTGCTTTTCGTACTTGAAGCGTCGAACACTTGCGCCGGAGATATGCCTTGGGACTTGAGGAAGGTAACCTGATCTTGGGTTAGCTGTGCCACAACCGAGTTCGCCTTAGGCCATCGCAGCTACCAACTGCTCCGTGAGGTTGCGGCCTTGCTTGTCCGCGATGCGCGCCATGAGGAAGAGGCCCTTGCCTGCGCTCTTGGATGCCCATAACTGGCCTAGGTTTTCCTTCTCGTCGGAATCCTGCTTGTTCTCCAGCTCGCCCTTGTATTCCACGACGAAGAGCCGCCCGTCCTGCAGCATGGCCACGAAGTCAGGATAGAAGCGGTCAGTCGAAGTCTGAAGCCAAAAGGACGTGTCGGGGCGCTGTGCCAGGTTCCGAATCCAGAACTTCACTTGCGGCGCAGCGTCGAGTGCCTTGGCGCACTCGAACTCTTCGCCGCCACTCTTCAGCTCGCCGACGCTGCCGAAGAAGTGTTTCTTGAACTGCAGTGCGCCGGCGTAGAGCCAGGCAGCAGGGTAGGGGCGATTGTCAAAAGCGAACCCGTCGGCAAAGCTGGTCGTCACCTGGGCTTCGGTACCGAAGAGGAAGGTCTGGTAGTTCGCCGCGAAGGCCTGCTGCCGACAGGCGGCAATCTTCTGCCCAACGGCCTTGGCGAGTTGAAACTTGAAGCGCAGCAGGTCATTCAGCGGGATGCCGCGCGCCGCAATGAGATGCGCAACGGTCTTGCGGCAGAACTCCAAGAGGACCGGCTGCGTCACGTCGGCCTGCCGGCACTCCTTGTCGAGCCAGCGAGAAAGCTGCAGGTCTGTCCAGTCGAGCTTGAGCAAGCCGATTTCAAGCTGGGCGCTTTGCTCGACGTGCTTGTAGATGACCTTCTCGCCGCGCAAGTCCACCTCCCAACGCTCGGCGTTCTCGGTGATGCTGAACTCGGAAGGCGTTAGCTCGGCGGCGAAGCTGTTGAGGTTCCAGCCGCCCAGGTCAAGAATCGTTTCCTTCTCGGCAAGCTCCAGCTCGCCCTGCACCTGTAGGAATAGGCGGGGCACTGCGAACTTCTCGCCACGCTCCACCGGCGAAGTGCTGTTGCGATGCGCGACGCGATGGCGCTGCACGGCCTGGCGCACCCGCTCCTGGCGTTCGGGTGTCATGGTGGCGATAAGGCGCTGCTCCAATTCCTGCGGAATGTCGCCTTGCACGGTCACGGTCACGGTGCCGTCATCCCGAGCCTCAACCTTGACGCGCTCGGCAACCTCCGGCGCCAGTCCGGTAAGGTCGGGCGCTGCGTCCAGCGTTTCGAGCATGACGGGCACACTCATGAACAGATCGGGCGTGGCGTCCAGGCCCGGCAAAGGAGCTTGCCGTTGCTCCACCACGCTGGCGGCCTCGTCTGGCTCAAAGCCCATCTTCTCCACCAGCGTGTCGGCCAGCGCCTTCGCGCCCTCACCGAAGCGCGGGCTAGAGACATGGGCGTAAGCGCGATTCAGCGCGGGCTGGCTGCGCTCCTCTGCGTAGGGCATTCGCAGGACGCGGCCTAGCAGTTGCTCAATGTCGGTCGCACTGCTGATGTTGGCGACAGAGCAGAGGACGTAGGCGAAGGAACAATCCCAGCCCTCCTTGAGCGCTTCCACCGTGATGATGAAATCGACCTTGCAGCCCGGGTCGAACAGGTTGAGGCTGTCCAGCTCGCGCTGGTCGCCAGTGGCAACAGCAATCTTGTCCGCCGGGATGTTCTCGTTGTCGATGAGGTATTGCTTGAGCACATCGACCGTGACTTCCTGGCCTTTGTCCTGCGCCTGGAAGAGCGTCAGCGGGCGGATATAGCGCGGGTCTGCCTTCGCTGTCTCCGCCAGGCGGGCACGCGTTTCGATGGCGTCATGCACGGCGGCGCGCCAGTCCGGATGCTCGGTGAGCACGATAGGCAACTTGATCATCTGCGCGCCCTTCACCTGCGCGGCAGAGGCGCGGTAGAGCACGTTGCTGCCCGTGCGCGGGTCGGTGCTCGGCGTCGCGGTGAACTCCACCACACAAGCGGGGCGCAGCGCGGCCAGCATCTCGAATGACAGGCTGGTGCCCGCCTTATGCGCCTCGTCAACGATGACCAACGGGCGATGAAACGCCATGAGATTGACGAAGGAGAACTTGACGCTGCCGTCTTCCGCGCGTTCTAGGCCGGGCGTGTCTGCCGGGATGCGGGCGAAGTGCGGTTCGTAGTTCTCCGAATGGGCGTAGGCCTTGCGCCCATCGGTGTTGCTGGTGCGAAGGCTCTGAATGGTGATGACGATGACTGTCACCCGTTCGATGAGATCTTGCGGACGGATCTGGGCAATCTCCGCTGCATCGAACACCGACACGCGACCGTCGAAGGCGTCATCCAGCGCGGCGCGGTAGGGGTGGCCGGGCTTCTTGAGCGCTTCGGCGGTCTGCACCCGGATGGTGTTGGTCGGCACCATCCAAAGCACGACGGGGTATTCACGTTCCAGGTAGTGCCGCCCTGCGATGGCAACGGTATGCGCTGCCAGCAGCGTCTTGCCGCCACCGGTGGGCAGGCGCAGGCAGACGTTCGGCACACCTGGCAGGCCGGTGATGGTGCGATAGGGCGGCGGTGTCTGCGGGGTGTCGCGGTTGCGCCAGCTGTCGATGAAGGCCTGTTCCGGATTGGCCGTGGTGCGAGCGCGTTTGAGGAAGGTGGCGAGGGTGTCGAGCGCCGCGCGCTGAAAGGGCTTGAGTTCCATTGTTCTTGCGCTCCTAGCGCGCCTTGATTTCGTAGGGAATCTGCCGGAAGGTGATGCGCTCGGCCCGCAGGCGCTCGGCGCTCAACCGGCAACCCTCACCGAATATGACCTTCGCCCCGTCATGCTTTGGCAGACTGGCCAGGATGCGCCCGGTCAACACGTTGCCGCCGCTCACGCTCTTGTCGCCCAGGATGCCGTTATAGAGGAGGAAGTAGCCAACGCCTTCATGCTCGCCTAGGAAGGGCGAGGTCGCACGTCCCTTATAGGGAATACCGGTCGTGACAAACCACAAGTGTGCGGCCAGTGCTGCGAAGCGAATGCCCTCGTTGACGTGGCCGTTTTCGTCGAACACGGGAACGCCCAGCTTGTAGAAGCGGAATCCGCCCCCCCCTTGCCAGGCGACGGCCTCGGAGATGCCGCCCTGCTCGCCCTCAATGACCTTCTGAAGCCGGGGTACACAGTGAGTCATCGCGTGGTCGCCCATTTCAATGCCGATGAATCGCCGCCCCATCTTCTGCGCCACCGCAGCCGTCGTACCCGAGCCCAGGAAGCTGTCGAGCACTAGGTCACCGGCTTGGGTGGAAATCTCAAGGATGCGCTGCATGAGCTGCTCAGGCTTCACTGTGTCAAAAGCCGGGGCATCTGGTAGCAGCGCACGCTGGTGAGCCTTGGCCTGTCTCGTCGTCTTAACGTCAAGAAGAATGGTTGGGTGCGGGCGCTCTGGGGTGGCCGGCGCAAACTCTCTGATGTATGGAACCCAGACGGGCACTCCGCCTTTCTCGCGCTGCTTCCAAATCAGCCTGCCCTCTGAGGCAGCGGCCCGGACACCCATCGGCGAATGCGACCAGTTGGCCTCTCGCCCGTCATCATGCACCGGCCAAACGGAAGTGCCGTCCGGTGCCTTCAGTTCGTAGAACATCGTCGGCCTATCGGCACGGAGGCTGTTCTTGCCATTCTTTTTGAGCAGCCTATCGCGGCATAGCCTGCCGCTCTCGTCTCGCTGACCATAGGCAGCAAGTAGGGAGTTGTCGCCCTTCTTCTTGAAACCTGCTTCGTCCTTGCGCTTCTCGTAGCAAAGCACGAATTCATGGTCTGGCGTTATGGGCACCTTGTTATCGTTTGGGCTATCGACCTTCTGCCAAATGAAGGTCGCGGCAAAGTTCTTGCGCCCGAAAACCTCATCCATGATGACCTTGAGGTAGTGCCCCTCGTTGTCGTCAATTGAAACCCAAATGCTTCCGTCCTCGGACAACAAGCTTCGCAACAGCTCAAGCCGTGGATACATCAGCGCCAGCCACCGCGCGTGCTCAAGGTTGTCGTCGTAGTGCTCAAAGGCGCTGCGAGTGTTGTAGGGAGGATCGATGTAGATGCACTTCACCTTGCCCGCGTAGTACGGCAGCAGCGCCTTGAGTGCGGCCAGGTTGTCGCCATGAATGAGCATATTCCCCGTGTCGGGGTCGCCATGCGAGTGCGCGGCAACTTGCTCAAGCAAGCGATAGGGTGTTTGAGTCGCAGCGTGAATGTCCTTTTCACGGGTGAGCCAGTTGAGCAGGGGCATGGGAGAGCTGGTCTGTTTTAAGGGGCACCTGATCGAGCTGACCAAGTGCTAGCGCCCGTGTTTGTACAGTACCGGCCCATAACGTCCCATGTCAGGGGCGGCCTAGGGGGGCGTAATGTCGCGGAACTACTCCAGCCGGGACTTCTTCCGGCAAATGCCCAATGCCATGTTGGCGCGCTACTTCGCCAGCAAGTCGCTGCTGGCGGGCCTGGACTTCAAGGCCATGAAGGAGGGCAAGCCCGACGCGCTGCTGGAGGCCTGGGGCCAGCTGCCCGATGAGCAGCGCAGCGAAGCGGAAGCCGACTTCCGGGAAATCCTGGCGATGAGCAACCGCAAGGGCTATCAGGCGCTGCTGGACGAGGCCCGCTGGCAGCTAGAAGCCCAGCCCGACGAGCTGCAGGCGCTGCTGGGCAGGCTGTCCGCGCTGGAGGATCACTACTCCCGCGCGATGGAGGCCTTCCTGAGCCTGCCCGCTTGCTGGAAGGGCGCCACGCGCTTTCACTATGCCGACCAGCTAGTCCACTGGCGCAAGCGAAAGAACTTGCCCAAGTTGAAAGCCGCCGCCGGCCACGAAGACACAGCGAAGCTGGCCGCACTGATCAAGGGTTACTTCGCGCGCACCGAGGGGCGCGGCAAGAACTGCGTGGTGGAGGCCTACCGGCGAGGGGAGCGGGACTACTTCTTCGCCTTCCCGGAAGACCACGCGCAGCGCAGCATTGAATGGGTGGACGGCGAGTTCCACCCGCGCCCGCACAACCCCGCGTTCGAGATCGTGTTTGTCTACGCGCAGGCCGAGGGCACGCTGGACCTGAACTTTCGCGGCGGGCGCAAGGCCATCGAGGCGCTGCAAGGCATGTTCGCGCAGGCCATCCTGAAGCTGGACGAGCTGCCGCCCGACCCGAAGGACGAACGGGTCTATGACCTGTCCGCACTGGCGAAGCCCAACTTCGACTTCGCGCACCCGGTCGGCAGCGGCATTGGCACGGTGGTGGTGAAGAAGCTGCGGCTGTCGTCCCGCGTCCGGGCCGGCGACCGCATCACGGTGGAATCGGATTCCACCAACAACCGGCAGGCGATCTACGAGCTGGTGGAGCAGATTCAAAAATCGCTGCCGCTGCACCTGTACAACGTCACGCAGGTTGAGCTGGCCGCCACGGTGTTTGTGGCCGAGGGCAAGCCGCCCAAGACGGTGAGCTTTCGGATCACGCACCCGAATTCCTGTTCGCTCAAGTACGACGACCTGGACCTGACGTTGCGGCAAATGCTGGAGGACTCGGGCCTTGAGCCCAAGGCGCCAGCCAAGGCCCCGGCGCAGGCCGTTGCTGCTTCTGCGGTTGTGACGGCTGCCGCTGCCGCCTGACGTGGACCCCGCGACCGCTGCCGCTGCCTTGGGCGAACTGCTGGCCCGGCTTGGTGCGGCCGGCGGCGGCGCCATTGAGCTGCGGGGTGACGAGCTGACAGGCTGGCCGGCGGAGGCCGTGCAAGCACTCCAGGCCCGCCGGGTATTGGCGCCTGCATCGCCTGCGACCAGCGCCGTGTGCGATGGCTGCGAGCGGGGCTGTTCGATGCCGGTGCAGGTGCTGACCAAGCAACGGCAGCCGCCCCGCGCCTTCATCGTGTGCGATAAGGACGACGACATCGGGCGCGTGCCGGTGGCACTGCTGCGGCTGGAACGATGGCGCGCGAGTGACGCAAGCCTGGCCGATGCGCTGGCGGTGCTGCTGGGCGGCACTGAAGCCACGCGGCTGGCGGGTGATGCGAAGACCCTGCGCCTGGGGGTGGTGGCTGGGCGAACAACGCGGGCGGCGGCGCTGCTGCGCTGGCAAGACGGCGGCGCTGTGCTGGAGGTGGCCGGGCATGTGCTGTCGCTGGACCTGGCGCTGACCATCAAGGACGCCGCGCTGACGCTGGACGGCAAGACGCTGGCGCGATGCGTGGACGCACCCGCAGCCGGCGCGGGCGTGCCGGCCGAGTCGCCCGACGAACGGCGGCAGCGGCTGAAGGCCCGTGTGGCGGCAGAGAAGCTCAAGGGCACCAAGGCCTTTAACGAAGTGGTCGCTGCGGAGGAGGGGCTATCGGTGACGCGGCTGAAACAGTTGGTGGCCGAGCCAAAGCCGGCGGCTGACACCTGGACCGCACCGCTGGCGGGCCTGACCGGGGCTAGCTCCAAGAAGCGCGCACGCAAGGGCTGATGCGGCCTGTGGCGCGACGCCGCTGGACAGCTTGCGAGACAGGGGGCTAGCCAGCTCCCACTGGCACCCGTTCTAACCAACGAGGTGCCACGATGCTCCATACGCTCCTAAGACTTCCGACCGTCAAGGCGGAAACCGGCTACAGCCGCAGCACGATCTACCTGCGCATTTCGCAGGGTTTGTGGACTCATCCCGTCAGCCTAGGCGCCAGGGCCGTGGCCTGGCCCGCTGGCGACGTGGCCGCACTGAATGCGGCGCGCATTGCCGGCAAGACCGAAGCGCAGATTCGTGCGCTGGTGGTGAAGCTGGAGGCCTCACGCGGGCAGGCAGAGCAGGACGTGGCGCCTGCGGCGGCGGAGTAGGCCGTGACCACACATCGGCCGAACCCTCGGCTAGCCAAGATTCATCGCAGCTACACCGTGGACGAGATCGCCACGCTGTACGGCGCGCACCGCAATACGGTGCGGGCCTGGATCAAGCGCGGCCTGCCCACATTGGACGACCGCCGGCCGGTGCTGGTGCTGGGTCGGCACCTGCGCGACTTCCTGCAGGCGCGGCGCGAGGTGAACAAGAAGACCTGCGGGCCTGGCCGCCTCTACTGCGTGCGCTGCCGGGAGCCAAAGCGCCCCAAGGGCGGCACGGTGCGGTACGAGCCGCTGACGGAAACGCTGGGCAATCTGGTAGGCCGCTGCCCCTGCTGCGACGCCGGCCTTTACCGCCGGGTGAGCGAGAAAAGCCTGGCGCGCGCACTGGGCGACCTGGCGGTTCTTCAAGGCCTGGACCCCGCCGAATCGCGCGAAAACGGCGAGCGAGGTGCGCAGGGTGCGGAGCACATAGACGAGAGCCACCCAGCCTGCATAAACAGTGACTTCAACCAGGACGGCAGCACCCATGCGAAACCATCACCCCGATAACGAGCGGATCAAGCGCCAGTACTTCGTCTTTCTGAAGGAGGCGAAGCGGCAGAGCGAGGACTCGGTGGACGCCACGGCGGAGGCCATTGCGCGCTTCGAGGCCGACACCCAGCACCGCGATTTCAAGACCTTTCACTTCGAGCAGGCCGTAGCTTTCAAGCGGCGCCTGGCCGACAAGGAGAGCCGCGCGACGGGCGGGAAGTTGAGCAAGGCGACCCAGTACGCGACGCTGGCGCACCTGAAGCGCTTCTTTCAATGGCTGGCGATGCAGCCGCTGTACAAGTCCAAGCTGAAGTACAGCGATGCCGAGTACTTCAACTTCTCGGAGAAGGATTCCCGGGTCGCTACTGCCCGCCGCACCCGCGCCGCGCCGACGCTGGAGCAGGTGCACCACACCATTGCGACGATGCCGGCCGGCACGGTGATCGAGCAGCGCAACCGCGCCTTGGTGGCCTTCGCGCTGCTGACCGGCGCGCGTGACAGTGCGCTGGCTTCACTGCGGCTGAAGCATGTGGACCTGGCCGCCGGCAGCGTCTACCAAGACGCCCGCGAGGTGAAGACAAAGTTCAGCAAGAGCTTCACGACCTACTTCTTCCCGGTGGGCGGGCAAGCCCGGCGCATCGCCGAGGACTGGGCGGACTACCTGCGACGTGACTGCCTGTGGGGCAACGACGACCCGCTGTTCCCAGCCACGCTGGTGGAAGTCGGCCCGTCCCGCCAATTCGAGGCCACGGGCCTGGAGCGCAAGCCCTGGGCATCGGCCGCACCCATACGGGCAATCTTCAAGGACGCCTTCGCGGCGGCGGGCCTGCCCTACTTCAACCCGCACAGCCTGCGCAGCACGCTGGTGCAGTTGGGCCAGACGATCTGCAAGACCCCCGAGGACTTCAAGGCCTGGAGCCAGAACCTGGGGCACGAGGGGGTGCTGACGACCTTCTACAGCTACGGCAGCGTGGCGCAGAACCGGCAGGGCGAAATCATCAAAGACCTTGCCAACCCGCCAGCGGTGGCCGCCACCCAAGCCGACGCGATCGCGGCGGCGGTGCTGCGCAACCTAGAACAGCGGGGCGTGGCCCTGCGGTGATGGGGTCACCCTCGCCGCGTATGTCCAAGTTTATGTCCAAGTGGAAGGATAGAAAAGTGAGAACCCAGTATTCATGCGGCCTGCAGCGCGTTTTCTACCTTCTGCATCGAGAGCGCGGTCCTGCGCCGTTCTGTAGTGGGTAGAGTTCGGAATCTGCTGATCTCCTCACATGCCCGTACACACCATGCGCTTCCTGCCCATCGCTGCCGCCCTGCTGTTCAGCGCTCTCGCCGCGCAGGCCCAGGTCAAGGTGGACGACCCCTGGGTGCGCGCCACCGTCGCGCCGCAGAAGGCCACAGGTGCCTTCATGCAGCTGACCTCGGCCAAGGCGGCCAAGGTGGTCGCGGCCAGCTCGCCGGTCGCGGACATGGTCGAGATCCACGAGATGAAGATGGACGACGGCGTCATGAAGATGCGCGCCGTGGATGCGCTGGCCCTGCCGGCCGGCCAGACCGTGGCGTTGAAGCCGGGCAGCTACCACGTCATGCTGATGGGCCTCAAGGGCGCCATCAAGGCCGGCGACACCGTGCCGCTGACGCTCACCGTGGAAGGCGAGGACAAGCAGCGCTCGACGGTCGAGATCAAGGCGCAGGCGCGCACGAAGTGAGCTGATGTACCGCGTCGAGGCCAGCAGCCCGGACGGCTATGTCGCCGCGCTGGACGGCTGGCGCCAGGCCGGCGTGAGGGCGCTGCGCGAGGTGGTACGCGAGGCCGCGCCGGGCCTGCAGGAGCGCCTGAAATGGGGTCACCTGGTCTATGTCGGCGGCGGTCCGGTGCTGCTGATCCGGGCCGAGCAACACCGGCTGCTGTTCGGCTTCTGGCGTGGCAAGCGGCTGCTGCACATCGAGCCGCGCATGACCGGCGGCGGCAAGTACGAGCTGCGCACGCTGGATCTGCGCCCGAGCACGCCGCTGGCGCGGTCGACGGCACTGGCGCTGGTGGGCGCCGCCGCCCGGTTGGACGAGGAGCTGGGCGACGCGACAGCGCGCCACGCGGCGCCGGTGTAGAAATCGCTTCAGTTCGCCGTCGAACTGCCGATCACCAGGGCGAGAGCCCTGAAAGCCCGCCATGATCAACGCCGTCAGCCCCGCTTCCAGCGTCACCGCCGTCACGACGGTCGAGGTCGCCGCGCCCGTGCGGCGCGCCGAGCCGGAGCCGGCGACAACGAAGGTGACCGTGTCGGCGTCCGGCGCGCGTGCGGCGCAGGCCGGCGACTGGGCCAAGGCGATGACCGGTGCGATCCACACGACCGCGGACACCAACCAGGACGGCACCGTGTCCGACCAGGAGCAGCAGACCGAGGTGGCCAAGGCGGCCATGCAGAAGGCGATGTTGGAGGGCGGTGCCAACCTGCAGGAGGCCATGCAGGCCTATCACGCGATCGCGTCGCTGTCCGACGTGCAGCGCTGAGTCAGGCGCCGGCCTGGGCCAGCGCGCCGATGGCGCCCGCGAGCCGGGGCCACAGCGGCTCGGGCAGGTCGTGCCCCCAGCCGGGGAGGATATCCAGCTGCGCCCCCGGGATGCGCCGCGCCAGGTCGTGCGCGGCGGCGACGGGGATCAGCGCGTCGTGCTGGCCGTGGATGACCAGCGTGGGTGAGGTGATGTGCTGCAGGCGATCGGCGCGGCGGGTGTCGGCTGCGATGGCCACCAGCTGCCGCGCGACCGCCTGGGGCCGGAACGAACGCTGCACGCCGCGGGCGATGCGCTCGCGCAGCTGGCGCGGCTCGGGCGGGTAGCCGGGGCTGCCGATGACGCCGTACAGGCCGACGTAGTGGTCCAGGATGTTCTCGAGCTTCTGCTCGGGGGTGGAGGCGCTGCGCGGGCGCGACAGCAGCGCGCGGCGCACCCTGAAGCTCTCCGTGGGCAGGCCGCGGTCGCCGCTGGTGGTCATCATCAGCGTCAGGCTCTTGACGCGCCGGGCGTGCGCGAAGCCCAGGTGCTGCGCCACCATGCCGCCCATGGACGCGCCGCACACATGGGCCTGCGCGATGCCCAGCGCATCTAGCACGCCCACCGCGTCGCGGGCCAGGTCGGCGATCTGGTAGGGCGCCTTCACCGGCAGGCGCAACGTGTGCAGCAGCGCTGCCAGCGGGATGTTGGGCAGGCCCAGCTCGTCGAAAGGCTGGGACAGGCCCACGTCGCGGTTGTCGAAGCGGATGACGCGAAAGCCCTGCGCCACCAGCTCGTCCACCAGACCGTCGGGCCAGGCGATGAGCTGCATGCCCAGGCCCATGATCATCAGCAGCGGCTCGCCGCTGTCCGGGCCATGCACCTCGACTTCGAGGCGCACGCCGTTGCAGGAGAGCTGCATGCCCTCGGCTCTGGATCAGCCCAGGTCGGCCTGGCGCTCGATGACGCGCGACACCAGCCCGTAGGCGATGGCCTCGTCGGTGCCCATCCAGAAGTCGCGCTCGATGTCCACGCGCACACGGTCCAGCGGCTGGCCGGTCTCGCGGGCGATGACGGCGGCGATGCGCTCGCGGGTGCGGATGATCTCCTTGGCCTGGATGGCGATGTCGCTGGCCTGGCCGCCGGCGCCGCCGGCCGGCTGGTGGATCATGAAACGCGTGTTGGGCAGCGCCACGCGCCGCTCCTTGGGCACGGCCAGGTAGATGTGCGTGCCGGCGCTGGCGACCCAGCCGGTGCCGACCACGGTAACGGGTGCGCGCACGAAGCGGATCATGTCGTGGATGGCGTCGCCGCTCTCCACGTGGCCGCCGGGTGACGAGATCAGCAGGGTGATCGGGGCGTCGGACTCCTGGCTCAGCGCCAGCAGGCGGCGGCAGGTGGCGTGGGCCATCTTGTCGTCGATCTCGCCAAAGATCATCACGTAGCGGCCCTTGAAGAGCAGCTGCTCCTCCATCTTCTCGGGGGCGTCTTTCTTGGCGGCCTTGTCTTCGGCGGCGAGGGTGTGGTGTTGCATGGGGAAATCCTTGTTCAGACCGCAACCATACAGGCTGTTCGCACGGGCGCTATTCGGCGTGGCCGGTTGTCCGGTAGAACCAGCGGCGCGCCCCCTTGGGCTCGAAGTGCTTCCATGCCCCTTCCGGCTGCGCCAGTCGGTCGGCCAGCGCGTACAGCGCCACCGGGTTCACGCCCAGGCCGATGTGGCTGGCCTGCACCTCGATGTTCTCGGCCAGCGGCGAGGGCTCGTTGACGCTGCAGCGCCAGGCGACCACGCCGTCGGTCTTGGAGTAGATGGACGTCGTGGGCACCGGCGGCGGCTGACGGATCTGGGCCATCAGTGCATGGTCGTCCGCCACGGTCTGGCCGCTGACCAGCTCGAAGAAGCGCCAGGCGTTCGTCGCGCGCGGATGGCCGGTGAACGGCGTGCCCAGCGTGACGACGCAGCGCGTCAGCTCCGGGCAGAGCTTGGCCAGCTCGCGGGCGTAGATGCCACCCAGGCTCCAGCCCAGCAGGCTGACCTTGCGGCCGCCGTGGCGGCGGTGCAGATTCTGCAGGTCGGCCTGGCACTGTTCCAGCACGCCGGCGCGCGGGCCGAAGTTGAAGCCCTGGCCCCAGGCCTGCGTCGAGTAGCCCAGCGAGTCCAGCAGCGCACGCAGCGGTGCGGTGGTCAGGTCGTTGGCGCCCAGGCCCGGGAACACCAGCACCGGGTGGCCGTCGCCTCGGGGCAGCCTCTTCATCCACGGCAGCGCCGCCAGCAGCGCCGCGTACTCCCAGGGCGCGCGGCCCTCCAGCATCAGCAGCCAGGCGTTGGGGGCGCGCAGCTCGTGCCGGTCGGGATGCGGGGCGGTGGCGGTCGGAGAGCGGCGTGGGGCGCGCGGCGAGCGGGTGGCGGGCATGCGGGGAACGGGAGCAGGCGGAGCCCTTGCATTGTTAGCCAGCGGTCGCCTTCTTTCGGGGCGTGCTTGCCCGTGCCCGTGGTGTCGCCTTGGCGACGGCGGCCTTCTTCTTCGCCGGTGTGCGGGTTTTCTTCGCGGCGGCCGTGGGCGCCGGTTCGGCCTCCGTCATCGGCAAGGCCTGGAACTCCATGAACGCCGTCTCGACGTAGGCGGCCAGCGCGCCGGTTTCCGGGCAGGCCTCGCCGCAGGCCATCAGGCCGATGTCCAGCGACTGGTTGTAGGTCTGCACCGTCACGTTCAGCGCCAGGCCGTGCACGGCGATGGACGTGGGGTAGTTGGTCAGCATCAGCGCCCCGGCCAGGTACAGCGGCAGCTGCGGGCCGGGGACGTTGGAGATGACGACGTTGGCGATGACGGGCAGCTTTTCGGCCACCCTGGCACGGCCGTACAGCATGGCGCCGGCCTGCATCAGCCACGGGATGCCCAGCGACGGGAAGTCGGTCGGCATCAGGCTCTTGAGCTGGCCCATCTGCGCCTTCATCGCATGGCTGGACGCCATCACGTGGGCCAGCCGCGCGGCCGGGTCGGCCAGGTGCGTGCCCAGGCTCATCAGCGTCATCGTGGCCTGGTTGTTGGATGTGGTGTCGCCGGCCGCGCGCGTGGACACCGGTACGGCGGCGATGAGGCTCCTGCGCGGCAGCGGACCGTGCTTGGTCAGGAAGCGCCGCAGCGCGCCGCCGATGACGAACAGCACCGCGTCGTTGAGGCTGGCGCCATGCCGCTTGCGCGTGCGGTTCAGCTCGGCCAGCGGCAGCGTGACGCCGGCGAAGGAGCGGGTGTCGGACAGGCTGACGTTGAAGCGCGTGCGCGGCGCCGGGCCCAGCTGCGACAGGCCGGTCCTGCCGCGCACGATCGCCGTGGTCTGGCTGGCCACGCCGGCGAGCAGGCTGCGCAGCTTGTCCAGCGTGGCGCCGGCCGCGGCGCCACCCACGTAGCTGGCCGCCATCTGGCCCAGCACGCCGGCCGCGCCGGGCAGGTTGCGGGCCAGCTTGACGGTCTGGCTCAGCTGCTGGCTCACGGCCGTGCGCAGCAGGCCCAGCTTGCCGGGGGTGTGGCGTCGCCGGCTGCGCGTCGGGCCGGCCATGGTGCTGCGCGGCTCGGGCGCGGTGTCGAGGATGACCTGCGCCAGCGCGACGGCGGCCTGTCCGTCCACGGCCGCGTGGTGCAGCTGCGTGTAGAGCGCCACGCGCACCTCGCCGTCGGGGCCGGGTGCCAGGCCGGTGAAGACGTGGAACTTCCACAGCGGCCGGGCCCGGTCGAGCAGCTGCGGGTGCAGCTCGCCGACCTGGGCCTCCAGTTCGGCCATGCCGCTGTCTTCGGGGAGTGCGATCTCGACGATGTGCTCGTCGAGGTCGGGCTCGGCGTCCACCCAGCCGGGGTTGGACAGGCCCAGCGGCATGCTGAGCAGCTGGCGCCGCAGCGCGGGCAGCTGCGGCAGGCGGGAGCGCATGTGCGCTCTCAGGTCTTCGGCGTAGTCGCCGTCGTAGCCGGCGGGCAGTTCCAGCAGGTGCAGCGCGCCCACGTGCATGGGCATCTGCGGCGTTTCCAGGTACAGAAAACTGGCGTCGAGGCCGGCGAGCTGTTCCATCCGCTGTCTCCGGAATGTTTCAGCCCAGCATACCCGCCGGGGCGCAGGGTGGCCGTTGCGGCCGCCCCGTCACTCACTCTTCGGGAACAAAGATCCAGAGGAGGATGTACAGCAGGATGCCGCTGCCGAAGGCCAGGAAGAGCACGCTGAAGATCAGGCGCCAGATCCACGAGTCCACGCCGGTGGCGCGGCCGATGCCGCCGCAGACGCCGCCCATCCAGCGGTCCAGCCGGCTGCGGCGCAGGCCGTTGACGACCGTGGCGGCGGGGGGCGGCGTGCCGTTGGCGGCGTGGGCCTGGCCGCTGAGCACGCGGGCCTTGGCCTTGGCGAATTCCTCGTCGTTGAGCACGCCGCGGGCGTGCAGGTCGGCCAGCTTGTTGAGTTCGTCAGCGTCGTTCATCTGGGACTCCTCTCGGTGTTGTTGATGGAGCGAAGCCTAGCGGCCCTGCGCGTGGAGGACAGCTGCTTGCGACAGGCCGTCGAATCGATGGGATGCGACAGCGGAATTCAGCGGACAGGCGGCTTGCTCGCGTCCACGTCGACGAACTGCCAGAAGTCCTGCCAGAACAGCGGCCGGCGGTAGCCGTTCATCCAGGGCTGCTCGATGTCGATCAGCACGCGGTGGGCGTGCACCTTGTAGGCCATGTAGGTGACGGCCAGGCGCTTGGCTTCCTTGAACAGCGCGTCGCGCTCCGGGCCGTCGGCCATGGCCTGCATGCGGTCGTAGATGGCATCGAAGCGCGCGTCCTTGAAGCGCGGCAGGTTCTGCGTGCCGCTGGCCGGGCCGTAGTAGCGCTGCATGGCGCCCTGGCCGTCGGGCTGGGCCGCGGTCGAGCCCACGGGCCACATCTGGTAGTTGCCGGACTGGGCGGCCTTGAGGTTCTCGGGCCACTGCTGGATCTTGACCTGCAGCCGGATGCCAACCGCGCGCAGCGCCTTCTCCCACAGCTCGTCGATGGCGCGGTTCAGCGAGTTGGGCTCGGTGTTGCGCGTGAGCAGCATGGGCTGGCCGTCGGGCAGGTCGCGCCAGCCGTCGCCGTCGCGGTCGATGTAGCCGTACATGTCCAGCAACGCGCGCGCGCGGGCCGGGTCGTAGTCGCTCATCTCGCTCTTGAACTCGGGGTCGTAGCCGGTCGTGCCGGGCACGATGGGGGACTGGCCCGGCACCGCGAAGCCGCGGCGCGCGAGGCGGATCTCCTTCTTCACGTCGTAGGACAGCGAGATGGCACGGCGCAGCGCCACCTTGTCGGGCGACATGCCGCCCACGACCGGATCCTCCATGTTGAAGCAGGTCAGCGTCATGTCCGGCGCGAGCGTGAACAAGGCCTGCATGCCGCGCTTGGCCAGGTTGGGCGCGAGCTTGCCGCCGGGTACGGCCTGGGTGATGAAGTCCTCCGGCACGCGCTCCATGAAGTCGTGCTCGTTGTTCAGGAAGGCCAGCCAGCGCGGCTGGTTCTCGACAATGATGTCGACGACCACGCGGTCCACCATCGGGATGCGGCGGCCCTTGAGCTTGGCAAGGATGGCCTGGGCCTCCTTGTCGTCCGCGGCCGGTTGCGACTCGTAGTGGCGCTCGCGGTAGGTGGGGTTGCGCTCGAAGACCATCTGCGAGCTGCGCCGCCATTCCTTCAGCACGTAGGGGCCGGTGCCGACGGGGTGCTCCATGATCTTGTCGCCGTAGAACTCGACGACCTCGCGCGCGACGGCGCCATAGAGGTCGTTGTTGGCAAAGATGGATTCGACCAGGCGCGGGCGTGCTTCCTTGGTCTTTACCTGCAGCGTGTAGCGGTCCAGCGCCTTCACGCCCTCGACCTCGGTGTCGTAGGGGAAGGGCTTCTTGGCCTTCATGACCTGGCTGCGCAGCTCGCCCAGGCCCACCAGGCCGGCGTCCTCGTAGCTGATCCAGCCCTGGGCGTTGTTGGCCGGGTCGGCGTAGCGCTTGATGCTGTAGACGAAGTCGTGCGCCGTGACCTCGCGCCGCTTGCCCTTGAAGGCCGGGTCGTCGGCGAAGTAGATGCCCGGCTGCACCCGGATCGTGAAGGTCTTGAAGTCCGCACTGATCTCCGGCTCGCCGGCAGCGATCAGCGGCACGATGCGCGTCGGCCGCGCCAGCGGGTCGTAGGTGTAGAGGCTCTCGAAGATGTGGGCCGTGACGGTGCGCGAGTAGATGTCCGACAGCTTCACCGGGTCGAAGCCGGTCTCGGCGATGCGGAAGGCGTAGCGCAGGGTCTTCTGCGGCTCGGCGGCGCTGGCGGGCGTGGCGAGCGCGAGGCAGGCGGCCAGCGCGGCGAGCAGCTGTTTCATCGGTGGGCCTTACTTTGCTTTGGGCAGGGCGGCGGTGTCGATGTCGACGTACTTCCAGTAGTCGCGCACGAAGATGTTGCGGCTGTAGCCCTTGACCCAGGGCTGGGCCATGTCGGTCCAGACGCGGTGGACGTGGAACTTGTAGGGGGCATAGGCGATCAGCAGGCGTTGGGCTTCGATCACCAGTGCGGCGCGCTCGGGGCCGTCGGGCAGCGCCTTCTGCTTCTCGTAGAGGGCCTCGAAGGCCGGCAGGTCGAAGCGCGGCTTGTTGGCCTTGCCCTTGGCGGCGCTGGAGCCCAGCGCGAGGAAGGTGTCGCTGTCGGGGCTGGTGCCCACCCAGCCCACGGCCCACATCTGCAGCTTGCCGGCGTTGGAAGCCTTGAGCTGCTCGGGGAACTTGCCCATCTTGAACGTCATGTTGATGCCCAGCGCATCCATGTTCTTCTTCCACTGCTCGGCCAGTTGGCGGCGCTCGCCATCGGTCAGCGTGGAGTATTCGATCAGCAGCGGCTTGCCGTCGGGCAGCTCGCGGTAGCCGTCGCCGTCCACGTCCTTGTAGCCGTACATGTCCAGCAGGGCCTTGGCCTTGGCCAGGTTGTATTCGCTGTTCTCGGTCTTGAAGGCCGGGTCGTAGCCGAACGCGACGGTGGGCACCGGGCTCTGGCTCTTCAGCGCCTGGCCGCGGCGCACCAGGCGGATCTCCTTGTCCAGGTCCACGGCCAGGTTCATCGCGCGGCGCAGCGCGATCTTCTCGGGCGTGTAGCCGCCCACGACCGGGTCCTCCATGTTGTAGTAGCTCAGGTTGATGTCCGCGCGCGGATAGCGCGTCATCGTGATGCCGCGTTTGGCCAGATTGGGCGCCAGCTTGTTGCCGGGCATGGCGATTGACGCAAAGTCGATGGGCACCTCCTCGATCATGTCGGCCTCGCCGTTCAGGAAGGAGAGCCAGCGCGGCTGGCTCTCCTCGATGATGTCGATGACCACGCGGTCCACCATCGGCAGCTTGCGGCCCTGCAGCGCGGCGACCTCGGCCTTCAGCTGGGCGCTGGCGTCGGGCGGCGCCACCTCGGCGTAGCGCACGTCGCGGAAGTTGGTGTTCTTCTCCAGCACGATGCGCGAGCTGCGCCGCCACTCGCCCAGCCGCCAGGCGTTGGTGCCGACCGGGTGCTCCATGATCTTGTCGCCGTAGAACTCGACCACCTCGCGCGCCATCGCACCCAGGAAGCCGGCGTCGCTGAACTGGTAGATGAATCGCGGGTCGGGCACGCCCAGCTTGAGCTGGAAGGTGTAGCGGTCCAGCGTCTTCAGGCCCTCGACGACGCGGTCGTAGTCGAAGGGCTTCTTGGCCTTCATCAACTCCTGGCGCAGCTCCGACAGGCCCAGGATCTTCACGTTCTCCAGCAGGTAGAGGTTGCCGCTCTTCCAGCGCGGGTCGTAGTGGCGCTTGACGCTGTAGACGTAGTCCTCGGCGGTCAGCTCGCGCTTCTTGCCCTTGAAGGCCGGGTCGTCGGCGAAATAGATGCCGGGCTTGACCCGCATCGTGATGGTCTTGAAGTCGGCGCTGATCTCGGGCATCTCGGCCAGCGTGCTGGGCCGCAGCTTGAAGGGGCGGGCGCCGAAGTCGTACTCCAGCGGCGCGTCGAAGATGGCGGCCGCGATGTTCTTGGAGTAGAGGTCGGTGATCTGGGCGGGGTCGAAGCCGGTCTCGGCCACCTTGAAGGCTTGGTGCAACACCTTCGGCTGCGCTTGGGCGGCGGTGAGGGTGCAGGCCAGCAGCAGGCCGGTCAGCAGGGCAGGTAACTTCATCACAGCGGCGCGTAAGACTCTTGAAAAGCGCGGAGTCTAGTGAAACCGTCAGGCCGGCGGGCGCGTGCGCTCGCATAGACTGCGGGCCGTTTCCTGATGTAACCCCGCATTGCCGCGGGGTTTGTGGTTTCTGAGGAGCCCCGATGGCGGCCTATCTGATCCGACGCCTGTGGCAAATGATCCCCACCCTGCTGGGGGTCGTGCTGCTGGTGTTCTTTCTCTTCAAGTACTTCGGCAGCGATCCCGCGATCATCCTGGGCGGCCTGAACGCGAGCCCCGAGCAGATCGAATCCATCCGCGAGCAGCTGGGCCTGAACAAGCCCGTCTGGGAGCAGCTGTGGATCTTCATCCAGAACATCGTCACCTTCGACTGGGGCAAGAGCTGGGCCACCAATGAGTCGGTGGCCAACCTGTTCGCGACGCGGTTGCCGGCCACGCTGACCGTCACGGTGCCCATCCTGATCCTGGAGGTGCTGCTGGCCATCCCGTTCGCGATGGCCGTGGCCACCGTGCGCGGCAGCCTGACGGACCGCACCGTGATGGTGTGTTCCACCATCGCGGTGTCCATCTCGCTGCTGGTCTACGTGATCCTGGCGCAGTATTTCTTCGCGTTCCGGCTGGGCTGGTTCCCGGTGCAGGGCTGGACCGCGAGCCACTGGACCAACCTGACGACCTACGCGCCGCTGCCCATCCTGGTGGCCGTGGCGGTGTCGATGGCGCCGCAGATCCGCCTCTACCGCAGCTTCTTCCTCGACGAGATCGGCCACGACTATGTGCGCACCGCGCGCGCCAAGGGCATGGCCGAGGGCACCGTGTTGCTGAAGCACGTGCTGCGCAACGCGATGATCCCCATACTGACCAACGTCGCCGTGCTGCTGCCGGGCGTGCTGGTGGGTTCCTTCCTGCTGGAGGTGTTCTTCTCCATCCCGGGCCTGGGCCGCGAGCTGCTGCTGGCCGTCAACCGGGGCGACTATCCCGTCATCCAGGCCTTCGCCATCTACCTGGCGGCGCTGACGATGACCGTCAATCTCGTCGTGGACCTGCTCTACAAGCTGGTCGACCCCCGCGTGGTCCTGAAATGAGCGCCGTGACTTCCTCTTCCTCCGGCGGCGTCTGGGCCGCTTCCTGGCGCCGGCTCAAGACCGACCGCGTCGGCGTCGTGTCGATGGGCATCGTCGGCGCCTTCCTGGTCCTCGTGCTGCTGGCCGCCACCGACCTGCTGGCCGCCAAGTGGCAGGACGAGATCGGCGTGCCCAATGCGCCGCCCACGCTGCTGGGCCCGCAGCCCGCCGAAGACACCGGCAGCATCGCCGCGCCCGCCGGGCCCAACGTGGACCTGAGCGACATCGACCCGCTGGCGCCGCGCTACGCCGAATGGGCCGAGCGCGCCGCCAAGTTCAAGACCGACGAGGCGGTGCGCGCCGAGACGCTGCCGCTGGGTGGCGACCGCCTGGGCCGCGACGTGCTGGCCAAGGTCATCAAGGGCGCCGAGATCTCCATCTTCGTGGGCCTGGCCGCGGCCGTCGTCGCCACGCTGATCGGCACCGTGCTGGGTGCCGTGTCGGGCTTCTTCGGCGGCAAGGTGGGCGACTTCCTGGAGTGGGTCTACAACGTCTTCACAGCCATCCCCAGCATCCTGCTGATCTTCGCGTTCGCGGCCATCTTCCACCGCGGTGTGGGCTCGGTGGTGCTGATCCTGGCGCTGACGGGCTGGACCGGCATCTACCGGCTGATCCGCGCCGAATTCATGAAGCACCGCGTGCGCGAGTACGTGCGCTCGGCCGAGGCCATCGGCGCGTCGCAGTGGTCGCGCATGTTCAAGCACATCCTGCCCAACGTGTCGCACGTGGCGCTGGTGCAGCTGTCGCTGCACGTGGTGAGCTTCATCAAGAGTGAGGTCATCCTGAGCTACCTGGGCCTGGGCGTCGGTGTGGACCAGGTGTCCTGGGGCACCATGCTGGCCGAGGCGCAGAACGAGCTCATCCTGGGCTACTGGTGGCAGCTGGGCGCCGTCACCGTCTGCATGGCCATCTTCGTCACCGCGTTCGCGCTGTTCACGGATGCACTGCGTGACGCGCTGGACCCCAAGCTGCGCGGGCTGGAGTAAAGACGATGCTGCTCAGTATTCAAGACCTCAAGGTCGCCTTCCGCATGGGTAAGGTCGACGGCGTCATGCAGCGCCAGCTGGCCGTCAAGGGCGTCAGCTTCGACGTGCCGGAGAACAGCACCGTCGCGCTGGTGGGCGAGTCGGGCTCGGGCAAGAGCGTCACCGCCATGTCCATCCTGAACCTGCTGCCCAGCAACGCGGAGCGCTCAGGCGCAATCCTGTTCCAGGGCCGCGACCTGCTGCAGACCGGCCTGAAGGAGCTGCAGGCCATCCGCGGCAAGGACATCGCCTGCGTGTTCCAGGACCCGATGAGCTCGCTGAACCCGGTGTTCGACGTGGCCACGCAGATCTGCGAGCCGCTGATGAAGCACTTGGGGCTCAGCCGCCGCCAGGCGCTGGTGCGGGCCGAGGAGCTGCTGCACGAGGTGGGCATCCCCGAGCCGAAGCGGCGGCTGAAGGCCTACCCGCACGAGATGTCCGGCGGCCAGCAGCAGCGCGTGATGATCGCCGTCGCGCTGGCCTGCTCGCCCAAGCTGCTGATCGCCGACGAGCCCACCACGGCGCTGGACGTGACCATCCAGCGCCAGGTCATGGAGCTGATGGCCAAGCTCAAGGAGTCGCACAAGATGAGCCTGCTGTTCATCTCGCACGACCTGGGCGTGGTGGGCGAGATCTCGGACCATGTCGTCGTCATGCGCCACGGCCAGATCCGCGAGAAGGCGCCGGTCGCGCAGATCTTCAACGACCCGCAGGACGCCTACACCAAGGCGCTGCTGGCCTGCCGGCCCTCGCTGAGCGACAACCCGGCGCGCCTGATGGTCATCGACGACCACATCGCCGGCCGCGCGGCGGCCAACGAGGGCAAGGCCAAGGACCCGGACGCCCCGGTGGTGCTGGAGGTCAGCGGCCTGCAGAAGAGCTTCTGGCTGAAGCAGGGCCTGTTCGGCAAGCGCGAGTTCAAGGCCGTCAAGGGCGTCAGCTTCAAGCTGCGCAGGGGCCACACGCTGGGCGTGGTGGGGGAGTCGGGTTCCGGCAAGACCACCATGGGCCTTGCGCTGCTGCGCCTGCACGAGCAGACCTCGGGAACGATGGGTGGCCAGGTGCTGTTCGAGGGCCGGGACCTGCTGAAGATGAGCGGCGCCGACTGGCTGCGCATGCGCCGCCGCATCCAGGTCGTGTTCCAGAACCCCTACGCGTCGCTGAACCCGCGCTTCACCATAGCCCAGACGCTGCGCGAGCCGATGGAGATCCACGGCATCGGTGCGAACACGGCGGAGCGCGAGGCGCGCGCCGTCGCGCTGCTGCAGCGCGTGGGCCTGGACGAGTCCGCCATGGCCAAGTACCCGCACGAGTTCTCGGGCGGTCAGCGCCAGCGCATCGCCATCGCGCGCTGCCTGACGCTGCAGCCCGAGGTGCTGGTGCTGGACGAGGCCGTGTCGGCGCTGGACGTGTCGGTGCAGGCCCAGGTGCTCAATCTGCTGAAGGACTTGCAGGACGAGTTCGGCCTCAGCTACATCTTCATCAGCCACGACCTGGCGGTCGTCAAGTTCATCTCCGACGAGGTGCTGGTCATGCAGAACGGCGACGTCGTCGAGCAGGCCGCCACCCGCGAGCTGATCGCGGCGCCGCGTGAGGACTACACGCGCCGGCTGCTGGGTGCGATACCACGCGGCTACCAGGGCCAGCCGGGCTGAGGCGCCGCCTCGGCCGTGCGTGCAATTTGAACGGTCCCGGGTGTGCCAAGCGCGACAGGCCCTCGGAAGCGCGCTGAAATCGGCGGCTCGGGATCACGAGTCCCCGCTCTTGCCGCCTCGATGCACTCACCTCAGGCCTTTCGTCCGACGCTGTGCGCCGCGCTGACCGCGCTGGTGCTGCTGGCCGCCTGCTCGCCCGGCGGCGAAGGCGGCACGCCCGTGGCGCCCGGGGCGGCGGCATCGGCGCCCGCCGATGCGGCGCTGACGCGTGAGCTGCTGCGCATCGAGCGTGCCGCGCGGGCACGGCCCGAACAGTCCGAGCGCGAGCTGCGCAGCCGCACTGCCGGCCTGCCGCCGGGCAGCGCCGCGCTGCTGGACGTGGTGGCCCTGCGCGGGCAGCTGGCCGCGCTCGCACGCAAGCGCGAGCTGTGCGACCAGCTCGCCGCCGAGCTGCGCAACTGGCCCGGCACCCCCGAGCTGCGTGCCAATGCCGCGGTCGCCGCGGCCTCGGCCAGCGCCGAGTACCTGCGCGCCCACGGTGACCTGCGCGAGGCGCGCCGGCTGATGACCGGCGTGGACGGCGTGCAGCTGAGCGTGGCCGACCCGGTCTACCGCTGGCGCCACTACCGGCTGCTGGCCACCATCAGCAGCGACGTGGGCGAGCTGGATGCCTCGCTGACCGAGGGGCACACGGCGCTGCGTCTGGCCGAGGAGATCGGCCAGCCCTGGCGCATGGCGCTGACGCTGGCCGACCTGGCCTTCACGACGCTGCGCGCCGACACGCCCGCGCGGGCCCAGCAGATCGCGGCGCAGGCCTTGGCCGAGGCCCAGAAGGACCCCGACCCGATGACGCTGAACCAGGTCTACACGATGCGCGGCATCGTGCATGCCGACGACGGCGACGCCAGCATCGCGCTGCAGGCCAACGCCGACGCGCTGGAGCAGGCCGCGCTGGCCGGCGCCGACTCCGTGCGTGCGCTGGGCCTGGCCAACTTTGCCGACCACCACCTGCGCCAGGGCCGCTACGCCCGCGCGCTGCAGCTGGCCGAAGCGGCGCTGCCGCTGGCGCTGGCCACGCACAACACCAGCGCCGAGGTCGTCGCGCGCTCCAACATCGGCCTGGCCAAGATCGCGTTGGGCCGGGTCGCGGAAGGCCGGGCCAACGTGCAGGCCGCCATCGCGCTGGACGAGAAGCAGGGCGCCATCGCCTACGCGTCCGAGGGCTGGAGGGAGCTGGCCACCTACCTGGAGCGCGCCGGTGACCTGGCCGGCGCCGTGGCCGCCTACCGCGAGCACCGCGCCATGGTGGACCGCGTGCTGCGCGACGAGACCCGCAAGCTGCTGCTGGAGGTCCAGGAGCGCCAGGACGCCGAACAGCGCGCGCGCGACATCGAGCTGCTGAACCGCGACAACGCACTGAAGGCCGAGCAGCTCCACCAGCGCAACCTGGCGCTGGCGCTGTGGGCCGCCCTGGGCGGCTGCGTGGCGGTGTCGCTGGGGCTGCTGTGGCAGGCCTTCCGCCGTGTGCGCCGCACCAACGAGGCGCTGGCGCACAGCAACGCCTCGCTGAAGCGCCAGAGCGAGACCGACCCGCTGACCGGCCTGGCCAACCGGCGCCACTTCCAGGCGGCGGTGAAGAGCCTGTCCGGCCCCGAGGGCCTGTCGGGCAGCGTCTTCCTGATCGACGTGGACCATTTCAAGCGCATCAACGACGGCTTCGGCCACGCGGCCGGCGACGCCGTGCTGGTGGAGATCGCGCGGCGGCTGCGCGAGGCGGTGCGCGACGACGACCTCATCGTGCGCTGGGGCGGCGAGGAGTTCCTCATCATCGCCCGCACCCGCGAAGGCCTGTTCGCGCCGCAGCTGGCCCAGCGCCTGCTGGACCTGATCGCCGGCCGGCCGGTGAGCCACGAGGGCCGCAACATCCCGGTCACGGCCTCGATCGGCTTCGTCAGCCTGCCGCTGCCGCCGCACTGCCTGCGGCTGAGCTGGGAGCGTGCCATCGACCTGGTCGACACCGTCATGTACCTCGCCAAGGCCCATGGCCGCAACAAGGCCTACGGCGTCGAGCGCATGCAGGCCGAGGATGCGCTGGCCGCCGCGCAGCTGACCGCCCGCCTGGAGGCCGCCTGGAGCGAGGGCCGCGTGGGCCTGCTGGCGCTGAGCGGTCCCGCCGTTGCGGGTCTGGCGCCGGCGAGCGGCTTCAGCGCGCTGGATGCAGGCGCCGGCGGGGGCGCCGCATGAGGGCCGCGCTGCTGGGCCTGACGCTGCTGCTGGGCGCGGGGGGCGCGGCGGCCGACGCCGGCCGCCTGACCGACATCGTGCGCCGCGCCTTCGATGAGCCGGAGGCCATGCTGGCCGAGCTCGACAAGCAGCGCCCCGCCACGCCGGCACAGGAGGCCGCCTGGCAGATGGCGCGGGGCCGCGTGCTGCTGGCCGGGGGCCAGATCGAGGCGGCCGACGCCGTCGCCGTGAAGCTGACCACGCTGGAGGGCGGTGCCGAGCTGAGCTGGCTGCTGCGCGCGCTGATTCAGGAGCGCTCCGGCAAGTCCGCCGGCGGCTTGGCGCAGCGCGCGCTGCAAGGCTTGCAGGCAGGCTGTCCCGAGGGCGACGAGGCGCGTGCCATCCGTGAAGGCGGCTGCGACTTCCGCGCCACCTGGGAGGCCCTGCGCATCGTGCACCGCGAACAGTACGGGCAGGGCGTGTTCATCGACGCCGAGGCCGGCGTGCGCCGTGCGATCGCGCTGGCGCGGGCCGGCGGCGACCGCTACCTGGCGGCGCTGAGTCTGGGCATGCTGGCCGTCACGCTGCAGGCGCAGGACCAGGTGGACGCGGCGCGCGTCGAGATCCGCAGCGCGCTGGCCGAGGCCGAGGGCGACGCCGCGGTTGCGGCGCGGGTGCGCATCTACGAGGCCGCCGTGGAGCGCCGCTCGCGCAACCCGGCCGGCGCGCGCACCGCGCAGGAGACGGCGCTCGCGCTGGCCGAGCAGGCCGGCTCGCCCCACCTGGCGGCGCAGGCGCGCTCCAACCTGGTCGACGCCTACATGCACCAGGGCCTGCTGAAGGAGGCGCTGGCGGCCGGCCAGCTGGCGCTGCCGGTGCTGCAGCGCTACCGGGACCGGCTCTACCTGCGCGGCCTGCACCACAACCTGGCGGTGGCCCACATCAAGCTGCGCCAGTTCGACGCCGCACGCCAGGACCTGGCCCGCGCTGCCGCGGTGGGGGCCGACCCCAACGACCTGGTGTCGCGCGCCCGCGAGCTGCGCGAGCTGGGCGACACCTGGGCCGAGGCCGGCCAGCACAAGGAGGCGCTGGCCGCGTATCACGAGGAGCGGGCGCTGAACACGCGCAGCAACGAGCGCAACCGCGCCGCCGCGCTGGAGGAGCTGCGCCGCAAGTACGACAGCGCCGCCAAGCAGCGCGACCTGGACCTGCTGGCCCGCGACGGCCAGCTCAAGGATCAGCAGCTGGAGAACCGGCACCTGGCCCAAGAGGTGGGGCTGGCGGTGGGCGTGCTGCTGCTGCTGTCCATCACGCTGATCGGCGTCACGCTGTGGCGCATGCGCCGTGCGCAGGCGCGGCTGACGGCCAACCAGCACCTGCTGCGCGCGCAGAGCGAGCGCGACCCGCTGACCGACCTGTCCAACCGGCGCCACTTCCTGGCCGTCATGGACGCCCGCGGCCGCGTGGACGGCGGCGCCGGCTTCCGCGGCGCGCTGATGATGATCGACATCGACCACTTCAAGAACGTCAACGACCGGCACGGCCACGCGGCGGGCGATGCCGTCATCGTGGAGGTGGCGCGCCGCATCCGCGCCGGCGTGCGCGACACCGACCTGGTCGCGCGCTGGGGCGGCGAGGAGTTCCTGGTGCATGCCGCCGACCTCGGCCCGGCCGACCTGGCCCAGACCGCCGAGCGGCTGCTGCGCAGCATCGCCAGCGCGCCCGTCGCCACGCCGGACGGCCCCCTGCGCGTCACCGTGTCCATCGGCTTCGCGGCCTTCCCGATCGGTGGGGCCGGCAGCCCGGCGGCGGGCCTGCGCCTGCACTGGGAGCAGGCCGTCAACTGGGCCGACCTGGTGCTCTACAAGGCCAAGGCCGAGGGCCGCAACCGCGCGGTGGGCATCGCCGCCGTCGACGCGCCGGACGCCGACACGCTGGCGGCCATACTGCAGGACTTCGACGCGGCCTGCCGGCTTGGCCAGGTCAGGCTGGACGTCATCCCCGGACCTGCATGAAGACGAGTTTGCTTCGACGCCGCGGCCTGCTGTGCTGGCTGGCCGCCCCCGCCGCGCTGGCCCAGCCGGCCGCGCCCTGGCCGGTGCGGCCGCTGCGCATCGTCGTGCCCTATCCGCCGGGCGGCCCGGCCGACCAGGCCGCCCGGCTGCTGGCGCCCGAGCTGCAGCGCAGCCTGACCTACGCGGTGCTGGTCGAGAACCGCCCCGGCGCCGACGGCAACATCGGCGCGGCCGAGGTCGCCGGCGCCGCCGACGGCCACACGCTGCTGATGGGCAGCGTGGGCACGCACGTCATCAACCCGCTGCTGTCGCGCCGCCTGCCCTACGACCCGGTGAAGGACTTTGCGCCGCTGGGCGTGGTGGCCACCGTGCCGTTGGTGCTGGTCATCAACCCGGCCGCCGCGCAGCGCCTGGGCGTGCGCAGCCTGAACGACCTGGTGCGCGCCGCGACGCTGCAGCCCGGCCGGCTGCTGTTCGCGTCCGGCGGCAACGGCACGCCCACCCACCTCGCCGGCGAGCTGTTCAAGCGGCTGACGCGCACCTACATGCTGCACTTTCCCTACCGCAGCACCGCGTCGGCACAGCAGGACGTCATCGCCGGCAACATGGACCTGATGTTCGACAGCCTGACCACGGCGCTGCCGCAGATCCGCGCTGGCAAGCTGCAGGTGCTGGCCGTGGCCAGCGCGCGTCGCGTGCCCGGTCTGCCGAACCTGCCCACCGTGGAGGAGGCCGGCGGCCCGGCGCTGAAGGGCTTCGAGGCCAGCGCCTGGCTGGGCCTGTTCGCGCCCAGCAGCCAGCCGCCCGAGCAACTGGCGCGGCTGCAGCGCGACACCGCGGCCGCCCTGGCCGGACCGCTGCGCGAGCGCCTGGCTTCGCGCGGCCTGTACGCCCTTGGCGGCGCCGCGGCCGGCAACTTCGCCGCGCTGATCGCCGCCGACACCGACAAGTGGGCGCGCGTCGTGCGCCTGTCCGGCATTCGAGTGGACCCGTGAGCCGGTTTCATTGGCGCGCCGACCTGGTCGCCGGCGCCGTCGTCGCCGTGCTGCTGATCCCGCAGAGCCTGGCCTACGCCATGCTGGCCGGCCTGCCGGCGCAGGTGGGGCTGTACGCCAGCCTGCTGCCGCTGCTGGCCTACGCGGCACTGGGCTCCAGCCCGGTGCTGGGCCTGGGTCCGGTGGCGGTGCTCGCGCTGATGATCGCGCAGGCGCTGGCCGGACTGCCGGCGGGCGTGACGCCGGAGGCCGGTGCGCTGGTGCTGGCCGCCGAAGTGGGGCTGCTGCTCGCCGCCGCGGCGCTGCTGCGGCTGGACGCGCTGTCCAGCCTGCTGTCGGTGCCGGCGCTGCGCGGCTTCGAGAACGGCGCCACGCTGATGATCGCGGCCAGCCAGCTGCCGGTGCTGCTGGGCAGCGCGGCGGCGGGCTTCACGCTGCCGGACCTTGCGCGCACGGCGCTGGCCGGCGGCTGGGTGCCGGCCAGCGCGGCCTGGGGCGGCGTGGCGCTGGCGCTGCTGCTGCTGTCGCGCCGGGTTGGGCTGCCGCTGCTGGCGAGGCTGGCGCCGCTGGGCCTGCTGTTGGGGGCCATGCTGCTGTCGGCCTTCACGCCGGCGGCCGGCGGCGTGGCCCAGGTGGGGGCGCTGCCGGCGCTGGCCTTGCCGATCGGCCTGCCATCGCTGGATGGCGCGCTGTGGCTGCAGCTGCTGCCCAGCGCGGCGCTGGTGGCGCTGATGGCCTTCGTGTCCAGCTTCGCGGTGTCGGAGTCGCTGGCGCAGCGCCGCGGCGAGAAGCTGCTGCCCGCCGCCGAGCTGCGCGGGCTGGCGGCCGCCAACCTGGTCGCGGCGCTCAGCGGCGGCATGCCGGTGGCGGGCAGTTTCTCGCGCAGCATCCTGCTGCACGAGGCCGGTTCGCGCAGCCGCTGGACGCTGGTCTTCGTGGCCGGCTTCATGGCGCTGGCCATGGTGTTGCTGGCCGGGCCGCTGGCGCACCTGCCCAAGCCGGTGCTGGCGGCCACCATCGTCGTGGCGGTGCTGGGCGGTTTCACGCTGCGCCACTACGCCGAGGCCTGGCGCTATGCGCGGGCCGAGGGGCTGCTGATGGCGGCCGTGTCGGCCACCGTGCTGCTGTGGAGCGCCGGCGCGGCGCTGGCGCTGGGCGTGGTGGGCTCCATCGCGCTGTTGATCCAGCGCACCGCCCAGCCCCATGTGGCACGCCTGGGCCGCGTGCCGGGCACGCAGCACTACCGCAACGTGGAGCGTTACGCGGTGGAGTGCCAGCCCGAGGTGGTGGGCCTGCGCATCGACGAGAGCCTGGTGTTCACGAACGCGCGCGGCCTGGTGGATGCGGTGCTGGCGCGCGTGCAGGAGCACCGCGAGCGCGTCGGTGCGCCGGCCCGCGTGCTGCTGCTGATGGCGCCGGTCAACCACATCGACGTGTCGGGCCTGACGGCGCTGCAGGAGTTGCGCGCCGCGCTGGCGGCCGAGGGGCTGAGGCTGGAGCTGTCCGAGGTCAAGGGCCCGGTGCTGGACCGCCTGCGCGCGGTCGGCTGGCTGGAGCGGCAGGACGTGTCCCTCTACCTCAGCCACCACGAGGGCATGCAGGCCAGCGCACATGACCTGAGGCCCAGTCTGGCCGACATGGACGCGCCCGGGCAGCTGTAGCGCCGTTCTGCTACCGTCCTGACCGATGAACGATCAAGAGACATTGCTGGGCATACGCCGCGGCATTGAAAAAGAAAGCCTGCGCGTGCTGCCCGGCGGCGGGCTGGCGCTGACGCCGCACCCCATCGCGCTGGGCGCCGCGCTGACGCACCCGCACATCACCACCGACTACAGCGAGTCGCAGCTGGAGCTGATCACCGGCGTGCATGCCGGCGTGGACGCCGTGCTGGGCGAGCTGACCGAGATCCATCAGGCCGTCTACCGCGCGCTGGCCGACGAGCGGCTGTGGGTCAGCTCCATGCCCTGCGGGCTGCCGGCCGACGAGACCATCCCCATCGGCCGCTACGGCTCCAGCAACATCGGCCGCGCCAAGAGCGTCTACCGCATGGGCCTGGGCCAGCGCTACGGCCGGCGCATGCAGACCATCTCGGGCATCCACTACAACTGGTCGCTGCCCGGCGTGGGCACCGAGGGCTACTTCGGCGCCATCCGCAACTTCCGCCGCGAGGGCTGGCTGCTGCTGTATCTGTTCGGCGCCAGCCCGGCGCTGTGCGACAGCTTCGTGCATGGCCGCGAGCACGGCCTGCAGCGCCTGTCCGAGCACAGCCTCTACCTGCCGCACGCCACCTCGCTGCGCATGGGCAACCTGGGCTACCAGAGCGACGCGCAGGCCAGCATCTCGGTCAGCTACAACTGCCTGGAGAGTTATGCCGCCTCGCTGCAGGCCGCGCTGAGCCGGCCCTACGCGCCTTACGAGGCCATCGGCGTGCAGACGCCCGGTGGCGACTACAACCAGCTGTCCACCAGCCTGCTGCAGATCGAGAACGAGTTCTACAGCACCATCCGCGCCAAGCGCGTGATCCGGCCCGGCGAGCGCCCGCTGCATGCGCTGCGCGAGCGCGGCGTCGAGTACATCGAGGTGCGGCTGATGGACCTGGACCCCTTCGAGCCCATCGGCATCGGGGCCGACGCCATCCGCGTGCTGGACGCCTTCCTGCTGCACTGCCTGCACGGCGCCAGCCCCGGCGACACGCCGAACGAGATCGCCGCCAATGCGCGCAACCAGCACCGCGTCGCCGCGCGTGGGCGCGAGCCGGGCCTGATGCTGGAGCACTGGCAGGGTGGCGAACGTTCGCTGGCCGACTGGGCCGGCGACATCCTGTCCGGCTGTGCAGCCCAGGCCGAACGGTTGGACGCTGCGCATGGCGGCGACGCCTACAGCGCCGCGCTGCGCCGCGTGTCGGCGCGCCTGCGCGACCCGGCGCTGTGCCCGTCGGCCCGCGTGCTGGCGGCGATGGCGCAGGACTTCGGCAACAGTCACGTGGGCTTCATCTGCCGCCAGAGCGACGCGGCGCGCAATGCCTTGCTGGCGCTGCCGTTCCCGCCGGCGCTGCAGCAGCGCTTCGAGCAGATGGCCGCCGATTCGCTGGCCGAGCAGGCCCGCATCGAGGCCACCGACACGCTGCCCTTCGAGGAGTTCCGGCGCCAGTACGTCGCGCCGGAGCGCATGGCGGTGTGAGGGCCCCTCGCCCGGTCTCGCCTGCCGAACGCGGCGAGGCCGGTCGGTCTTGCAGACCGCGCTGCGGACAGCGCCGCAGCTCTTCGGCAGGCACATGCCTGCCCACTGGGCGCCATGTGTCCGGCCGAAGCCCCGAGGGGACGGCTTGGGGCGGCCCCGCGCCCGGCCCGGTGGGATTCCGCATAAAAAAAGACCCGGTCAGCGTGCTGCCGGGTCTGCAAGCCCTCGGGTGAGGGCGTCGTTGGGAATTGCCAATGTAGGCCGTCCCGTCCCGCCGCGGTGGGGAGTATTCACACGGCGCTGCCGATAATCCGGCCATGAACCTGCCGCCGCATCGCGCCCCCGAAGCCCTGACCGAAGACGACCTGGAGCGCCTGCAGGCCTTGCTGGACGCGCTGCCGGCGCCGCTGGAGCCGCTGGACGTCGGCATGCTGGACGGCTATCTGTGCGGTGTGCTGCTGCAGCCCGAGGCGGTGCCGCTGTCGGCCTGGCTGCCGCCCATCCTGGACAGCGAGGGCCGGCCCACGCCGGGCCGCGTGGACGACGAGCTGCTGGCGTTGCTGCGCCGCCGCCACAAGGAGCTGAACGTGGCCATCGCCGGCCGGCAGTGGTTCGACCCCTGGATCTTCGAGCTGGAGGACGACGCCGAGCCCAGCGAGACGGTGCTGCCCTGGGTGGCCGGCTTCGCGCATGCGCTGGACGCGCATCCGGCGCTGATGCGCCTGCCCGAGGAGCCGCTGCTGGAGCCGCTGGCGGCCATCTACCTGCACCTGGACCCGGACGACCTCGAAGATGCCGACGCGCTGCTGGAGGAGATCGAGTCGCTGGAGCCGCCTGCCGACCTGGAGGAGGCCGTGGAGGGCCTGGTCAGCGCGGTGCTGATGCTGGCGGACGTGTCGCGGCCCGTGAGGTCGCAGCTGCAAACAGGCGGCGGGCGTGCAGGCCCAGGCCGGTCGCGACCGAGGCAAAGCGGTCGCCGCTGACCCGCGCGGCGGCGGGGAAGCCGGCCGCCATGCCGTCCACCAGCAGGCGCAGCCCGGTGGAGCCGCCGGTGAAGTACAGCGCATCGACCTGATCGGCCTTCAGGCCGGCCAGCGCGACCGTCTCGTGGGCCGTGGCGATGATGCGGTCCAGGTCGGCGCGCAGCGCGTCCACGGCGACCTTCTCGCTGAGCGGCAGCACCAGGCCAGGCTCGACGTGGCCGAGGTCCACCGTCGTGTCGGCCCCGCCCGAGATGGCAATCTTGGCGCCCTCGGCGCGCGCAGCCAGCTCGTGGCCCAGGCGCTCTTCCAGCACCGTCATCAGCCGGGCGTGCTGGCGCAGGTCGGCGAACCAGCTCTTCATGCCGCGCCATTCGGCCACGCGCAGCGGCGCGTAGCAGGTGTTGATGAGGTGCCAGGTGGCGAGGTCGAAGAAGATGCCGCTGGGGACCTCGCGGCCGCTCGGCCCGGTGGCGCGATAGCCGAAGGCCTGCAGCAGGCCGGCCAGCTCGATGTGGCGGTCGAAGTCGGTGCCGGCGATGTGGATGCCGTGGCTGGCCAGGATGTCGTCGCGCCGCGCCAGGCGCTGCACGCGCTCGGGGCCCACGCGCACCAGCGAGAAGTCGCTGGTGCCGCCGCCGATGTCGGCCACCAGCACGATCTGTTCGCCCTTGCCCTCGCGGATGGCCTGCTGCTCGAAGTCGAACGCCGCGGCGATGGGCTCGTACTGGAACTGCACGTCGCGAAAGCCCACCGCGCGGGCGCAGGCCTCCAGCTGGACCTGGGCGGCGGCGTCGCGCGCCGGGTCGCCGTCGACGAAGAACACCGGCCGGCCCAGCACCGCGCGCTCGGGTTCGCCGGCCAGGCGGCGCAGCCGCTTCAGGTAGCCGGACACGATGTCCGAATACTTGGCGCCGCGCCCGCCGCCGACGTCGGTGGTCTGGTCGATGAGGGGTGAGCCGAGGATGCTTTTCATGGAGCGCATCAGCCGGCCTTCGTGGCCCTCGACGTAGGCGGCCACGGCGGCGCGGCCGAAGGCGCGCGGCGGGCCGTCGGCGTCGTGCGCGCCTTCGGTGAAATAGAAGACGGCCGTGGGCATGGTGCGCTGGCCGGGTTCGAGCTCGACGAGCTGCATAGCGCCGTCGGCGGCAGGCACCGCCACGGCGGAGTTGGAGGTGCCGAAGTCGATGGCGCAGAAGCTGGCGGCGGCTTTCATGGCATTTTTCCGGCCCTGGGGCCAGTCCTGTGAGGGGGCGCGGATTCTAGGAACACAATCGCGCGCCTGTTTCCGGAGAACCGATGAAGACGCGCCAATTCGCCTTGATCCTGCTGGTCGCCGCGCTCGCGGGCTGCAACCAACGCTCCGAGCAGGACTTGCTCGCCGCCGCGCAGAAGCGCATGGAGCAGAAGGATGCGGCCGGTGCCACCATCGAGCTGAAGAACCTGCTCCAGAAGAACCCCGACAACCCCCAGGGTCGCCAGCTGCTGGGCAAGGCCTTGCTGGAGGCCGGCGACGTGGCCGGTGCCGAGATCGAGCTGCGCCGGGCCTGGGAGCTGGGCGCGGCGCGCGACGAGGTGGCACCGCTGCTGGCGAAGACGCTGCTGCTGTCGGGGCAGTCGCGCAAGCTGATCAGCGAGTTCTCCGACCAGAGCCTGGCCGACCCGCCGGCCATGTCGCAGCTGCTGCAGCAGCTGTCTATGGCCTATCTGGCCCAGGGCAACCTGACCGAGGCCCGGGCCGCCGCGGTGCGGGCGCTGCAGCTGACGCCGGAGGCCGAGTCGGCCGTCATCGTCAGCGCACGCACCAAGCTGGCCGGGGGGTTCACGGACGAGGCGTTGGCCGCGCTGGACGAGCTGTTGCTGCGCAGCCCCAAGGCCGTGGCGGCCTTGCAGCTGAAGGCCGAGGTGCTGCTGGCGCGCGGCAAGATCGCCGAGGCCGAGCCGCTGCTGGGCCAGGTGCTGACGCTGGATGCCAGCCATTACGAGGCGCGCTCCCTGCTCGTGCGCCTGGCGCTGGGCCGCCAGCAGGTCGACGAGGCGGCCAAGCTGGTCGAGGCCATGCCGCCGGCGCTCGCCAAGCGGCCGCAGGGCCGCTTCCTGCAGGCACAGATCGCACTGGGTCGCAACGACGCGGCCAAGGCCAAGGAGCTGGCGGCGCCGCTGCTGAAGATGCTGCCCAACTATCTGCCGCTGCTGCGCCTGGGCGCCGCCGCACACCAGCAGCTGGGCGAGCTGGCCGATGCCGAGAACCTGCTGAACCAGGCGCTGAAGCTGGCACCCGAGGAGACGGGGCTGCGGCGCCAGTTCGCCAGCCTGCAACTGCAGCGGCGCGCCCCCAACAAGACGCTGGAGACGCTGCGCCCGCTGCTGGAAGGCGGCAAGGCCGACGCGGAGACGCTGCTGCTGGCCGGCAAGGCGCAGCTGATGCTGGGCAACTTCGAAGGCGCCGACCAGGCCTTCGGCGCCGCCTCCAAGCTGCGTCCCGACGATGCCAAGACGCAGGCGGCGCTGGCGCTGTCGGCCATCGTGCGCGACAGCGTCACGCCCGGCGGCGCCGGCCGCGCCAAGGCCGACGCGGCGCTTGCCCAGCTGCGCGAGCTGGCCGCCAAGGACAGCGGCAGCAACTACGACCTGATGCTGGTCAACGCTTTGATACGGCGCCAGGATTTCCCCGCCGCGCTGGCCGCGCTGGACAAGCTGGGGCCCAAGATGAAGGACAGCGCCGTGCCCGAGGCATTGCGCGGCCGCATCCACCTGGTGCGCAAGGACGCGGCGGCGGCACAGGCGGCCTTCGAGGCCGCCAACAAGGCCGACCCGGCCTATCTGCCGGCGGTGCTGGGTCTGGTGGCCATCGACCTGCAGGCCAAGCGCCACGACCCCGCCGTCAAACGGCTGGAGGCCTACATCGCCAGCCAGAAGCAAGCGCCCCAGGCCCGCCTGGCGCTGGCCGAGCTGCTGGTGCAGACCCAGGCGCCGATGTCACGCGTCACCGAGGTGCTGAGCACCGGCGTGCGCGAGGAGCCGACCGAGGCGGGCCTGCGCCTGGCCTACATCGACCAGCTGCTGCGCACCGGCAACACCCCGGCTGCGGCCCAGGCCGCGCAGGAGGCCTCGGCCGCGCTGCCGCTCAACCCGGATCTGCTGGAGCGTCTGGCGCGCACGCAGTTCGCGGCCGGCGAGCGCGCCCAGGCCGCCAAGACCTATGTGCGGCTCAACGCGTTGGCGCCCAACCGCGCGCAGGGCTGGCTGGGCCTGGCGCAGCTGCGCTTCGTCGACAAGGACTTCGCCGGCGCCGAGCGCGAGGTCAGGCGGGCGCTGGAGGCCGACCCCAATTCGGTCGCCGCGCAACGGCTGCTGATCCAGCTGGCCGCCCGCCAGGGCCGCGTGGACGAGGCGTTGGCCGCGCTGCACGAGCGCCAGAAGAAGTACCCGCAGGAGGCCTTTGCGCTGATCGCCGAGGCCGAGATCGAGATGGGTCGCCAGCGCCCGGACGCCGCCCTGCCGCTGCTGCGCAAGGCCACGACGCTGCGTGATCCGGGCGACGCGCCCCTGCGCCTGTTTGCCTTGCTGTTGACGGCCAATAGGCGCGACGAGGCGCTGGCCTTCGAGGCCCAGTGGCAGGCCGCCCGTCCGCAGGACCAGGCCTTTGCCGCTGCCGCTGCCGACCTGGTGCTGACGCGCGGCGACTTCGACGGCGCGCTGGCGCGCTACGAGACCTTGCTGAAGCGCAACCCGGAGGCGGTTCCGCTGATCAACAACGTGGCCTGGCTGCGCAGCAAGGCCGGCAAGCCCGGCGCGCGCGATCTGGCCGAACGTGGTCTCAAGCTCAAGCCCGATGATGGCGCGCTGCGCGACACCTATGCCACCGTGCTGGCCAACGAGAAGGACTTCGGCAAGGCCATCAGCGTACAGCGCCAGCTCATCGCCGACCAACCCGACCAGCCTAGCTACAAGCTCAACCTGGCGCAGATCCTGATCCAGTCGGGCGACAAGCCGGCGGCCAAGACGGAGCTGCAGTCGTTGGAGCGGCTGGGCTCCCGCTTCCCGCGTCAGAAGGAAGTCGAGGCGCTGCTGAAGACGCTGTGATTCAGCGCGTGTTGTAGAAGCCGAAGGCCATCTGCGGTCGGCGGCCCGCGATCAGCTCGGCCAGGGCCCGACCCGAACCGGCGCCGTGCGTCCAGCCCAGCGTGCCGTGGCCGGCGTTGATCCACAGGTTGCGCGCCTTGCGGCTGCGGCCGATGTAGGGAATGTTGGTCGGCGTGCTGGGGCGCAGGCCGCACCAGAAGTTGGGCTCGCTTGTGTCGGCCACGCCGGGGAACAGCTCCTCGTAGCGCTTCACCAGCGCGGCGCAGCGCACCCGGGCGGTCGGCGAGGCCAGGTCGAGGTCGAAGCCCGACAGCTCGGCCGTGCCGGCGATGCGGACATGGTCGCCCAGCCGCGAGATGGCGATCTTGCGGCTGTCGTCCAGCAGGCTGACCACACTGGCAGCCGCGGGCTGCTTCAGCCGCAGCGTGGCCGAGTAGCCCTTGGCGGGGTAGATGTTCAGCGACTCGCCCAGCGGCGCCACCAGCGTCGGCGTGTACGAGCCCATGGCGGCGACGAAGGCGTCGGCCGGCAGCGTCTTGCGCTCGCCGCTGCGCGTGTGCGCGATCTGCACGCTGGCGATGGCGTCGCCGATGCGCTGCAGGGCCAGCACGTCGTGCTCGTACAGGAACTGCGCACCGCGCTGCTCGCACAGCTGCGCCAGCTTCTGCGTGAACACGCGGGCGTCGCCGCTCTCGTCGCTGGGCGTGTAGGTGCCGCCTGCCACGCGCTGGCCGAAGGCGGCCAGCGCCGGCTCCACCTTCAGCACCTCGTCGCGGCTCAGCACGCGGCGGTCCACGCCGTGGCGGCGCATGATCTCGGCGCCGGCCGCGCCGGCGTCGAAGTCGGCCTGGCTG
>CAMLKW010000014.1 GCA_946480605.1 uncultured Roseateles sp. | reverse complement strand
TGGCCAGCTACGACCTGCTGCTGGGCTACACCGGCATCGTCAGCTTCGCGCACACGATGTTCGTCGGCATCGGCGCCTACGGCATCGCGATCGCGTCGACGCGGCTGGGGCCGGACTGGGGCTCGCTGGCCATCGGCTTCGCCGCCGCGCTGGCGCTCTCCGCCGTGCTGGCGCTGGCGATGGGCCTGGCCAGCCTGCGCGTGAAAGCGATCTTCTTCGCAATGATCACGCTGGCCGTGGCCTCGGCCTTCATGACGCTGTGCTCGCAGCTCAGCGACTTCACCGGCGGCGAGGACGGCCTGAACTTCCAGTTGCCCGAGCTGCTGAGGCCATCGACCGAGTTCATGGAAGAGCCGTTCCTCGGCGTCACGCTGGACGGCCGGCTGCTGACCTACTACCTGTTGTTCGCCGCCGTCACCGCGCTGATCCTGCTGCTGCTGCGCATCGTCAACTCGCCGTTCGGCCGCGTGCTGCAGGCCATCCGCGAGAACGAGTTCCGCGCCGAGGCCATCGGCTATCGCCCGGTGGTCTATCGCACCGGCGCCAACGTCATCGCGGCGCTCGTGGCCTGCTGCGGCGGCGCGCTGCTGGCTCTCTGGCTGCGCTACACCGGCCCCGAGACGGCCATGAGCATGGAGATCATGCTGGACCTGCTGCTCATCGTCGTCATCGGCGGCATGGGGTCCATCTACGGCGCCGTCATCGGCAGCGTGCTGTTCATCGTCGCGCAGAACTACCTGCAGGCGCTGCTGAGGGGCGCGGGCTCGCTGGTCGAGGGCCTGCCGGTGCTGAGCACACTGGTGTCGCCCGACCGCTGGCTGTTGTGGCTGGGCCTGCTGTTCGTGCTGGCCGTCTACCACTTCCCCGGCGGCATCGTCGGGCGGTTGCGGCTGGCGGCGTGGACTCGTGGGAGGAAGAGCAAGCCATGAAGTCGCGCTACGTCAGCTGCGGGGGTCGCGAGATCCACATCACCGAATGGGGCGATGCCAGCGCGCCCACCGTCATCGCCTGGCATGGGCTGGCGCGTAGCGGCCGCGACTTCGACGACTTCGCGCAGGCCTTGAGCGCGCGCTGGCATGTCGTCTGCCCCGACACGCCGGGCCGTGGCCTGTCGCAGTGGGCGGCAGACCCGGCGCGCGAGTACTGCCTGGACGTCTATGTGGAGCAGGCGGAGGCCTTGCTGGACCAGCTGGGCCTGGGGAAGGTGCACTGGGTGGGCACGTCCATGGGCGGCGCCATCGGCACGCTGGCCGCGGCCACGCGGCTGCGCGGGCGCATCCGTCGCCTGGTGCTGAACGACAACGGCCCCGAGCTGGCCGCACCGGCGCTGGAGCGCATCAAGACCTACGCCGGCCAGCCGCCCAGCTTCGCGACGGTGAGCGAGCTGGAGCGCTACTTCCGCGAGATCTATGCGAGCTTCGGTCACCTGAGTGACACGCAATGGCGCGCGCTCACCGAACACTCGCTGCGCCGCCTGCCCGATGGCCGCGTGACGACGCACTACGACCCCGCGCTGGTGGCGCAGTTCCAGCACCACCCCGACGACTATTCGCTGTGGTCTGCATGGGACCAGCTGGACCTGCCCGTGCTGTGCCTGCGCGGCGAGCAATCGACGCTGCTGACGGCAGAGACCGCGCAGGCGATGCGCGAGCGTGGGCCGCGCGCGGCGGTGGCCGTCATCCCCGACTGCGGCCATGCACCAGCGCTGAACACGCCCGAGCAGATCGGCCTCATCGAGCGCTTCCTCGCCGCGGGCGAAACCCCATGAAACCACGTAAGCCAGTGTGCAGGCTCGCAGCCTAGAGTCGCGCATCTCACCGACGAGACGCCATGAGCGAATTCATCCTCGAGACACAAGACCTGACCAAGGAGTTCAAGGGCTTCACCGCCGTGGACTCCGTCAATCTGCGGGTGCAGCGCGGCCACATCCACGCGCTGCTGGGTCCCAACGGCGCGGGCAAGACGACCTGCTTCAACCTGCTGACCAAGTTCCTGACGCCCACGCGCGGGCGCATCGTGTTCGCGGGCCACGACATCACCGGCGAGACCTCGGCGCAGATCGCGCGCCGCGGCGTCATCCGCTCGTTCCAGATCTCGGCCGTGTTCCCGCACCTGACGGTGCTGGAGAACGTGCGCATCGGCCTGCAGCGCTTCACCGGCACCAGCTTCCATTTCTGGAAGGGGCTGACCGGGCTGAAGACGCTGGACGCCAAGGTGCTGGCGCTGCTGGAGCTGGTGGACCTGCGCGACATGGCCCATTTGAAGGCCGCCGACCTTCCCTACGGCCGCAAGCGGGCTTTGGAGATCGCCACGACGATGGCCATGGAGCCGCAGCTGATGCTGCTGGACGAACCCACGCAGGGCATGGGGCACGAGGACGTGGACCGCGTGACGGCGCTGATCAAGCGCGTGGCCGAGGGGCGCACGGTGCTGATGGTGGAGCACAACATGAAGGTGGTGGCCAGCATTGCTGACCGCATCACGGTGCTGGCGCGCGGCGCTGTGCTGGCGGAAGGGGACTACGCGACGGTGTCCAAGCATCCGGCGGTATTGGAGGCTTACATGGGCACCGAGGCGACTGAGTTGGTGGGGGCGCATTGATGGCCCTTATGCATAAGCCTTCGGGCACGGCACTCGCCACCCACCTGAAGTACCGAGCGAGCTGAAAAACATGGCCACCCCAGCACTCGAAATCAGCAACCTCCACGCCTGGTACGGCGAAAGCCACATCCTGCATGGCATCAACCTCAGCGTGCAGCCGGGCCAGGTCGTCACGCTGCTGGGCCGCAACGGCGCCGGCCGCACGACCACACTCAGAGCCATCCTGGGCCTCACCGGCGCACGCAAAGGCTCCATCAAGATCCACGGCGAGGAAACCATCGACCTCGCGACGCATCGCATCGCCCAGCTGGGCATCGGCTACTGCCCCGAGGAACGCGGCATCTTCGCCAGCCTCACCGCCGAGGAGAACCTGCGCCTGCCCCCGCCGCTGAAAAGCAAGCGCGGCAAGGCGATGTCCGAGGCCGAGATCTACGCGATGTTCCCCAACCTCGCCGAGCGCCGCCACAGCCCCGGCACCCGCCTGTCCGGCGGCGAGCAGCAGATGCTGGCCGTGGCGCGCATCCTGCGCACGGGCGCCGACATCCTGCTGCTGGACGAGATCTCAGAAGGCCTCGCCCCCGTCATCGTCCAGGCCCTGGCGCGCATGATCCGCACACTCAAGAGCCAGGGTTTCACCATCGTCATGGTGGAACAGAACTTCCGCTTCGCCGCGCCGTTGGCGGATCACTTCGTCGTCATCGAGCACGGCGAAGTCGTGCTGTCCTTCCCCGCAGCCGACCTGCCGGCCCACCAGGCCCGGATGGACGAGCTGCTCAGCGTCTGAAGATCCAACCAGGAGACAACACCATGAAGAAGACCCTCATCGCCGCTGCCCTCGCCACCTGCGGCCTCGCCGCGCACGCGCAGATCTCGGGCGACGTCATCAAGATCGGCATCATCACGGACATGTCAGGCCTGTACGCCGACATCGACGGCCAGGGCGGCGTGGAGGCCATCAAGATGGCCATCGCCGACGCCAAGGGCATGGCCGCCGGCAAGAAGATCGAACTGCTGTTCGCCGACCACCAGAACAAGGCCGACGTGGCGTCCGCCAAGGCGCGCGAATGGCTGGACACGCAAGGCCTGGACGTGCTGGTGGGTGGCACCAACTCCGGCGCCAACCTGGCCATGGCCAAGGTCGCGGCCGAGAAGAAGCGCGTCTTCATCTCCATCGGCGCCGCGTCGGCCCGCCTGACGAATGAAGACTGCACGCCCTACACGGTGCACTACGCCTACGACACGGTCGCGCTGGCCAACGGCACCGGCAACGCAGTGGTCAAGAGCGGCGGCAAGAACTGGTACTTCCTGACCGCCGACTACGCCTTCGGCGCCAGCCTGCAGGCCGACACGACGGCCGTCGTGCAGAAGGCCGGCGGCAAGATCGTGGGCAGCGTGAAGCACCCGCTGTCGGCCAGCGACTTCTCGTCCTTCCTGCTGCAGGCGCAGGGCTCGGGCGCGCAGATCCTGGGCCTGGCCAACGCCGGTGGCGACACCATCAACTCCATCAAGGCCGCCAACGAGTTCGGCGTCACGAAGACGATGAAGCTGGCGGGCCTGCTGATGTTCATCAACGACGTGCACTCGCTGGGCCTCAAGGCCACCGAGGGCATGTACCTGACCGACGGCTGGTACTGGAACCAGAGCGCCGAGTCGCGCGCCTGGAGCCGCCGCTTCTTCGAGAAGATGAAGCGCATGCCGTCCATGCTGCAGGCGGCCGACTACTCGGCCATCGCCCATTACCTGAAGGCCGTGGACGCGACCAAGACCGACGACTCCGACAAGGTCATCGCGAAGATGAAGGCCACCAAGATCAACGACTTCTTCGCGAAGAACGGCGAGATCGGCCCGGACGGCCGCATGCGCTACGACATGTACCTGATGCAGGTGAAGAAGCAGGCCGAGTCCAAGGAACCCTGGGACTACTACAACGTGGTGCAGACCATCCCGGCGAACGAGGCTTACACAAAGCTCGCCGACTCGAAGTGCCCCTTGGTCAAGAAGTGATCTGAGGCCGGCCTGACATGACTGAGTTGTTCGGTATCCCGCTGCCCGCGTTGCTGGGCCAGCTGCTGCTGGGCCTGGTGAACGGCTCGTTCTACGCGATGCTGTCGCTGGGCCTGGCGGTCATCTTCGGCATGCTCAACATCATCAACTTCGCCCACGGGGCGCTGTACATGATGGGCGCCTTCCTGGCGTGGATGGGCATGGACCTGCTGGGGCTGAACTACTGGGTCATGCTGGGCCTGGCGCCGCTGCTGGTGGGGCTCTTGGGCATCGTCATCGAGCGGACGATGCTTCAGTGGCTCTACAAGCTGGACCACCTCTACGGCCTGCTGCTGACCTTCGGCATCACGCTGGTCATAGAGGGCGTGTTCCGCAGCTTCTACGGCGTCTCGGGCCAGCCCTACTCGGTGCCCGAGCAGCTGCAGGGCGCCACCAACCTCGGCTTCATGATCCTGCCCAACTACCGGGCCTGGGTGGTCGTGGCCTCGCTGATCGTCTGCTTCGCGGTGTGGGCGCTGATCGAGAAGACGTCGCTGGGCGCCAAGCTGCGCGCCGGCACCGAAAACCCCAAGCTCGTGCAGGCCTTCGGCATCAACGTGCCCCGCATGGTGACGCTGACCTATGCCGGCGGCGTGGCGCTCGCGGCCTTCGCCGGCGTGCTGGCCGCCCCCATCCTGCAGGTGTCGGCGCTGATGGGGTCCAACCTCATCATCGTCGTGTTCGCCGTGGTGGTCATCGGCGGCATGGGCTCCATCCTCGGGTCCATCGTCACGGGCCTGGGGCTTGGCATCATCGAAGGGCTGACCAAGGTGTTCTACCCCGAGGCGTCCAACACGGTCGTGTTCGTCGTCATGGCCATCGTGCTGCTGGTGCGCCCCGCCGGCCTGTTCGGAAAAGAGAAGTGATGGACAAGAAGCTGCTCGGCTACGCCGCCCTGTTCATCGGCATCGCGCTGCTGCCCGTGTTGGGCGTGTATCCCATCTTCGTCATGAAGGTGCTGTGCTACGCCCTCTTCGCATGCGCGTTCAACCTGCTGGTGGGCTTCACGGGCCTGCTGTCCTTCGGCCATGCGGCGTTCCTGGGCACGGCGGGCTATGTCTGCGGCCACGCGCTGAAAGTCTGGGGCCTGCCCACGCCGGCGGGGCTCATCGTCGGCTCGCTGGCGGCGGCCGGCGTCGGGCTGGTGTTCGGCCTGCTGGCCATCCGCCGCTCGGGCATCTACTTCTCGATGATCACGCTGGCGCTGGCGCAGATGCTGTACTTCTTCTTCCTGCAGGCGCCGTTCACCGGCGGCGAGGACGGCCTGCAGAGCGTGCCGCGCGGCAGCTTCCTCGGCCTGGACCTGACCAGCGACCTGACGCTGTACTACGTCGTGCTGGGCATCTTCATCGCCGCGTTCTGGCTGATCTACCGCATCGTCCACTCGCCGTTCGGCCAGGTGCTCACCAGCATCCGCGAGAACGAGGCGCGCGCCACCTCGCTGGGCTATGACACGGCCCACTTCAAGCTGCTGGCCTTCGTGCTGTCGGCCGGCCTGGCGGGCCTGGCCGGCGCCACCAAGACGCTGATGCTGGGCTTCGCGACGCTGACCGACGCGATCTGGACCACGTCCGGTCTCGTCATCCTGATGACGCTGGTGGGTGGCATGGGCACGCTGGTCGGCCCCATCGTCGGCGCGCTGGTCATCATCGCGCTGGAGAACAAGATCGGCGACTTCGGCAAGCTGCTGGCCGACACCACCGGCGTGGCCTGGTTCAACGGCCTGGGCGAATCGGTCAGCCTGGTCACCGGGCTGATCTTCATCGTCTGCGTGCTGGCCTTCAGGCGCGGGCTGGTGGGCGAGGCGATGGCGCTGTGGGAGCGGCGGCAGAAGCCGGCTTCTTCTTCCTGAAGACAAGCACGTTGCCGGCCATGACGAGTACCAGGCCGATCAAGGCCGGCACGGTCCACCGGTAGCCCTCCACCCAGGCCGACACGTTCAGCGCAACCACCGGGAACAGCACCGTGCTGTAGGCCGCCCGCTCCGGGCCCAGGCGGCCCACCAGCGTCAGGTAGGCCGTGAAGCCGATGACCGAGCCCGGGATGGCCAGGTACAGCAGCGCGCCGACATAGCGCGGGCTGGCGTCGAACACCCACGGCACGCCCGACACCAGCGCGTAGCCGCACAGGATGGCCGTGCCCACCGCCATGCCCCAGGCGTTGGTCTGCACCGGCTTCAGCCCCTCGCCTTGCAGCGCGGCCGACAGCAGGTTGCCGGTGGAAAAGCACAGCGTGCCGCCCAGCGCCCAGGCCAGGCCCGTCAGCGTGCCGGCGCCGGCATGCTGCGCGGTGATCTCGGGCCAGAACAGCAGCACCAGCCCCGTCAGCCCCAGCGCGCCACCCGCCAGCACCTGCGGCGCGATGGCTCGGCCGTGCACCAGCCGCGCCAGCAGCGCGTTCCACAGCGCCGCGCTGGAGAACACGACGGCCACCAGCCCGCTGGCCAGCGTCTGGCTGGCGTTCAGGAAGCAGACGAAGTTCAGGCAGAAAAGGCACAGGCCCTGGGCCAGCACCCAGGTGAGCGCTCGCCCACGTGGCAGCACCAGCTGCCGTCGCCAGGCCAGCCAGGCGAACAGCACCAGCGCCGCGAGGCCGAAGCGGTAGGCGATGGACAGCGAGATGGGCACCGGCCCCAGCTGCCACTTCAGCGCAATCCACGTGGTGCCCCAGATCAGCACCACCAGCACGTACAACAAGACATTCATGCCACCAGCATCGCGAAACAGGCGATGCCGCGATTGCAGATTCCTGCGCATCGTCGGCCCTGCGCCGGCACGGAGAAGGCCGGGCCCGTAGCATCGCCGCATGCTTGATCTCACCGCCGGCGCCACCGCTGACCAGCCCGTCTTCGACGTGCTGAGCCGCTCGCTGGCGCGCCGTGAGCGCGAGGTCGCGCTGCCCGACGGCCTGCGGCTGGTGCAATGGCACAACCACGGCGGCCGCATGGACTACCAGCGGCCCGGCCACCACACGCTGTCGGTCTATCTGCAGGGCGGCCATGCCACCCACCTGATCGAGACGCCGCGCGAGACCGGCTCGCCGGGCTGCTACTGCATCCTGCCCGCCGAGCACGAGTCGCACTGGAACGTGGCCGGGCCGCTGCGCTTCGTGCACCTCTACCTGTCGGCCGACGCCTGGGCAGACCGCATCGTGCGGCTGCTGGACGCCGAACCGCGCGCGATCACACTGGAGCAGCGCATCTTCGGCGCCGATGCCGCGCTGGCCGACTGGGGCCGCGAGGTCGCTGCGCTGGACTGGCAGGACCCCGCCCAGCGCCTGCACATCGACGCGCTGAGCCAAACCGCGCTGGACCACCTGGTGCTGCAGGCAGCTCGCCCACGCCAGCGCGAGCGGGCGGAACGGTCAGCCGGCGGCCTGTCCGGCGCGGCCCGCCGCCGCGTGCTGGAGTACATCGATGCTCATCTGGACAGCGCCGACCTGAGCCTGCCGCGCCTGGCGGACCAGGCCCATCTGTCCGAGTTCCACTTCGCCCGCATGTTCCGCGCGTCCATGGGCTGCACGGTGCACGACTGGGTGGCCGCGCGCCGGCTGGACCGCGCCCGCACGCTGCTGCGCCAGACCGCGCTGCCGCTGGCCGACATCGCCGCCGCCTGCGGCTATGCCGGCGCGAGTCACCTGAGCCAGCGCTTCAAGGCCGCGGTCGGCACCACGCCGGGGCAATTCCGTCGGCTGCTGCCACCACGCCGTCAGCAATCACCTGCGAGTTAGGGGGCGCGCGGCCGGGCGCTGTGGCCCACTATCTACCCATGTTCACGCCTGCCCGCCTTCGCCTGACCGCCGCGCTACTTGCCGCGCTGCTGGGCTTTGCCGTGGCGCTGAGCGAAACCACGCGCGAGCTGCTGGAAGATCCGCTCGCGATGCAGGCACCGCAGCGCTGAACGGCGCCTGCCGGTCGGGGAATTTCTCCCCCCGAACTCACCCCCTTCTCTCCCTACACTCGCCCCGCACTCTTGAGGGGTTCGGATGGCATCCAGCATCGTGAAGGCCGCCGCGGCGGCGGTGGTCGTGGCCGGCGTGGCCGTGGCGGCTTACTTCGGGTGGCAGCACTTCAAGACACCGGGCCTGCCCAGCAGCGCCGAGGTGGGCGCCGAGGAGGCGGCCTTTGCGTTCAGCGAGTGCAAGGCGCGGCTGTTCGACGGCTCGCCGGCCATCGCCGTGATGTTCACGCAAGCGCTGGACCCGCGGCAGGACTTCGGCAAGCTGCTGACCGCCAGCGAGGGCGATGCGCCGCAGCGCCGTGACGACGGCGGCGTCGACCCCAAGGGCAAGCCCGCCGACGCCAGCTTCAAGCCGCTGGCCGCCCGCTGGGTGCTGGGCGACAACCCGCGCGTGCTCTACCTGCCCTATGTGACGCCGGACCGCAGCTACCGGCTGACGATGAACGCCGAGCTGGCCGCGCGCGGCGGCGCCAAGCTGGCAACCGCGCAGGCCTGCGAGGCCGTCAGCGAGGCCATGCCGGCCAGCTTCTACTTCGCCAGCCGCGGCCTGGTGCTGCCGGCGGGCCAGAACGGCGGCCTGCCGGTCGTGACCGTCAACACGCCCGAGGTGGACGTGCAGTTCCTGCGCATCAAGCCCGAGTCGCTGTCGGCCTTCCTGGAGCAGGTGGTCGGGCGCCGGGCGCGCCACGGCGGCGGCGGCGACGAAGAAGGCGACTGCTGCTACGACGGCTACGGCGACAACCAGCGCCGGCTGCGCGGCACCGTGGGCGGTTGGGTGCTGGACGAGCTGCGCGCAATGAGCGAGAGCGTCTTCATCAGCCGCTTCAAGACCGACGAGCGCGCCAACCGGCGCAACACCAGCTTCCTGCCGGTCGAGAAGATCAAGGCGCTGCAGCAGCCCGGCATCTACGTGGCCGTCATGAGCCAGCCCGGCCGCTTCGGCTGGGACTACCAGGTCACGCATTACTACGTCACCGACATTGGCCTGCACCTGCGCCGCCATGCGGGGCAGATCGACGTGTTCGCCACCTCGCTGAAGAGCGGCAACGCGCTGCCCGGCCTGGCCGTCAGCCTGCTGGACGAGGCCGGCAAGGCGCTGGCCCAGGCGCAGACCGACAAGGACGGCCATGCGGTGTTCACCGGCACCAACGGCAAGGTGGGCGACCTGGCGCGGCTGGTGCTGGCGCGCAAGGACGACAAGGAAATGTCGGTGCTGTCGCTGCGCGACGCGGCGCTGGATCTCAGCGAGTTCGACGCCACCGGCCACCCCTCGCGCAGCAACAAGCTGTTCGTCTACGCCGGCCGCGACCTGTACCGGCCGGGCGAGAGCTTCAATGTGTCCGTGCTGAGCCGCGATGCCGACAGCCGGCTGCCGGCCAAGCTGGTGCCGCTGACGATCACGGTCAAGAAGCCCGACGGCAGCAAGCTCGTCGAGCAGCTGGTGCAGCCGGGCAAGACCGGGCAAGGCTACTTCCAGCACGCCATCACGCTGCCGGCCGACGCGCCCACCGGCGGCTGGACGCTGCAGGCCCGCGTGGACCCGGCTGCCAAGGTGCCGGATGCGCAATGGGCCTTCAAGGTGGAGGAGTTCCTGCCCGAGCGCATGAAGCTCACGCTGAGCGCGCCCGACGCGCCGCTGACCGGCGAGGTCAGCCTGCCGGTGCAGGTGCAGGGCGACTACCTTTACGGCGCGCCCGCCGCCGGCAACCGGCTGCAGGCCACGGTCAGCACCGAGCGGCTGGCCAACCCGCTGGCGAGCAAGCTCCCCGGCTACCTGTTCGGCGACTTTGCCGACGACAAGGCCCGCAGCCGGCAAGACCTGCCCGAGGCCGAGCTGGACGAGCAGGGCAAGGCCGAAGTCACGCTGACGGCCAACCTGTCCGAGCGCAGCTCGCCGATGCGCGTGCGTGGCGCGTTCAGCCTGCTGGAGAGCGGCGGCCGGCCGGTGGTGCGCAGCATCGAGCGCACCTGGTGGCCCGCGCCCGCGCTGGTGGCCGTGCGCCCGCTGTTCGACCGCAACGTGGCGCCCGAAATGGGCCTGGCCGGCTTCGAGGTGCAGCGGGTGGACGCCACCGGCGCCTTCAAGCCCGCCAAGGACTTGAAGCTCACGCTGACCTACGAGGAGCGCCAGTGGTACTGGCGTTATGACGACGGCCGCGGCTGGCACTCGGGCTTCAACACGACGGACGAGCTGGTCGAGGCCCGCACGCTCAACCTCACCGCCAAGACCACCGTGAACCTGCCCGTGCGCTGGGGCCGCTACCGGCTGGAGATCGAGGACCCGCAGACCAACGAAACCCTGCGCTATGCCTTCTACGCCGGCTACGGCGCGCAGGACGCCGACGACATCGGCAACCGCCCCGACCGCGTGCAGCTGCAGTTGAAGGGCTCGCCCTACAAGCCCGGCGACGCCGCCAAGCTGACCATCAAGCCACCGCACGACGGCGAGGCCGTCGTCACCGTGGAAGGCGACCGCGTGCTGTGGAGCAAGCGCATCAGCGTGAAGACCTCGGGCACCGACCTGGAGATCCCCGTGGGCAGCACGCCCGAGTGGCAGCGGCAGGACTTGTACGTCACCGTCGCCGCCTTCCGCCCCGGCAGCCAGGGCGACCGCGTCACGCCGGCCCGCGCGCTGGGCCTGGTGCACCTGCCGCTGAACCGCGAGGACCGCAAGCTGAAAGTAGCGCTGGAGGCGCCGGCCAAGACCGTGCCGTCCACCACGCTGCCGATCAAGGTCAAGGCACCGCAGCTCGCCGGCAAGGCGGCAATAGTCACCGTCTCCGCCGTGGACGTGGGCATCCTGAACATCACCAACTTCAAGACGCCCGACCCGGTCGACTACTTCTTCGGCAAGCACCGCTACGGCGCCGACGTCCTGGACCTCTACGGCCGCCTCATCGAGAAGATGGACGGCAACACCGCGCAGCAGAAGTTCGGCGGCGACGCCGGCAAGCGCGACACGCAAAGCATGCCGCGCAAGGTGTTGCTGGTGGACCTGTTCAGCGGTCCCGTCGCGCTGGATGCCAAGGGCGAGGCGACGATCCAGCTCAAGCTGCCCGACTTCAACGGCACGCTGCGGCTGATGGCCGTGGTCAGCAGCGCGGACAGCTATGGCAGCACGCAGGCCGACACGGTGGTCGCCGCGCCGTTGGTGGCCGAGCTGTCCATGCCGCGTTTCATCGCGCCGGGCGACAAGGCAACGATTGCGCTCGACGTGACCAACCTCAGCGGCGCGCCGCAGGAGGTCCAGGTCGTGCTGAGCGCCACCGGGCCGGTGCGCATCACCGGTTCGGCCGATACGGTGAAGCTGGCCGACAAGCAGCGCCAGATCCTGCGCTTCCAGGCCGAGGCGCTGGATGCCTATGGCCTGGCGCCCGTCAAGCTGAGCGTCACGGCCGGCGCGCTGAAGCTGGAGCGCGAGGCCGCGCTGCAGGTGCAGCCCGCCACGCCGCTTGTGCGCGAGAGCCGCCGCATCCGCCTGGAGCCCGGCGCCACGCAGGCCGTGGACCGCGCGCTGCTGGACCCGTACTGGGCCGGTTCCGCTGCGCTGTCTTTAAGCGTCAGCAACACGCCGCCCATCGACATCCAGGACCAGGTGCGCGGCCTGCTGACCTACCCCTACGGCTGCCTGGAGCAGACCACGTCCAGCGCCTACCCGCTGGTCTTCATCGACGACGAGGCCGCCAAGCGCTGGGGCATGACACCCGTGCCGCGGGAAGAACGCGCCAAGCGGCTGGAGGGCGCCTTCGCCCGCCTGGCCGGCATGCAGCAGCCGCGTGGCGGCTACGGCCTGTGGGCTTCCGGCAACCCCTACGAAGCCTGGCTGAGCGCCTATGTCACCGGCTTCCTGCAGGACGCCCGCGACGCCGGCTTCGCCGTGCCCGAGGCGCAGCTGGCCAAGTCGCTGGAGAGCCTGACCGAGCAGTTCCAGCGCAGCCCCGGCCAGCAGATGACGCCGCCCAAGGACGTGCGCCGCAACGACAAGGGCTATGTCGCCGATTACCGCGAGGCCGAGGTGCTGCGCCTGGCCCACCAGCGCTTTGCCGAGGCCGCGCATGCCGGCTACATCCTGGCCCGCGAGCAGAAGGCGCCGCTGGCCACGCTGCGCACGCTGCACGACAAGCACCGCGCCAGCAGCCTGAGCCCGCTGCCGCTGGTGCAGCTGTCGCTGGCCTTGAAGCTGATGGGCGACGAAGCCCGCGCCAAGGCCGCGCTGGACGACGCGATGCAGCGCGGCTACGGCTACCAGCCCGACGATGGCCCCTGGGGCCAATGGCTGGGCGACTACGGCTCCCGCATCCGCGACCGCGCGCTGGCCTACGCGCTGCTGCTGCGCCACAAGGTCGAGCACGACAAGCGCGAGAACCTGCTGTTCGACCTGGCCGACGACTTCGGCCGCCGCAACTACTACTCCACGCAGGAGCGCCTGGCGCTGTTCCTTGCCGTCCACGCCGCCACGCAGGGCGCCGGCAAGGACGACGCGTGGAAGACCACGCTGACCCTTGGCGCCAAGGCCGGCACCTGGACCGGCAGCGGCACCGGCCAGCAAAGCTTCGACGTGGCGCAGCTGCGCTCCGGCCTCACGCTGAAGAACGACGGCGACAAGCCGCTGTACCTGGACGTCACCGCCCAGGGCTACCCGGTCAAGCCGCTACCGCCCAGCGGCGAGCGCATCAGCGTGGAGCGCGCGATGTTCACGACCGACGGCAAGCCCGTGACGGCGCGGCAGTTCACCACCGGCGAGATGTACGTCGTGCGCCTGCGCGTGAAGGCGGCGCAGCCCATCAAGGACGGCCTGGTGGTGGACCGCATCCCGGCCGGCTTCGAGGTCGAGAACCTGAACCTCAGCCAGGGCCCGCAGGCCGGCGAGTTCACGGTGGACGGCGTCAACGTGGCCCAGGCCAATGCCAACGAGCGCATCGTCCACACCGAATACCGCGACGACCGCTTCGTCGCCGCCGCCCGGCTGGGACCGCAGCCGCTGGACCTGTTCTACCTGGTGCGCGTGGTGACGCCGGGGCGGTATGGGGTGCCGGCGACGTTTGCGGAGGATATGTATCGGGCGGAGATTCGGGGTGTCGGCAAGGCCGAAGGGGAGATCGTGGTGGTGGACAAGAAGGCCGCGCCGTGACCGCCCTTCAGCCTCTCATCGGCAGCCGCATCCTCACGCTGCGCGAGCAGCGGGTGATGATCGATGCCGACCTGGCTGAGCTCTACGGCGTGCCTACCAAGGCCTTGGTGCAAGCCGTGAAGCGCAACGCGGCCAGGTTCCCGGAGGATTTCATGTTCCAGCTCTCGGCCGAGGAGTTCGCCGCTTTGGGTCACAGTCTGTGACCTCAAACGTCGGCAGCCCGCCCGGCCGCGGTGGCAGGCGCACCGCGCCCTACGCCTTCACAGAGCAGGGTGTGGCGATGCTGTCTTCGGTTCTCTCAAGCCCGCGCGCCGTCGCGGTGAACATCGAGATCATGCGCACCTTTGTGAGGGTGCGCGCCCTGGCCACGACGCACGCTGACCTCGCGCAGCGCCTGGCCGAACTGAAAGACAAGACCGAGGGGCTAGCTCAGAGCCACGACACGTTCAGCCGCAACACGCGCGCCCAGCTCAAGCAAGTCTTCGATGCGCTGCGCGAGCTTTTGGGTCAGGCCTCAATACTGTTCGCTTAGAACCGACCAGCCCGGTAGCTCCAGTGCAAAGACGCTGGGGTTCGCAATGCTCACCCCAGCCTACTCAGCTTCCAACATTCCGACGTAGTCGCGTAAGCGTAAGTACGCGTCCGCGGGCCAAAAGGCACAGGAGGCCAATAAGGAGCATGCTGAAACTCGTGAGCTCAGGTACAGGCGCCGACATCGGTATTGCAGCAACATATCGTTGCCCATATCCAGCTTGGTTGGGCATACTGTCTGCAAGGGCAATACGTTGTAGACCGGTCGCAGACATCTCAAATATTCCCATACTTCCCCAGCCAGACCCGAGGAGAATTCTCCCATCGGGCGCGACAACCATATCAGTGTTCAAGCCAAATTCAGAAATTCCCTTCAGAACATTTGACACCCCGTCAAATGCCATGACCTTATCATAGAAACCTGAATAGCCGCTGGCCGTAACATAGAGCGTGTCTGAAAGTGGGTCGAAAGCGACGTTTGCAATGCCCATTACGTGATTCATACTCCAGCTATTGTCGATCAAGCGTTGCGGATCTTCAATATTGGTCGGCACAGTGCCAACTTTTTTTCCGGAACTGTCGTATCGCAATAGAGAGGAGTTTATTGTGACAAAGCTGCCATCTGCTATCGACGCGAAAGATCGTTGCCCAATGGTGCCGTAATCCTGTGTTGCCGGCTTGGAGGAACCATCGGCTCCGTATTGAACAAGCCCCTTGCTGGTGGAAACATAGAAACTATCGCTGCGGGAATCATATTCAATGCTGCCAGACGCAGAATAGCTCAACGAATCCTTAATTGTGAATTCCGATTGCAATTCACCCTTTGAGTTAAGAACTTCGATACGAGCGCTCCCGGCCGAATGGCTGCCATAATTGTCTGTGACTACGTATAGGTTGTTTTCATCTCTAAATGCGATACCGTAGACTTGACGAGTGCCGCTGACAATGGGCATGGTTTCAATGAGAGCGCCGCTCTTCGAGAAATGCCCTAGTAGCTGACCCGTAGTTGCGTAATAGTCGCCAGCCGTAAATGTCATTGCACCTGACGCAATCGGAATGATTGCCAGTGCAGCAGAGACGCTCATTGTGAACTTTTTCATGGTTTCCCCCTGTGAAATTTCGCCGGATGCTATCAGACAGCTTTAGTGCCCAGCCCGCCTAGTTAAGGGTTAGCAGGGCGTAGAGGATGGATCAACAAGCAGCAGAGTCAAAAGCCGGGGGCAGGCCTCAAATTTCAAGTCCCCAGCGCAGCGCTCTTGCACACCAACTCGGCACTCCTTACGATCACGCATATCGAAAGGAATTCCTATGCCCGACGCCACCCTCACCGCCAAAGGCCAGACCACCATCCCCAAGGAAATCCGTGAGCAACTGGGCCTGGAGGCCGGCGACAAGCTGACCTTCACCACGCTCAGCGACGGCACGGTGGTCATGCGTGCCAAGACGCGCAACCTGCTGGATCTGGCCGGCAGCCTGTCGCGCCCTGGCCAGCCCTCTGTCGACGTGGCCGACATGAAGCCGATGCGCGCCTGACCGCCTCAGACGGTCTACCGCGTTGACCATCGCCATCGACACCAACGTCCTCGTGCGCCTGCTGGTGCGCGACGACGAAGCGCAGTTCGCAGTCGCCGCTCGCCTTGTCGAACAAGCCGAGGCCTCCGACGAGCCGCTGCTGATCCTGCTGGGTGCATTGCTGGAAACCGAATGGGTGCTGCGCAGCCGCTACCGGCTGGACAAACCCGCCATCGCCAACGCCTTCGCCCGCCTGCTGGAAGTGGACGGCGTCGTCTTCGAGCATGAGGCCACGGTCGAAGAAGCGCTTTACATCTGGACCCAGCACGCCAGCGCCGACTTCGCCGACTGCCTGCTCAATGCCCGCGCCGCTCACCTGGGCTGCACGCGCTTCGTGACCTTCGATGCCGGCGCCGCCAAGCTGCCGCACGGAGAACTGCTGACTTCCTGAGAACCACAACACCGTGTCCTTTGCACTGCCCCTCCGCGACGCTCACTCCGCCGACCTCCCCGCCATCGCCGAGCTGTTCGACCTCTACCGCCAGTTCTACGAGCAACCCGCCGACCGCGCGCTGGCGCAGGACTTCATCGCCCAGCGCATGCAGCGCCGCGAGTCGGTCATCCTGGTGGCAGATGCAGGCGCCGATGGCCTGATGGGCTTTGCCCAGCTCTACCCGACCTTCTGCTCCGTCGAAGCCAAGCCCATCTACACGCTGTACGACCTCTTCGTGCGCCCCGGCGCGCGCAAGGCCGGCGTGGGTCGGCTGCTGCTGCTGGCCGCCGAGGCCCGCGCGGCGGCGGATGGCAAGGCGCGCATGGACCTCACCACCGCCCGCACCAACCACGCCGCGCAGTCGCTGTACGAATCTCTGGGCTGGGTGCGCGACGATGTGTTCCTCGCGTACAACCGCCGCGTGGAGGCTTTGTCCTGATGCGTGCTGCCCTCGCCCTGCTGCTGTCGCTCGCGGCGGCAACCACCAGCGCCGCCCCGCTGCCCCCGACCGCCCGCGCCGAGGTCGACGCGCTGCTCGCCCGCCTGCAATCCTCCGGCTGCGAGTTCAACCGCAACGGCAGCTGGTACTCCGGCACCGAGGCCAAGGGCCATCTGCTGAAGAAGCTGGACTATCTGGAAGGCAAGGACATGGTGACCACCGCCGAGCAGTTCATCGCCCGCGGCGCGTCCAGCAGCAGCATGAGCGGCAAGCCATATCGGGTGCGCTGCGCCGGCAAGGCGCCGGTCGAGAGCGCCCAGTGGCTGACGGCCGAGCTGCAAACCCTGCGCGCCGCGCGCGCGGCATCCAGCCCGCGCTGAACGTCCACCGGCCATGAAGCCCAGCCGCCTGCGCCGCGTCGAGCTGGGCGTCGCCGCGCTGCTGACGGCGGTGCTGGTGATCGACTTCGCCTGCTCGCTGCCCGAACCCACCGCCACCGCCCCCACGCTGACGGTCCTCGCCGCCGACGGCACGCCGCTGCGCAGCTGGGCCAGCGAAGACGGCGCGCAGCGCCACCCGACGACGCCCGAGGCCGTGTCGCCGCTGTACCTGCAGGCGCTGCTGCACTACGAGGACCGCTGGTTCCACTGGCATCCGGGCGTCAACCCCGCCGCGCTGGCGCGTGCGGCCTGGCAGTGGGCGCGGCATGGCCGCATCGTGTCAGGCGGGTCCACGCTGACGATGCAGGTGGCGCGCCTCGTCGACGATCAGGCCGCCGGCCGCAGCATCCCCGCCAAGGCGCGCCAGATCGCCCGCGCGCTGCAGCTGGAGCTGCACCTGAGCAAGCGCGAGATCCTGGCCCTGTACCTGAACCTCGCGCCCATGGGCGGCCCGCTGGAGGGCGTGGAGACGGCCAGCCGCGCCTACCTCGGCAAGCCCGCGGCCGACCTGTCGCATGCCGAGGCGGCGCTGCTGGTCGCGCTGCCGCAGTCGCCCACGCGCTTGCGCCCCGACCGCGCCGTGCAGGCGGCGCAGAGCGCGCGCGACAAGGTGCTGACGCGCATGCAGACGCTGAGCGTCTGGAGCTCGGCGGAAGTGGCCGACGCCAAGCTGGAGCGCGTGTTCGCGCCGCCGCTGCGCGCGCGCTGGCTGGCGCCGTTGGCGGCCGAGCGGCTGCGCCAGCAGGCCAGGCGCGAGGGCAAGCGCGAGGCCGTCATCCAAACCACGCTGGACGCCGGCCTGCAGGCACGGCTGGAGCAGTTGCTGGCCGATCGGCTGAACACGCTGCCCGAGGCCAACTCCATGGCCGCGCTGGTGGTAGACAACCGCACGCTGGAAGTGCGCGGCTACGTGGGCTCGGCCGACTTCAGCGATGCCAAGCGTGGCGCCCATGTGGACATGGTGCGCGCGCTGCGCTCGCCCGGCTCCACGCTGAAGCCCTTCCTGTACGCGCTGGCGCTGGACGAAGGGCTCGTCCATTCCGAGAGCCTGCTGATCGACGCGCCGCAGAACTTCGGCGGCTATGCGCCGGGCAACTTCCAGGCCGACTTCTCCGGCCCGGTCAGCGTGGCCGAGGCGCTGCAGCGCTCGCTCAACGTGCCCGCCGTGGACCTGCTGGAGCGCCTGGGCCCCGAGCGCTTTGCCGGCCGGCTGCGCCACGCCGGGCTGCGGCTGCGCATGCCGGCCAACGCGGCGCCCAACCTCAGCCTCATCCTGGGCGGCGGCAGCACCTCGCTGGAGGAGCTGGTGGGCGCCTACACGGCGCTGGCCCGTGGCGGCCTGGCCGGCCGGCCGCGGCTGCTGCCGACCGAGCCGCTGCACGAGACGCGGCTGATGAGCGAGGGCGCCGCCTTCATCGTGCGTGAGATCCTGGAAAGCGGCGGCCGGCCCGGCAACCCGTTCCGCGAGAGCAGCCAGCGCGTCGCGTGGAAGACCGGCACCAGCTTCGGCTTCCGCGACGCCTGGGCCATCGGCGTGACGGACCGCTACACGCTGGGCGTGTGGGTGGGCCGGCCCGACGGCACGCCCAACCCCGGTCACTTCGGCGCCAACACCTCGGCGCCGCTGCTGCGCGACATCGCCGCCGCGCTGGGCCCGGCCGAGGCCCGGCAACAACTGGCCCCGCGCCGCCAGCCCGACACGGTGCGCGCCGTGCCCATCTGCTGGCCGCTGGGCACGGCCGAAGCCACCACGCCGGCGGCCCACTGCCTGCAGCAGCGCCTGGCCTGGACGCTGGACGGCGCCGTGCCGCCCACGCTGCCCGACCGGCTGCAGCCCGGCGGCCTGGTCACCGCCGCCTGGACCCATGCCGGCCAGCGCGTGCGGCCCGACTGCGCGCCCGACGCCATTCGCACCGAGGCCGTGCGCTGGCCCACGCTGCTGGGCCCCTTCCTGGACGCCGCGCAGCTGGACCCGGTCGAGCGCCTGCCCTGGGCGCCGGGCTGCGCGCCACGCACGCCGCAGGGCCAGGTCTTGCGCATCGTCGGGCTGGAGCCCGGCAGCGTGCTGCGCCCCACGCCGGGCCGGGCCGAGGTGACGCTGCGCCTGCAGGCCGTCGGCGCCCAGCAGGGCGTGACCTGGCTGCTGAACGGCCAGCTGGCCGGCGATGGCGAGGGCGTGCAGGTGCTGACGCTCAAGCAACCCGGCCGCCACGCGCTGACCGCGCTGGACGGCCGCGGACGCTGGGCGCGGGTGGGCTTCGAGGTGCAGTCGGCGCGCTAGCCGAGCAGCTCGCGATGCAGCCAGCTGCGCGCCAGCGCCCAGTCGCGCTTGACGGTGGCCAGCGACACGCCCAGCACCTCGGCGATCTCCTCGTTCTCCAGCCCGCCGAAGAAGCGCAGCTCCACGCCGCGGGCGGCGCGCGGGTCCACCCGCTCCAGCGCCAGCAGCGCCTCGTGCACGGCCACCACGTCGCGGTCCGGCGGCAGGGCCAGCTGCTCCAGGCCCGACAGCGTCAGCGGCTGCAGCTCGGCGGCGCGCTTGTCGGCGCGGCGGGCCAGCTCATGGTTGACGAGGATGCGCCGCATCATCATCGACGCCACCGCCAGGAAGTGGCCGCGGTTGCGCCACTGCGTGCGCGTCTGCGCGGCCAGCCGGAACCAGGCCTCGTGCGACAGCGCCGTGGCCGACAGCGTGTGGTCACCGCCCTCGTGGCGCATGTGGCTGCGCGCCATGCGGCGCAGCTCGTCGTACAGCGTGGCGAACAGCCGGTCGCCCACGCCGGCGGCGTCCGGCGGCTGCTGGGCCAGCCAGGCGGTCACATCGACGAGGGGCAGGTCTTGAGTCATGGGGCGCACGAATCCTAGCGGCAGGCCATGAGCCCTCGATGAGCCTTTTGGGCGCGCGGCGCTGCGTAAGCAGACAGACCCCTGTTTCGCGCCCCGAGGAGGACACCCATGCGCCCCGCACCCCGCCCCCTGATTCCCGCCCCGCTGTCCCTGTTGCTGACCACGGCGCTGTGCGCCTGCGGCGGCGGTGGCGGCGACGAGGCCGCGCCGCCACCCGTCGTGGCCGCCGCACCTGCACCTGCACCTGCACCTGCACCTGCACCTGCACCTGCACCTGCACCTGCGCCAGCACCCGCGCCGGCGCCCGCCCCTTCCGCCTGCGGCACGCAGAAGACGCTGCAGCTCGGCGCGCTGCAGCCCTTCGCGGGCAGCTATGCCGTGCGGGTGTTCGACGGCAGCACCTTCAGCGAGCTGGGCGGCGCCACGCTGCAGCTGTCGGGCGACGTGATCGGCTACACGCCGGACGCCGGCCTGGCCGGCAGCACGGCCGCGAACGCGACGGTCACGGCCGTCTGCGAGAACACCGATGCAGCCGGCCAGGTCATCGGCGTGGTGGCCGTCATCGACGCGCAGCGCCACGTCGACTTCTTCTCGCCGGCCTTCAACGGCCTCTACGTGTCGGGCACCGACCTCGGCAGCGCCGGCCGCTATCTGCAGGGCCGCACGGCCCGCAACGCGGCGGCCCCGGCGCCCGCGCCGGCCAGCGGCTACACGAGCTACGCCGCCTTTGCCGCCGCCGCCCCCACCACGCGGGCCGTGGCGCCCAACGACGCGCTGGCCTGGCTGGCCGGCAGCTACTACGGCCGCAGCACGGCCGGCCCCTGCTCGGTGAGCATCGCCGCCGACGGCCAGGTGACGGCCACGATGAACGGCAGCACGCAGACCGCCGCGCTGAATGGCGAGGCGAGCGACACCTGGGTCCAGATGCCCTCCAACTCGATGGCCTTCGGCGTCAACATCGTCAGCGCCGGCCAGGGCGTGGCACTGACCGGCTATGCCGGCCGGCTGGCGCTGGTGGAGATGGGCGGTGTGCTGGACAAGTGCGCCATCGGCTTCAAGTCGGCCACGCCGCTGGCCATGGCGCTGTCGGCCACGCCGCCGCTGCCGGTCAAGTCCAGCGGCCTGGCCGCCGGCGAGCTGCCGGCCTGGCTGCTGGCCACGCACGCCGGCCAGGTGGCCGGCACGCTGCTGTACCCGCAGACGGCCACCGCCGCCTGCAGCCTGAGCGTGGGCGGCGACGGCACGGCCACGCTGAACGCCGGCGGGCGCAGCTACACGGCGCAGTTCGACGGCGGCGCCGGCACTGCCAGCAGCGGCAACCGCGACGGCAGCAGCGCTTCGCGTCAGTCGGTCTATGCCGCGCTGACCGGCGCGCGCGACTGGGTCTGGACGGCCACCGCGCAGTCGCCCTCGGGCAGCGACACGGTGCAGATCGACATCGAGCTGGCCTACACCGCCGAGCGCGGCCAGGTCAGCTACGCCACCGGCCAGATCAAGCCCAGCAGTGGCGGCCTCGCGACAAAGCTGGACGCCTGCTACTTCGGGAACTGACACACTGCGCGCCCATGACGCCCGCGCACTGGGACCAGGTCCGCCAGCTGTTCGACGCCGCGCTCGCACGGCCGGCCGGCGAGCGCGAGGCCCTGGTGCGTGGCAGCGGCGCGCCGGCCGAGGTGCAGGCCGAGGTGATGTCGCTGCTGGCGCACAGCAGCCAGGCGGCCGACCCCGACTTTCTGCGCCCGCCGCGCGATACCGCCGCGCCGCTGGCGCCGGCCGCCGAGGCCGGCCAGCGCCTGGGCCCCTGGCGGCTCGTCGAGCCGCTGGGCAGCGGCGGCATGGGCGAGGTCTGGCTGGCGCGGCGCGACGACGGCGCCTACGACGGCGAGGCCGCCGTCAAGCTGCTCAAGCGCGGCATGGACTCGGCCGCCGTGCTGCAGCGCTTTGCGCAGGAGCGCCAGGCGCTGGCGCGGCTGGACCACCCGCACATCGCGCGCCTGTACGACGCCGGCCTGAGCGCCGACGGCCGGCCCTACTTCGTCATGGAGCGCGTGCAGGGCCGGCCGCTGGACGCCGCCTGCGCCGGCCTGGCGCTGGAGGCGCGGCTGGCGCTGTTCCTGCAGCTGGCCGACGCCGTCGCCCACGCGCACCGCCACCTGCTGGTGCACCGCGACCTCAAGCCCGGCAACGTGCTGGTGACGGGCGACGGCCAGGTCAAGCTGCTGGACTTCGGCATCGCCAAGGCGCTCGATCCGCTGGACGCCGACGCCACCGCCGAACACCACCGCCCCTTCACGCCCAGCCATGCCAGCCCCGAGCAGGTGCGCGGCGAGCCGGTCAGCACCGCCACCGACGTCTACTCGCTGGGCGTGCTGCTCTACCAGCTGCTGACCGGCCAGCGCCCCTACGGCCGCGAGGCGCGCTCGCCGCACGAGCTGGCCGAGGCCGTGCTGCACGAGGCGCCCACCCGCCCGTCCAGCCTGGGCGCGCCGCCCGAGCCGCCGCCCGACTGGTGGCGCACGCGCGAGCGCCTCAAGGGCGACCTCGACAACATCCTGCTGAAGACGCTGGCCAAGGCGCCCGCCGAGCGCTATGCCAGCGTCGATGCGCTGGCCGCCGACCTGCGCGCCCACCTGGGCGGCTACCCGGTCAGCGCGCGCGCACCCACCTGGCGCTACCTGGGCGCCCGCTTCGTCGCCCGCAACCGGCTTGCCGTCGGCCTGGCCGCGGCGGTGCTGCTGACGCTGCTGGCCGGCCTCACCGGCACGCTGTGGCAGATGCGCGCGGCCCAGGCCGCCGAGGCGCGCGCCGAAGCCCGCTTCGCGCAGCTGCGCGAGCTGTCGCGCCAGCTGGTGTTCAGCTACCACGACCAGATCGCCCAGCTGCCCGGCAGCCTGGCCACGCGCGAGGCGCTGCTGCAGGACGCGCTGCGCTACCTCGACGGCCTGGCCGCCGAGCTGGGCCCCGAGCTGGCCCGCCGGCCGGCGCTCGCGCGCGAGCTGGCCGAGAGCTATTCGCGCATCGCCGAGCTGCAGGGCGACGGCTTCTCGCCCAGCCAGGAGCAGCTGGCCGCCGCGCGCGCCAACCTCGACAAGGCCATCGCGCTGCAGCCGCTGTACGCCGCTTCCATCGCCCGCGACGCGGTGGCGCTGCGCGAGGCCGCCGAGATGTTCCAGGGCCGCGCGATGCTGGCCAGCCGCGGCGGCGCGCTGCGCGACACGGTCGCCGCGCTGCAGCAGGCGCGCCGGCTCAACGAGCAGGCGCTGGCGCTGGACCCGCGCGACGCCAGGACGCTGGCCCAGCTCGCCACCGTCAGCGGCCGCATCGGCCTGCTGCAGGGCGGCAACCCCATGCAGGCGCAGCTGGGCCACGTCGAGGTCGCCGGCCGCCTGCTGGCCGAGGCCGTCGCGCGCTTCGAGCAGCTGCGCGCGCTGCAGCCCGGCCACGCCGAATGGGACCACCAGGCCGCCTGGGGCCACCAGCTGCGCGCCACCTGGGCGCTGCTGGCCGGCGACCTGGCGCTGGCGCGCGGCGAGGCCGACGCGATGCTGGCGCTGCGCGACGCCGCCGTGCAGGCCCAGCCCGACAACGCCAACTACCGCTACCAGCGCGCGCTGGCGCGCTCGCCCGCCGGGCGCATCTACAGCGAGCTGGGTGAGCACGACCGCGCCCGCCAGCTGCTCGAAGCAGGCCGCGCCGCGCTGGCCCAGGAGCTGCAGCGCGACCCGCGCAACCAGGCCGCGCGCCGCGACCTGCTGTTCTTCGACCTGGGCCTGGCCCGCGCCGCCTGGCAGGCCCGGCCCGGCCCCGCCGCGGCGCAGGCGCTGCGCGACGGGCTGGCCGCGCTGCCGCCCGCGGCGGCCTTGGCCGGCGACTTCTACCTGAGCCGCTGGCGCGCCGAAGCCGCCTGGTGGGCCGGCCGCGCCAGCCCGCGCGCGGCCGACAAGCTGCGCTTTGCGCAGGAGGCCGAGACCTTGATGCAGGCCCTGCCCGACCCGGCCGAGAACGCCAGCCAGCGCTGGATGCTGGCCCGGGCTTTGGGCCTGCAGGCCGAGGCGCTGGCCGAGGCGGGCGATGCGGCGGCCGCACGCGAACGCGCCACCCGCGCGCTGGCCGCCTGGGGTGACGCCGTGCCGCCCCTGTACCGCGACGAGGCCGCACAGGCGCGGCGCCTGGCCGGCCGCTGACGCAGCGACTTCTGCCACGCCCAGGCGGCCGACATCGGCCCGCGCTCCGGCGGACCGCTGCAGTCTTGGTTAAGCTGACACCCTGGCCCCGGAAGATGCGCGCCGTCGACGCACCGCTAGGCCTGCACAAGACATGAACGAGCTGTTGATCTGGACCCTGGCCGCCGTGGCCGCCCTGGTGGTTGCGTTGCTGCTGTGGCTGGCTCGCCGGCGCCAGCAGCGCGCCCAGGATGCTGCGGTGCATCGCGAAGAGCAGCGCATGGCCCTGGAGCAGGCGGAGCATGTGGCCCGCGCCCAGCGCCTGGCCGCGGAGTGCGACGCGCAGGCCAACCAGCCAGACACGCAGGCCGGCGCCGCCGAAGCCCACCGGCGCGACGAGGCCGAGCGTGAGGCCGCCGACATCACGCGCCGCATCGCCGAGGCCGAGGCGACGCGCCTGGCCCGCGAGCAGGCCGAGTACGAAGCCGCCCGCGCCGCCGAGGCGCAGCGCGTGGCCGACGAGCAGGCCCGCCAGCAAGCCGAACGTGAAGCGGCCGAGGCCGCCGCGCGGGCTGCCCGCGAGGCCGAGGAGACCGCGCGCCTGGCGCGTGAACAAGCCGAGCGTGAAGCCGCCGAGGCCCGGGCCCGCGAGGAGGCGGAACGCCTGGCGCGCGAGCAGGCCGAACGCGAGGCTGCAGCCGCCTCGGCCGCCCGCCTGGCCGCCGAGGCACAGGCGCGTGAACAGGCAGAGCGCGAGGCCGCCGAGGCGGCAGCAGCCGCCGTCGCCAGCCGCGAACTGCGCGCCGACGAGACCCTGGTGTTGGTGGCCGACGACTCCAAGATCGTGCGCGTCAAGCTGAGCCGGCTGCTGACCGCGCAGAGCTATCGCGTCGCGCTGGCCGAGAGCGGCGAGCAGGCGCTGGAGCTGATGGCGGCCGAGCGCCCGCACGTGCTGATCACCGACGTCGAGATGCCGGGCATCGACGGCTTCGAGCTGACGCGCCAGGTGCGCGCCGCGCCCGCCACGGCGGCACTGCCGGTGCTGATGATCACGTCCTCCGACGACAAGCAGGAGCAGGCCCGGGCCGCAGGCGTGACCCAGCTGCTGGGCAAGCCGTTCTCGGAGGAGGCACTGCTGGCCGCCATCGAGCGCGCGCGGCTGGCGGTGCGCGTGCCGGCTTCAGCCTAGCTGCGCCAGGATCGCGTCCTCGGTGGCGCGGTCCCAGGCCAGCGGGTAGAGGCAGCGGGCCTGCGCCAGCAACTCCGGCCGGCCGCCCCATAGCGCGATGTTGCCTCGCACGGTCGCGAGGTCGAAGCCCATCAGCACGGCCGGTGCACCAACCCGCGGGTTGTGCCGCGCGGTCGTGTGGGGCTGCCAGCCCAGCAGGCGCCGGTAGAAGGCCACGTGGCGCGGATGGACCTCGATGACGCCGCGCTCGCAGTGCGCGCGCCGGTGGGCATGCAGGTAGGCGAAGTGGAAGACCTGGGCCAGCAGGCGGCGCGGGTCGCCGGCCTGGCGGTCCAGCGCCAGGCTGCCGAACTCGCACAGCCTGACGCCGGTGGCGCGCCAGCGCGACAACTCGGCGCCGAACACCAGGTCGGCATTCAGGCCGCCGGCACCGTCGAAACGCACCGTCAGCGTGCCGACGACCCGGTCGCCGTCGTGCGCGGTGCAGACCACGTCGCCGTCCTCGTGGCGGCTGCTGTAGCGCTCGCCCTTCAGGGCCAGGCCACGCTCGGTGTAGCGGCGCCGCACCAGCCGCAAGGCCTCGCCGTCGAGGGCGCCAAAGTCGCTGGCCAGCGCCAGCGGTGCGTGGCCGCGCGCCGTGAAGATGGGGAACATGCTTGCAACCCTTGCGGCCCACCCGGACCACCCTGTGGCCGCACTGTCGTCAGGCCGCGTTTCAGACCGGCTTCGGCGGCGGCCAAATCGGGTTGCGTTTGTTTCAGGCCATGCGGCCACGCCTGTGGTGTCGTGCCGCCCAGCATGCCGGGGCGCTGGAAATATAAGTTCGCGCACCCTGCGGTTGCGACTACTATGCAGCGGTCTGATATGCACAAGACCGTCCGCTCTTAGGTCTTTCCTCCCGCACCGGTGTTCTGCTGGTGGTCCGAGTCGAACCCCCCTTGAAGATTTTCTTGGCGTCTCATCGCTGGGTGCAATCTCGCGCCCGGCAGTTCCTGAAGGAAATCGACATGACGACTCAAACCGGTACCGTGAAGTGGTTCAACGAAGGCAAGGGCTTCGGCTTCATCGCCCCCGACGACGGCGGCAAGGACCTGTTCGCCCATTTCAAGGAGATCCAGGGCGGCGGTGGCTTCAAGACCCTGGCCGAGAACCAGCGCGTGAAGTTCGAGGTGACCCAGGGCCAGAAGGGCCCGCAGGCATCCAACATCCGCAGCGTGGAATGAATCCCGCAGCGCCGCGGCCGCCAGGCAAGCCCTGACGCCCCCGACCAAAGCGCGGCCTGGCCGCGCTTTTTCTTTGCTGCATGAGGGCACAGCCATTGAAGAACCTGCAAGAAGCCACCGAACGCATCTGCGAGCTGAAAGGCAGCCTGGTCGCACTCGACGCGCTGATGCCGGCGGTCATCGACACGCTGTCCGCCACGGCGCTGGCACGGCTGACGGCGTCGTTCGACGCGCACGCCGAGGCGGCGCGCACGGTGATGCTGCATTCGGACATGTCCGACATGGTGCTGAACACCTTCGAGCGCGAGATCGCGCGCAACCGGGCGCTGCTGCAGCGCAGCCAGCAGCCCCTGCCCCGCACGCCGCGGCCCGCCGCGGTGGACTCGCTGCTGCTGGCCACGACGCGCATCACCACCTTCGTCGGGTCCATGGCCCGGACCAGCGCGAGCGGCTTCTTCTTCCGCCGCGGCGGCCGGCTGTTCCTGGTGAGCAACCGGCATGTCTTTGCCGATGCCGCCAGCGCGCACCTGCCCGACCGCATCGAGATCGGCCTGCACACCGACACGCAGGACCTGACGCGGCACGCCGTCGTCTCGCTGCCGCTGTACCGCGACGGCCTGAGCGAGTGGCGCGAGGCCACGGACAGCGGCGGCCCGGTCGACGTGGCGGTGATGGCCTTGCCGGCCCACGCGCTGCCGGACGATGCCGTGCTGCTGGCGTTCGACGAGACGCATCTGGAGCACCGCGATGAAGCGATCGCCGTTGGCGACGCGCTGACCATCCCCGGCTTCCCGCTGGGCTTTCACGACACCGTCCACCATCTCGCGGTGGCGCGGCGCGCCGCCATCGCGTCGGCCTACGGCGTGCGCTTCCAGCGCCAGGGCTGCTTCCTGACCGACGCGCGCACGCACCGGGGCAGCAGCGGTTCACCCGTCGTGCGGCGGCGCGGCGCCGCCCAGCCGGGCGCGGCCGACATGGGCTGGCAGCTGCTGGGCGTGCATTCCACCCGCATGGACATGCGCGACCGCGACCTGGTGCAGGACGAATCACTGGGCCTGAACTGCGCCTGGTATGCCGACGTGCTGCTCACACTGACGGCGGACGCCGCCACGGCATCGCCATGAAGCCCAGCACCCCGCATGCCCCGCCGCCGCACGAAGCGGCCCTGTCGAGTGCCGAGCGAGCGGAGCTGCAGCGCCAGGGCGCGAAGGCCGCCGCGCGGGGCGAGGACAAGGACGCCAATCCGCTCAGCCAGCCCCGCAACCAACCACCCGCCACGGGCGAGTCCGCCGGCCGCTGGCTGCAACGCAGCGACGCCTGGAAGCAGGGCCACGAGACCCAGTCCGGCACCCGCCAGCGCTCGCTGCAGGACGCCGCTGAAAGGAACAACGATGAACACCTGTGAGGCCGACGACGGCGCCTCGCCAGGCGCCACCGCCTACCAGCTCGTGTACTCGCCCACCCGCGGCGGGCGCGGCTACGCGTTTCCCTGTGACCAGGCCGGTGCCGTGGAGCTGAACCTGCTCAGCGCGCGTGACCGCAACCACTACCTGCTGGCACGGGCGCTCGTCGGCCGCGACTTCAACGCCCCCGTCGTCATGCCCGGCAGCCCGGCGCCGGCATGAGCCATCAGGCCTGCCACACCGCATAGCCCGCCTCGCGCAGGGCTACGGCCAGCTCCACCTCCATGTCGCGCGCGGCGTCGTAGGGCATGGGGTTGTAGACCTCGTACTGCTCGGGCACCAGGCGCCCACCGTACTGCTGCACGAAGCGGTTGGCCTGCGCGCCGGCCTTGTGGCGGTCGAAGCGCAGGTCGGGGTCCAGCCCGGTCATGCCAACGTACAGGCAGGGCTTGCGGATGTCATGGTCAGGGTTGGCACGGCGGAAGGCCGGCTCGCTCCAGACCCGGTCGGACAGCAGCACGACATAGACATGGTGGCGGGCGCGGGGCTGGCGGCGCTGCACACGCGGCCGATCGTCCGGGCATGACGATGGGCCCGGGCACGCGGGGTCGCTAGAGTGCCACGCTCAACGCAAGCCAGCGGGGCGGCCATGTCGGGTGGAAACTGGAAAGAGATGTTCAACGCCGGCTGCGAGGGCGACCTCGCGCTGGTGCAGTACCACGTCAAGGCCGGCGTGGACGTCAACTACGCCCACCCCGAGTTCCTGTCCACACCGCTGGTGGCGGCCATCCTGGCGGGGCAGCAGGAGGTGGCGCTGTACCTGCTGGAGCACGGCGCCAACCCGGGCCTGCCGTCGGAGTTCGACGGCGTCACACCTATGCAGGCGGCGGTGAAGGCGGGGCTGCCGGCGGTGGCGGACCGGCTGCACGCCCTCGGCATTCCACGGCCACCCACGCCCGAGCAGCGGCCGGGCTGGCTGCGCCGGCTGTTGGACAGGTCTTAGCCGGGCGCCAGATCCTGGAAGATCGCCTCGCACCACTTGAGCTGCGCGGTCGTCGGTGCGGACGGCGGTGCCGAAGCGGGCAAGGCGGGCTGGGCCAGGCGGTCGCGCCATTCGATGATCTGCGCCAGCTTGGCGGCTTTTTCCGGCCGCTCCTGCCGGGCGCCTTCGATCACCAGCCGCTCGCCCTGCGCGATGGCGGTGGCGTGGCGCTGCTTCCAGCGCGCGTGGGCCGCGTCGAAGCGCTCGCGATAGCCCGGGATGGCCGGCGCGCAGGCCCGGACCGTCGAGAGCGCGTTGAGGTGGATCAGAAAGGCCTGCAGCGCAAAGCCCTGCGCCGTATCGCCGGCGGACGCCGGGCTGCTTGCCAGACCGAGGGCGACGATCAGGGTGACAAGGTGGTGTCGCATCGGTGATCCGTTCACTGCGGTGATGAAGGCGAGCGGCCAGCGCGCATGGCGGCCTCGAAGGGGCGATAGTCGGCGACATCCACGTGCTCCAGCACACGGCCGTCGCGGATCTGCAGCCGGGTGACCAGCGGCATTTGCGTGCGCACCAGGCGGCCGTTGGGCAGCGCCAGCGTCCAGTCCAGCTCGCCGACGAACACGGCGAACTCGCCGGACGCCCACGAGGTGCTGGTCTTGAAGCTCATGGCGCGGATGGCCGCGTAGTTGTTGCGGAAGAAATGCATCAGCGTGGCCTTGCCACTGCGGGCGGTGGGCATGCCGAACACCGCGTCGGCCGTCGGATCGGCGAAGCGGGCCGCGTCGTCCAGCAGCGGCTCCAAACTGTCCCAGTCACGGTCGATGTAAGCCTTGAAGTAGGCCTGGGCCACGGGTTCCATGCGCGCGGTCTGCGCCGCGAGCGACGGGCGGGGCGGATCGGCCGCAAGGCTGCCGGCCGCCACCGCGGCGAGGCAGAGTCCGATCGCGACGCGGCGAGGGAGGGTGAGGCGAGAGGTCATGTGTTGAGGAGGGTCTCGAGTGCAGCGTCCAGGGCCTGGGCGGCGGGCAGGGGCACGCTGGGCTGCACGCCACGGCCCTCGATGCGCCCGCTGTGCCAAGCGTGGTAGTCCGCCACCGGCAGCAGCAGCTGCCAGGGCGTGCCGGGCAGGTCGAACGGCATCTGGGACAGCATGCGCCCCGCCGTCGGCTCACCGAACACCTGCACCCGCCCGCTGGCCAGCAGCGCGTCCAGCGCCAGCTCGGCCGCGCTGGCCGTGCGAGGGCCGCACAGCGCCACGACCGGCCCGGCGAAGTGCGGCTGCAGCGGCTCGAAGCGGATGCGCAACAGCGGCGCGGCCTGCACGTCGTGCCAGAAACGGCGCAGCGACCAGCCGTCCCACGCCGGCAACTCGGCCACGACCCGCTCGCGCTGCGGTGGCGTGGCCGCACGCCCGCGCCGCGAGATGAACACGCCCGCCTCCAGCGGCTCGCGCAGCAGGTGGCCCACCAGCGGCCGCACGGCGAAGGCGCCGCCCGGGTTGGTGCGCAGGTCGATGACCAGGCCGCGTGACGGCCGGCCCGCCAGCTCGCGGAAGGCGGTGCCGATCGCGTCGATGGTGTCCTGGCCCATCATCGTGCGCACGCTCAGCACCGCCACGTCGCCCTGCCAGCGCAGCTGCACGGCATCGGGGCCCACGCGCATCGTGTCCATCCAGGCCGCCGTGGCCGCGGCATCGCCGCGCGCCGGCTGCAGCTGCACATGGGACGCCGGTCCGCTGCGCCACAAGGCGTTGAAGCCGCGCAGGAAGGCCGCGTCATCGGACGCGCCTTCGTCCAGCGCCTGCAGCTGCGGGCGCAGCGCGGCATAGGCGGCGCTGTCCAGCAACGCGGGGTCGTAGAGGTGCTCGCGCAGCAAGGCTTCGATGCGCGCCAGGCGGTCGGCGGCCGCGCGCGCCGGCCCGGCCCAGGCGGCGAGGCCGGCCAGCAGGCTGTGGCACATCAGCTGTCGTCGGGTGGAGGTCTGCATGGCGGCCGATTCTTGGCAGCGCTGCGATGCCCCGGCGCAAGCTTGTGACCAAACCCCGCCGCCGTGACGCGAAGCCCGCAGGCCCCCCGCGCAGGCGGCCTACAGTGCCGCCATGCCGCCCCGCCTCTTCGACACCCACCGGCCGTTCAGCCCGCGGCTGGCGCTGCGGTGCCTGGGGCTGTCGGTGCTGATCTGGGGCCTGCTGGGCGTGGCACTGGGCCTGGGCAGCTGGTTCGATCAGTTGCGGCGTGGGCAACCCGCGGCCGCACTCGAAGCCATTGGCCGCATGCTGCCCTTCTTCACGACCCAGGTGCTGTTCAGCGCGGTCTTCGGCCTGTTGCTGGCCTGCCGGCCGGGCCTGGTCGACCGCCCTTGGCGCCTGGGCCTCGCCGCCCTCGCCAGCTTGCCGCTGCAGCTGGCGACCGCACTGCCGCTGAACGGCGCGGTGCGCACGCTGATCGCGGGCGACGGCGCCGAGGGTTGGCGCCGCCGGCTGGGTGATTGGTCGGGCACGCAGCTGTGGGTGGACCTGATGATTGCCGGTGCGGCCATGCTGGCGCAGGCGGCCTGGGTGGTGTGGCGCCGCAGCCAGGCGCGGGAGGCGGCGTGGCGCGCCGCCGAGGCCGACAACCTGAGCCTGCGCCTGAACCTGCTGCAAGGCCAGCTGGAGCCGCACTTCCTGTTCAACACCCTGAACGGCATTGCGGCGCTGGTGCGGGGCGCCGAACGCACGGTGGCGCTGCAGGCGCTGAACCGCCTGTCGGAGCTGCTGCGCTACGCGCTGCGCGCCAGCCAGCAGCGCTGGGTGAGCCTGGCGGACGAACTGCGCTTCATCGACGACTACATGGCTCTTCAGCGCCTGCGCTTCGGCGACGCACTGCAGTGGCAGACCGAGGTCGGCACGGATGACTGGACCCGCATGGCCTGCCCGCCGCTGCTGCTGCAGCCGCTGGTCGAGAACGCGATCCGCCATGGCCTGGAGGCGGGCGGCGCGGGCAGGCTGTGCCTGCGGTTGCACCGGCAGGCCGATGGCGTGCGCGTGCAGCTCGACAATCCCTGGCCGCCCGGCGCGTCATCGCTGCCCGGCCACGGGCTGGGGCTGGCCAAGACGCGCGAGCGGCTGGCAGCGCTGTACGGCGAGCGGGCGCGGCTGGTGACCGAGGCCGGCGCGGAGCGCTTTCACCTGTGGCTGGAACTGCCTTTCGAGGACCTGGATGTCGCGCTGGAAGCTCCTGATCGTCGATGACGAGGCGCTGGCCCGGCGCAACCTGCAGCTGGCCCTGGCCGACCACGCCCAGTGGCAGCTCGTCGCCCAGGCGGCCAGCGCGGCCGAGGCCCGCGTGGCGCTGGTGCAGCACGCGCCGGACCTGGTGCTGCTGGACATCCGCATGCCGCGTGAGCACGGGCTGAGCTTCGCGGCCGAGTTGGCCGCCATGCCGGCGCCACCGCTGGTCGTGTTCGTGACCGCCCACGACGAGCATGCGCTGGCCGCCTTCGAGGTGCACGCGCTGGACTACCTGCTCAAGCCGGTTGATGACCAGCGGCTGGCCCAGGCCCTGCAACGCGCGGCGGCATTGCTGCAGCAGTCGTGCCAGGCGCAGCAGGCAGCCGGGCTGCGCGCGTTCGCGCGCGAGTGCGAGGCGCTGCAGGCGCAGTCTCCGCCACCGGTGCTGCAGGAACTGGTGCTGCGCTCGGTGGGCCATGTGCAGCGCATCCCGGTGGCGGACATCCTCTGGCTGGTGTCCGCCGGCAACTACGTGGCATTGCACCTCGCGGGCCGCAGGGCACTGCACCGCGCGGCGCTGACCGCGCTGGAGCAGCGCCTGCCGCCCGGCGAGTTCCTGCGCATACACCGCAGCGCGCTGGTAAGGCCCGAAGCCATCACGGCGCTGCGGGTCGCCGGCGATGGCGTGTACACCGCCGTGCTGCGCGATGGCACGACGCTGCCCGTGAGCGAGCGCCACGTGCAGGCGGTGCGGCGTCTGTTCGGGTGGCGGTGCTGACCCGGCAGTGATGCTTGCGGCAGGTCAAGCCGCAAGGCCTTGACCTTGCCATGATGGCAAGCCTGAGGATGGCCGCATCATCCCGAACTGGACCCATCCATGAACACCGCCACCGCCCTCCACGAATTGACGCTGCAGGTCAGCGGCATGAGCTGCGCGTCCTGCGTGCGCCGCGTCGAGAAGGCCTTGCAGGCCGTGCCCGGCGTGCAGGCCGCCAGCGTCAACCTGGCCACCGAGAAGGCCTCGGTGCAGGCGCTGCCCGGCGTGCAGGACAGCGCGCTGACGGCCGCGCTGGACAAGGCCGGCTATCCCGCCACCGTGGTGCAGCGCGATGCGCCGCCGCCCGCGGAGACCCGGGGCGGCCTGCCCGCCTGGTGGCCGGTGGCCGCCAGCGGCGCGCTGACGCTGCCGCTGGTGCTGCCCATGCTGACGGGCCTGCTGGGCCTGGCCTGGATGCTGCCGGGCTGGCTGCAATGGCTGCTGGCCACGCCGGTGCAGTTCGTCTTCGGCGCGCGCTTCTACCGCGCCGGCTGGCATGCGCTGCGCGCCGGCAGCGGCAACATGGACCTGCTGGTGGCGCTGGGCACGTCGGCGGCCTACGGGCTGTCGGTCTACCTGCTGCTGCGGCACCCGGGCCACGCCCACCTGTACTTCGAGGCCTCGGCCGCCGTCATCACGCTGGTGCTGCTGGGCAAGTGGCTGGAGCAGCGCGCCAAGCGCCAGACGACCGACGCCATCCGCGCGCTGAACGCGCTGCGGCCCACGACGGCCCGCGTGCTGCGCGGCGAGGCCGAGGTTGAGCTGCCGTTGGCCGAGGTGCGCGTGGGCGACCTCGTCAGCGTGCGCCCTGGCGACCGCGTGCCGGTGGACGGCGAGATCGTGTCGGGCAGCAGCCATGTGGACGAGTCGCTGATCACCGGCGAGAGCCTGCCCGTGGCCAAGGCGCCGGGCGACCGCGTGACCGGCGGCGCCATCAACGCCGAGGGCGCGCTGACCGTGCGCACCACGGCCATAGGCGCGGAGACGACGCTGGCGCGCATCATCCGGCTCGTCGAGTCGGCGCAGGCCGCCAAGGCACCCATCCAGCGCATCGTGGACCGCGTCAGCGCGGTGTTCGTGCCGGTGGTGCTGCTCATCGCCGCCATCACCTTCGCCGGCTGGTGGTGGCATGCGGGTGACGCGGAGCAGGCACTGGTCAACGCCGTGGCCGTGCTGGTCATCGCCTGCCCCTGCGCGCTGGGCCTGGCCACACCGACCACGCTGATGGCCGGCACCGGCGTGGCGGCGCGCCAGGGCATCCTCATCAAGGACGCCGAGGCGCTGGAGCTGGCGCATGCGGTCAGCGTCGTCGCCTTCGACAAGACCGGCACGCTGACCGTGGGCCAGCCCGCCGTCGTGGCCGTGGAGCCCGCCGACGGCACGGCCCGCGCCGAGGTGCTGGCACTGGCGGCCGCGCTGCAGCGCGCCAGCAGCCACCCGCTGGCGGTGGCGGTGCAGCAGCAGGCACAGGCCGAGCAGCTGACCGTGCCGCGGGCGGACGACGCCCAGGCACTGCCCGGCCGCGGCGTGACGGGCCGCGTGCTGGGCCGCACGCTGGCGTTGGGCAGCGCGCGGCTGCTGCAGGAGCATGGGCTGGACGCCGGCCCGCTGGCCGCTGCGGCACGGCAGCTGGAAGCCGCCGGCCGCACCGTGTCGTGGCTGCTGGCCGAGGACCGCGTGCTGGGCCTGCTGGCCTTTGGCGACCGCGTGAAGGCCACGGCCGCCGCGGCGGTGGCCGAGCTGCAGGCGCGCGGCATCCGCACCGTCATGCTGACCGGCGACAGCCGCGGCGCGGCGGCGGGCGTCGCGCAGCAGCTGGGCATCACCGACGTGCGCGCCGAGGTGCTGCCAGCCGACAAGGCCGCCACCGTGCAGCAGCTGCGCGACGAGCCGGGCGCCGTCGTCGCCTTCGTCGGCGACGGCCTCAACGACGGGCCGGCGCTGGCCGCCGCGTCGGTGGGCTTCGCGATGGCAGGCGGCGCCGACGTGGCCACCGAGGCCGCCGGCGTCACGCTGATGCGCGGCGACCCGCGCCTGGTGGCCGACGCGCTGGACATCTCGCGCCGCACGCTGGCCAAGATCCGGCAAGGCCTGTTCTGGGCGTTCGCGTACAACGTCATCGGCATCCCGCTGGCCGCGTTCGGGCTGCTGAACCCGGTCATCGCGGGCGCGGCCATGGCCTTCAGCAGCGTCAGCGTGGTGGCCAATGCGCTGACGCTGAAGCGCTGGCGCGGCACGGCGCGGGAGCTGCAGCCATGAACATCGGCGAGGCGGCCCGCGCCGCGGGCGTGTCGGCCAAGATGGCGCGGCACTACGAGAGCATCGGCCTCGTCGGCGCGCCGCCGCGCAGCGACGCGGGCTACCGCGTCTACGGCGAACGCGAGGTGCACCTGCTGCGCTTCATCCGCCACTCGCGCGACCTGGGCTTCTCGCTGGAGCAGATCCGCGCGCTGCTGGGCCTGTGGCAGGACCGCGCGCGCCCGAGCCGCGAGGTGCGCGCGCTGGCCCAGGCCCACCTGGCCGAGCTGGAGGCCAAGCTGGCCGAGCTGCAGGCCATGAAGGCCACGCTGCAGACGCTGGTGACCAGCTGCCATGGCGACGAGCGGCCCGATTGCCCCATCCTGGCGACGCTGGAAGGCGGCCCGACATAGCCCGGACGCGCTATCGTTGGCGCATGCAACGCTTTCTCCGGCAGCCCCCCATGCGCATCGCCCTCGTCACTCTGCTGGCCCTGGCCGCCCACTCCGCCTCGGCCACCTCCTTCGCCGGGTCGTCGGCCTCGTCGGCCTCGGGCGCCGGTTCGGCCTCGTCCGGCAGCGTGTCCGACTCGTTCAAGGGCTCGTCCGGCAGCAGCAGCGGCGGCGAGCAGCGCGCCGAGGGCCGCTACCGCGTCACCGAGGTGGCGCAAGCCGAAGTGGCCGGCAAGCTGCGCCTGACGCTGGCGCGCGAGGGTGCTGCGCCCGTCGAACTGACCCTGCCCCGGCAGGCACTCGCCGCCCGCACCGTGAACGTGGGTGACGAGGTGCAGGCCATGCCCCAGCCCTATGGCATTGCGTTCGCGCATGCCGATACGGGCAAGGCCTTCTTCCTCGTGCTGGAAGACGCCTGGCACCGCGAGCTGGCCGCGCGCGTCGTGACGCCTTGAACCTGCGCATCGCCGCCGCGGCGGCGCTGCTGGTGGCCAGCTGCGCGCAGGCCGCCTCGCTGCTGCCGCGCGGCTGCGATCGGCCGGTGGACCCCAGCGCGACGCAGCAGCACCGGCTGCTGCGTTTCACCGCTGTCGTGCGCGATGCCTTGGCTGCCTCCGGCGCGCGCGCGGCACTCATCGCCCGCTCGGGCACCGACCTGTCGCGCTTCGGCCTGCGCTACTCGCACGCGGCCATTGCGCTGGCCGAAGGCCTGGACACGCCCTGGGCCGTGCGCCAGCTGTACTACGCCTGCGCCGAGGGCCGGCCCCGGTTGTTCGACCAGGGTCTGGCCGGCTTCGTGGCCGGCAGCGACGACCTGGAACAGGGCTTCCTCAGCGTGCTGCTGCTGCCCGACGAGGCGGCCACCGCGCTGGCCGCCGCCGCGCTGGACAAGCCGCTGGCGCTGGGCCTGCTGAACGCCCGCTACAGCGCCAACGCCTACCCGTTCAGCACCGAGTTCCAGAACTGCAACCAGTGGGTGGCCGAACTGCTGGCCGCGTCCGTCACCGGCCTGCGCACGCGCGCGGACGCGCAGGCCTGGCTGCAGCGCGAGGGCTATGCGCCGCAGCCAGTGCCCGTGTCGGGGCTGCTGATGCTGGCGGGGCGTTTCGTGCCCTGGCTGCAGTTCGGCGACCACCCGCCCGAGCAGCTTGACGCGGGTCTGGTGCAGACCAGCCTGCCCGACAGCCTGGAGCAGCTGGCGCTGCGGCTGTGGCCCGCGGCGCGGCGCCTCGAGTTCTGCCACGGCCCGCAAGGCATCGTGCAGCGCGACGGCGGGGCGCCGCTGGCGGCGGGCTGCGTGGCGCGGCCGGGTGAGCGCGTCACCGCGCTGGACTGAACCCCACCCGCATCCGCGGGGGCCGCACGCGCGCTTCACCCACACGGGTGAAGCCGCCGCGTCGGGCACTCCCTAGAGTCGCATCCGCACTCAGGGGGCTTTCAGCTGCAACACGGTTTCCCGGATTCGACAGAACTGCGGATGTCAGACCGCTTGCAGCTGCGCACAGTCCATCCCACAAGACCAACAACCATCCATCACGCATTACGGGGGCTCTATGGACGAATTGCTGGAGCGCGCTGTCGACGCAGCGCAGGAGGAGGTCATGGACGATGCCGCGCTGCGCGGCTCGTCCTTCGACTATCTGACGCAGCCGGGCGCCGACCTGGCCGCCAAGGCCCAGGCCTTCCATGCCTGGGCGGAGAACCGCGTCGCGCACGGCGTCTTTCCCTACGCCAAGCGTCTGGGCGGCCGGCCGGGCGCTACTGCCGAACTGACGCTGCTGGACGGGCAGCGCCACGCGGGGCTGAACTTCTCGTCGCAGGAGTACCTGTCGCTGGCCCGGCACCCGCGCGTGTGCGCCGCGGCGCAGGCGGCCATGGAGCGCTACGGCGTGCACAGCGCCGGCTCCACCGCGCTAGCCGGCAACGTGGAGGAGACCACCGCGCTGGAGGCGGAGCTGGGCGAGCTGCTGCGCATGCCCGAGGTGCTGCTGTTCCCGACCGGCTGGGCCGCGGGCTTCGGCGCGATCAAGGGCCTGGTGCGTGAGACCGACCACGTCGTCATGGACCAGCTGGCGCACAACTGCCTGCACGAGGGCGCCCGCGCGGCCACGCCCAACATCCACCTGCACCGCCACCTGGACATGGACCATGTCGAGCGCGTGCTCAAGCGCGTGCGCCAGCGCGACCCGCACAACGGCATCCTGCTGGTCACCGAGGGCTGCTTCTCGATGGACGCCGACTCGCCCGACCTGAAGCGCCTGCAGGCACTGGCGCGCGAGCATGGCGCGCTGCTGATGGTGGACGTGGCGCACGACCTTGGCTGCATGGGCCCCGGCGGCGGCGGCCAGCTGGCGCTGCAAGGCATGCTGGGCCAGGTGGACCTGGTGATGGGATCGTTCTCCAAGACCTTCGCCTCCAACGGCGGCTTCGTCGCCAGCCACGACCGCGCGATCAAGGAGTACCTGCGCTTCTACGCGGCGCCCAACACCTTTTCCAATGCGCTGTCGCCGGTGCAGGTGGCCATCGTCCGCGCCTGCGTGGGGGTGGTGAGCTCGGCCGAAGGCCAGCAGCGCCGCGATCGGCTGATGCACGCCATCCTGGGCCTGCGCAGCGCGCTGACCGAGCAGGGCATCACGGTGCTGGGCCATCCCTCGCCCATCGTGCCGGTGCTGCTGGGCAACGACGCGCTGGCCCGCGTGGCCTGCCGGGAGATGAGCCAGGCCGGCCTGCTGGCAAACCTCGTCGAGTACCCGGCCGTGTCGCTGAACAGCGCGCGGCTGCGCATGCAGGTGATGGCCGACCACACGCCGGCCCTGGGCCAGACGGCCGCGCGCATCGTGGCGGATGCGTTGCACCGTGCCCGCGAGCTGACGGGACAGGCGCACTGACTTCCAGGGGGCGTCCGGCCCCTCGGCTACGTCACGCCGGCCGCGCCGGAATCAGCAGCCCGCGCTGCACCGCCGGCCGCGCGAGGAAGGCCTGCAGCACGCGGTCGACCTGCTTGAAGTCGGCATAGCCGACCAGCTCGCCGGCACCGTAGAAGCCCACGAGGTTGCGCACCCAGGGGAAGATGGCGATGTCGGCCACGGTGTAGTCGTCGCCCATGATCCAGGCCTTGCCCAGCAGGTGCCTGTCCAGCACGGCCAGCAAGCGGCGCGACTCGGCCAGGTAGCGGTCGCGC
>CAMLKW010000013.1 GCA_946480605.1 uncultured Roseateles sp. | reverse complement strand
CCAACATCCTGGCGCTGAACGCGGCGGTGGAGGCCGCGCGGGCCGGCGAGCAGGGTCGCGGCTTTGCCGTGGTGGCCAGCGAGGTGCGTTCGCTGGCCGGCCGCAGCGCCGATGCGGCCAAGGAGATCAAGACGCTGATCTCGGCGTCCGTCGAGCGCGTGGAGAGCGGGTCCCGCCTGGTGGCCGAGGCCGGCGAGACGATGAACGAGATCGTCGGCTCGGTGAATCAGGTGACGGGCATCATGCAGGAGATTGCCGCGGCCAGCAGCGAGCAGAGCGGCAGCATCGCCGAGGTCAGCCTGGCCGTCGGCCACCTCGACCAGCTGACCCAGCAGAACGCCGCCCTCGTCGAGCAATCGGCGGCTGCGGCCGAGGCGCTCAAGCAGCAGGCCGAGCGCCTGGCGGCGGCGGTGGGGGCCTTCCGGCTGGCTTAGGCTGCGTCCCGCGCAAGTGCACCCACGGCCGCCGACCGCAGCGCTGCGGGTCAGGCGGCGCCGGCAGTTCGCCCCGCGAGGTGCGCAGCAGCAGGTTCTCGCCGACCTGCTCCACGCCCACCGGCGACGGCGTTCAGGGCGCGCGCAGCAGCGGCAGCGCGTCCAGCCGCCGCTCGATGTCGGCCAGCGTGCGGCGGTAGGCCGGCCCATCCAGGCCGCCGTAGGTGGCGAGGAACTCCTGGCGGCCGAGGAACTCCGGCAGGTCGGCAACGTCGGGCATGAGCTCGCTCTCGCGCACGCCTCGTGCCAGCCGTTGCTGCAGCGCGTGCGGGTCCCGCCGTGCCAGCAGCCCCAGCCGCGAGCCGGCACGGTCGGCGGCGATGTCGTTGAAGCTGAAGCCGCTGCCGTGGCGCAGGTCGGCCACTTCCTTGTAGACGCCGATGGCGTCCGCCAGCGGCCCGCCGCCTTCCAGCGCCACGGCGGCAGAGATCAGGAAGTGCTGGGCGAAGTCCTCGCGGCCGGCCAGCGTCAGGGTCAGGTGCTGCGGCTGAGGCGCGGCCTGAATGGCCGGCACCAGATCGGACATCCGCCGGCCTATGGCCTGCAGCGCGATGGTGAGCAGCGCCGCACGGTTCTCGGCGATCGCATCACCGCCGACGCTGCGCTGGCTGGCGAGCGTGAACAGCGGCGGCAGCAGGCGCTCCAGCGGCAGGCTCGTGCCGCCGCCCGCCGAAGCGTGCGCCTGCAGCGCGCCGGACAGGGCCTGGGCATAGGCGGTCAGGCGCGCCTGCTCCGTGGGCGGCAGCAGCGTGCCAAGCAGGCGCTGCTGGCCGACGTCGCTCCATTCGTAGACCACCTCCAGCCGCGCCGGCATCAGGCGCACGCGCCGCACCATGTCCAGCGCCAACGCGCCCTCGGGTGTGGCGTGCAGGCGCTCGGCCAGGCCTGGCAGCAATCGCGTGGCAAGCCAGGCCGGCACCGGCAGCCGACCCACCTGCAGCTCGTCGATGGCGGGCAGTCCGGTGGTCTCGCTCAGCGTGGCGGCGACGTTCAGCCAGGCCGTGACGGGGCTGTGCGGCACGGGCAGGCTGGCCTGCAGCCGGGCGCTGCCGCCGCCCAGCGTCAGCCGCGCCGACGCGCCCGGCGCGACGCGGCGGGCCAGCTGGTCCAGCAGCAGGTTGGCCTCGCGCTCGGAGGCGACCAGCGTTCGAAACGGGCCGGGCGCCGGACGGCGCGGGTCGTTGCGGCGCAGGAAATCGCGCGCCCGTGCCACGTCCGCCGCCGACACCGTGGTCGGTTCCGGCCAGCGCGGCGACCGCTGCACCGCCAGTACCAGGGCCAGCAGGGCGGCAAGGGCCAGGATCAGGGCCGTCCAGGCGCCGCCCTTCAGGGCGATCCGCAGCGCCGCGCGCAGGCGACCGGGGCGGCGTCGGGCCTCGTTCACTCCTCCAGCAGGCTGCGCAGCATCCAGGCCGTCTGCTCGTGCACGGTGATGCGCTGCGTCAGCAGGTCGGCCGTGGGCTCGTCGCCGGCCTTGTCGACGGTGGGGAACAGCTCGCGCGCGGTGCGGGCGACGGCCTCGTGGCCTTGCTTCAGGATGCGCACCATCTCCAGCGCCTTGGGCGGCTTGGGCGGCGCGTCGGGCAGGCCGCTGAGCTTGGCGAACTGGGCATAGCTGCCCGGGGCGGGGTGGCCCAGCGAGCGGATGCGCTCGGCCACCGGGTCCACCGCGTTCCACAGCTCGGTGTACTGGGCCATGAACATCGCGTGCAGGCTGTTGAACATGGGCCCGGTCACGTTCCAGTGGAAGTTGTGCGTGGTCAGGTACAGCGTGTAGGTCTCGGCCAGCAGCTTGGACAGGCCGGCGGTGATGGCGGCGCGGTCCTTGTCGCCGATGCCGATGCTGATGGCGGGGGACGGGGTCGATTTCTTGGGCATGGGGGGCTCCGAAAGGGGATGGGGCAAGCCTAACGGATTCAGCGCGCGCGCCTCTACCCCGAAAGAAAGCCCGCCGGCGCGGCGCGCGGGCGGGCTTGATGCGGGTGCTGGGCGCCGGGATCAGTCGGCGCGGCGGCGGCGCTGGCCCAGGAAGCCGATCACGCCCAGGCCCAGGGCCAGCATGCCCCAGGTGCCGGGTTCGGGCACGGCGACGGCCACGCCTTCCATCGCGTAGATGTCGGCCGAGCTGACCGCGTAGCCCTTGTTGGTCAGCGCATCGATGCTGGTGTTCCAGCCCATGGCGTCGAAGGCGGCGATGTCGTTGCGCGTGACGTTCTCGGTGTGGCAGGGCGAGGAGGTCGGGTCCATGATGCCGATCGGGCGGGTGCTTTGCAGGCAGCCCGGCGCGTCGGGGTCGATGAAGCCGATGTTGTCCTTCCAGTGCGAGGCCTGGGCGCCGTCGCCGGAGTAGGCGCCGGTGGAGAAGGTGGCCTCTTCCTGGTAGGCCGCGTCGCCGAGGCCGAACATGGTCTTGCCGTCGATGGAGAAATAGGCATCGCGGTTGGCCGACCACTGCAGCACGGCCTTGCCGTCGGCGCCGACGGAGTTGCCGTAGCGGAACAGGTCCAGCGTGCTGCCGATGTAGAAGTCGGCGATGTCCGCGCTGCCGAAGGCGCCGGCTTCAAAGTCCGCGGCCAGCGGGCCGGTGCCGTGCATGACGATGTCGAAGGTGTCCGTGCCGCTGACGAAGCCCAGTGCGTGGCCGATCTCGTGCACGGCGACGGCGGTGAAGTCGTACTTGCCGGCATCGATGCCGTTGGTGGGGTTGAAGTCGAAGGCGAACTGGCTGCTGAACTGGATGCTGGCGTCATACCGGTTCATCGTGCCGAAGGCCTGTCCGGTCAGGCCCAGTGCCTTGATGACGGATTGGTTCACGTCCAGGTAGTTGTTGATGACGGCGTTGCCGGTGCGCGCGACGGTCGCGTCCTGCAGGCCCACCTTGTTGGCGACGTCGAAGTAGTTGTTGGTGCGCATGGTCAGCCCACCGCCGGCGTTCAGCTTGGACAGGTTGGCCACGGCGATGGCGTCCAGCGCGGTCGTGCCGGTGTTGGCCAGCCCTGCATAGACGTCGGTGACGGCCACGGCGTTGCTGTAGCTGCGCGTCGAGCCCAGCACGCCGGCAGGCAGCGAGTTGAAGCTGATGTCGAAGTGCAGCGTGACGTCGTTGGTCAGCGTCTGGTTCCAGTAATTGGCGGCCTTCTGGAAGGCCAGCAGTGCGGCGGCGCCGTTGGGCGAGGTGCCGAAGCTGTTGGTCGAGTCGACCAGCACGATGTTGAGGGCAGCGGCGGGGGCGGCGCAGCTGATGGCTGCGGCGGCGGCCAGCGCATGCAGGAGACGGGTACGGCTCACGGAAAACTCCCAGGATGAACAACGAAAGCGGCGCCTCATAGGCGCCGCGACATGGTTCTTCCAGGATAAAACCGTGAAGAAGTGTGAAATCCGTCGCACTCCCCCGAGCCAAAGGGCGGGTTTACCCGTCACCCCCTAGATTGAAGTTCAGCTCAGCCGCGTCACCCCGACCAGCTCGCAGGCGTAGATGGCGTTGCGTAGCGCCGCGATGGCCTCGTAGCGCGTGAAGCTGCGCCGCCACGCCAGCACGACGCGGCGTGTCGGCACCGGCGCGCTGAACGGCACGAAGCGCAGGTGCGCCGACTTCTCGCGCGGCACCGACAGCCGCGGCACCACGGTCACGCCCATGCCGGACGCCACCATGTGCTTGATGGTCTCCAGCGACGAGCCCTCGAAGCTGCGGCGTATGCCCTCGGCGTCGCTGGAGAAGCGGGCGAACTCGGGGCAGACCTCCAGCACATGGTCGCGGAAGCAGTGGCCGGTGCCCAGCAGCAGCATGGTCTCGCGCTTGAGCTCCTCGGCGCTGATGGTGGCGCGGTCGGCCAGCGGGTGCGAGGCCGGCAGCGCGACGACGAAGGGCTCGTCGTACAGCGCCGCCGTGGCCAGGCCGGTGTCGGGGAAGGGTTCGGCCATGATGGCGCAGTCCAGTTCGCCGGTGCGCAGCATCTCCAGCAGCTTGACCGTGAAGTTCTCCTGCAGCATCAGCGGCATCTGCGGGTACTGCTCGATGGTGTGTCGCACCAGCTCCGGCAGCAGGTAGGGCCCGATGGTGTAGATGATGCCCAGCCGCAGCGCGCCGGCCAGCGGGTCCTTGCCGCGCTTGGCGATCTCCTTGATGGCGCCGGCCTGATCCAGCACCGACTGCGCCTGGCGCACGATCTCCTCGCCCAGCGGCGTCACCGACACCTCATTGCCGCCGCGCTCGAAGATCTTGATGTCCAGCTCCTCCTCCAGCTTCTTGATGGCGACCGACAGCGTCGGCTGCGACACGAAGCAGGCCTCGGCGGCACGGCCGAAATGGCGCTCGCGGGCAACGGCGACGATGTAGCGCAACTCGGTCAGGGTCATGGCGGGGGGCGGCTTCAGGGAAAGGACCCGAACGCTACACTGCCGCCGCCCCACGAGGGCTCCCAGGGTTTATACGGAGAACCTCATGACTGAACGCAAGCCCATGACCTTGCCGCGGCTGGCTCAGATGCACGCCAGCGGCGAGAAGATCGCGATGCTGACCTGCTACGACGCGGCCTTCGCCAGCCTGCTGGACGAGGCCGGCGTGGACGTGCTGTTGATCGGCGACTCCCTGGGCAATGTGCTGCAGGGCCGCGGGTCCACGGCGCCGGTGAGCCTGGAGGACATGGTCTATCACACGTTCTGCGTGTCGCGCGGCCACCGGTGGGCCTGGATCGTGGCCGACCTGCCCTTCGACAGCTATCACGTCAGCAAGGAAGAGGCCTGGAAGAGCGCGGCCGCGCTGGTCAAGGCCGGCGCCCACATGGTCAAGCTGGAGGGTGGCGGCTGGACGACGGAGACGGTGCGCTTCATCAGCGAGCGCGGCATCCCGGTCTGCGTGCACCTGGGCTTCACGCCGCAGACGGTCAACGCGCTGGGCGGCTTCAAGGTGCAGGGCCGCGACGAGGCAGGCGCGGCGCGCATGAAGCGCGAGTCGCAGGAAGCCGTCGAGGCCGGTGCGGCCATGCTGTTGTACGAGATGGTGCCGGCTGCGCTGGCCGCCGAGATCACCGCCGCGTCGCCGGTGCCCGTCATCGGCATCGGCGCGGGCGTGGGCACCTCGGGCCAGGTGCTGGTGCTGCACGACATGCTCAACATCACGCCGGGCCGCAAGCCGCGCTTCGTCAAGGACTTCATGGCCGGCAAGGACTCGGTGCTGTCGGCGGTGAAGGGCTATGTGGACGAGGTGAAGGCCGGGGCCTTCCCGGTCAACGACGTGCACGGGTTCTGACCATGCAGGTCATCCACAAGATCAGCGAACTGCGCGAGGCGCTCGCCATCCACCGCGCGCGCGGCTTCGTGCCCACCATGGGCAACCTGCACGAGGGCCACCTGCAGCTGGTCCGGCAGGCGCGCGAACTGGTGGGCCCGGCCGGCGCGGTGGTCGCCAGCATCTTCGTCAACCGGCTGCAGTTCGCGCCGCACGAGGACTTCGACACCTACCCGCGCACCTTGGCGCGCGACTGCGAGCTGCTGGAAGGCGCGGGCTGCGACATCGTCTTCGCGCCGTCGGAGCAGGAGCTCTACCCCGAGCCCCAGGGCTACAAGGTGCAGCCGCCGGCCGAGCTGGCCGACATCCTGGAAGGCCACTTCCGCCCCGGTTTCTTCACCGGCGTCTGCACCGTCGTGCACAAGCTGTTCAACATCGTCCAGCCCACGCTGGCCGTGTTCGGCAAGAAGGACTACCAGCAGCTGATGGTGCTGCGCCGCATGACGGCGCAGATGGCCCTGCCCATCGCCATCCACGGCGGCGAGACGCGCCGCAGCCCGGAAGGCCTGGCGCTGTCGTCGCGCAACGGCTATCTGAGCGAGGCCGAGAAGACCGAGGCGCTGCGGCTGTCGCGCACGTTGCAGGCCTTGATCGCCCGCTGGCAGGGCGGCGAGCGCGACCTCGCGGCCATGGAGGCCGACGCCATGCAATCGCTGCGCGACGCCGGTTGGTTGCCGGATTACGTCACACTCCGGGTCCGCCACGACCTGAGTGGCGCCGTGGACGGCCAGCCGCTTGTCGCGCTGGCCGCCGCCAGACTTGGCACGACCCGTTTGATCGACAACCTAGAAGTTTGAGATGAGCCTGAACCGATTTCCTCGCCGTGCGCTGTTGGCACTGGCAAGCTCCCTGGCCCTGACCGCCTGCGGCGGTGGCGGTGGCAGCAGTGGTGGCGGCGGCAGCACGCCCACGCCCGTTCCGCCCGTCACGCTGACGGTCACGCACAAGGTGCGCCTCACCACCACCCAGGGCGTCATCGAGCTGGGCCTGGACCGCACCCATGCGCCCATCAGCGTGGACAACTTCCTGAAGTACGTGAACGACGGCTTCTACACCAACACGGTGTTCCACCGTGTCATCGCCAACTTCGTCATCCAGGGTGGCGGCGTGGCCCGCAACGCCGCCGGCGCACTGCAGGAGAAGACGCCCACCTACGGCCCCATCGCGCTGGAAAGCCGCAACGGCCTGTCCAACCTGCGCGGCACCCTCGCGATGGCCCGCACTGGCGTGCCCGACAGTGCCACCAGCCAGTTCTACATCAACACGGTCGACAACACCGGCCTCAACTACGTGAACGCCGACAACCCGGGCTATGCCGTTTTCGGCCAGGTCACGGCCGGGCTGGACGTGGTCGACAAGATCCGCGCGGTGAACACCACCGGTGAGCCGAACAACACGCCGCTGGTCGACGTGACCATCACCGAAGCCAAGGTCATTCCCCTTCAGTAACCAACTGCGACAGCCTGTCAGCGGCACCGGCCGCTGATGCGTTGGGCAGGCCCCCTCATGTTCCGGGTGCTGCCATGCTGCGTCGCGTTGCCGTTCTGCTGTCCGTCCTGACCCTGTCCGCCTGCGGTGGCGGGGGCTATGTGGAGATCGGCGGCGGCGGAGGCGGCGGCGGGTCCAACCCGCGGCCCAACCCCAATCCGAACCCGCCCACGCTGTCCTGCAGCGCGGCCGGCCTGGCCGCCTCCGCGGCCAGCCAATGGGGCACGGTCTGCATGCTGACCAGCAGCGGCGAGATCGTCGTCGAGCTGTACGACAGCTATGCGCCGCAGACGGTGGCCAACTTCTACAAATACGTCGCCGCAGGCTTCTACTCGAACACGCTGATCCACCGCGTGGACCGCGACTTCGTCGTGCAGGGCGGAGGCTATCGCAGCGGCATGATCGAGAAGCAGCCGCTGTATGCGCCCATCAAGCTGGAGAGCAACAACAACCTCTCCAACCTGCGCGGCACCATCGCGATGGCCCGCCGCAGCGACGCCGATTCGGCCACCAGCCAGTTTTTCTTCAACGTGGTGGACAACACCGGCCTGGACTACCAGAGCGCCGCCAACCCCGGCTATGCCGTGTTCGGCCGCATCATCTCGGGCCTGAACACGCTGGATGCGATCAACATCGTGCCGGTCTACCGCTACAGCCCGACGGATCTGCAGCCGCAGACGGAGGTGCTGGTCTACTGGGCGCAGCGGCTGAAGTAGCGCCCACCCGCCCCTGCGGCTTGCCGTTCGTCCCGGCGACGCGCCGTTCGTCATCGCACCCCGGGTCACACCCCCGAACCTCGGCAACATGCACTCCATCACAAACCTGGATGGAGACAAGCATGAGCAGCCGCAAGCGTTCCTGGATGGGCCTGTTCGGCGCCGCGGTGGGCATCCTGACGGCCCTGTACGTGGGCCGCAGCGAGGCCGCGCCCGCCGAGTTCCGCGACCTGCGCGTCGAGGTGGTCGGCCAGGGCCGGCCGGTGCTGATGATCCCGGGCCTGAACAGCGCCGCCGCCGTCTGGACCGAGACCTGCGCCGCGCTGCAGCCCGGCGTGCAATGCCACATCGTGCAGCTGCCCGGCTTTGCAGGCGTGCCGGCCGTTGCCACGGAGCACTTCCAGACCGCCATGCGCGACCGCCTGCTGGCCTACCTGGACGACCGCCGGCTGGACCAGCCCGCCGTCATCGGCCACAGCCTGGGCGGTGCGCTGGCGCTGCAGATGGCGGCCGAGCAGCCGGGGCGCATCGCGCGCCTGGTCGTCGTCGACTCGCTGCCCTTCCTGGCCGGCCTGCGCGGCATGACGCCCGAGGCCGCCCGCGGCATGGCCGCCGGCATGCGCCAGCAGATGCTGTCCGCCAGCCAGGCACAGTGGGAGGCCGGCACGCGCCAGGGCGCCGGCGGCATGAGCCGCAGCCCGGCGAACGTCGAGCGCGTCGTCGCCTGGGGCCTGGCCAGCGAGCGCGCCACCACGGCGCAGGCCATGTCCGAACTGTGGGGTGAAGACCTGCGCCCGCTGCTGCCCAAGGTCACCGCGCCCACGCTGGTGCTGGGCGCCTGGGCCGCCTACGAGCCCATGGGGTCCACGCTGGATGGCACACAGAAGATCTTCGAGACCCAGTACGCCGGCCTGGCCGGCGTGCAGGTCCGCATGAGCCAGCGCGGCTACCACTTCCTCATGTGGGACGATGCCGACTGGCTGGTCGGTGAGCTCAAGACCTTCCTGGCCGCCCGATAGGCACAGAGACGGGGGAGGCATGAGAACGCGCACGCGCAGCGCCATCCAGGCGACGTTGTGGAGCCTCTATGTCGGTCTGTCGCTGGCCATGGTCGCGAGCTTCGGGGTGCTGACCGGCTCCATCGTCTTCACGATGGTGTTCCTCGGCAGCGGGCTGTGGCTGTCCAGCGAGGCCCTGCGCGCGCTGGCCCTGCGCCGCGCCTGGCTGGACCTGCCGCCCCGCGCGCTGCTGCTGCGCCTGCTGTTCATGCCCGCGCTGTTCGCGCTGACGCTGCAGGGGCTGATCTTCGTCGTCAACCGCGCCGGTGTGCTGCTGGGCCTGCTGGAGTTCCCGCCGGGCATGCCGCGGGGCTGGTCCGTGCTGCTGACCTACGCGCTCAATACCTGCGTGCTGCTGTGGCTGTGGCTGGCCGTGTGGGTCGGCGTGACCATGGTGCAGCGCTGGCGCCGCGGCGAGATCGCCAAGTGGCAGGCCGAGGCCGCCGCCCGCGCGCTGGAGCTGCAGGTGCTGCGCGCCCAGATCAACCCGCATTTCCTGTTCAACGCGCTGAACAACCTGCGCGCCCTCATCAACGAAGACCCGGTACGCGCCCGCGAGATGCTGAGCCGGCTGTCCAACACGCTGCGCCACACGCTGCAGCACAGCGCCAAGGAGCGCGTGCCGCTGGCCGACGAGCTGGCCGTCGTGCGCGACTACGTGGCGCTGGAACAGCTGCACCACGAGGAGCGGCTGCGCGTGGACTGGCAGGTGGACCCCGCGACCGCCGGCGCCAGCGTGCCGCCCATGCTGCTGCAGCTGCTGGTGGAGAACGCCATCAAGCACGGCATCGCGCGCACGCCGGGCGGCGGCGTGGTGGACATCCGCATCGCGCGCGACGGCGACACGCTGACCCTGGCCGTCGACAACCCCGGCCAGTGGGGGGCGGTGCCCGATGCGCCGACCAGCACGGGCCTGGGCCTGGTGCACCTGCGTGAACGTCTGGCGCGCGCCGGTGGGCCGGGGGCAGACTGCCGCATCGGCGCCGAGGACGGCCGTGTGCAGGTCAGTGTGACACTGGCCGCATGAAGATCTTCATCGTCGAGGACTCGCGCCTGGCCCGCCAGGAGTTGCGCACGCTGCTGGCCGCCATCCCCGATGCCGACATCGTCGGCGAGGCCGCCGAGCTGGCGCCCGCGCGCGAGGCCATCGACACGCAGCGCCCCGAGCTGCTGCTGCTGGACGTGGAGCTGCCCGGCGCGACCGGCTTCGACCTGCTGGACCAGATCGAGCACCTGCCGCTGGTCGTCTTCACGACCGCCTACGACCAGCATGCGCTGGCCGCCTTCGAGCGCAACGCGCTGGACTACCTGCTCAAGCCCATCGCGCCCGAGCGCCTGGAGGAAGCGCTGGCCAAGGCCCGCGCGCGGCTGCGCCCGCCGCCCGCCGGCGCTGCTTCAGCGGGCACGGCCCTGAAGGGCGCGGATGACATGGTCTTCCTGCGCGACGGCGAGCGCTGCTGGTTCGTGCGGCTGGGCGACGTCGCCGGCTTCGAGGCCTGCGGCAACTATGCCCAGGCCTGGTTCGACGGTCAGCGCCCGCTGATCAACCGCACGCTGACCAGCCTGGAGGAGAAGCTGGACCCGCAGCTGTTCTTCCGCGCCAGCCGCAGCCACCTCATCAACCTGCGCTGCATCCAGGCCATCGCGCCGTCCAGCAGCGACGGCTACCGCGTCACGCTGCGCGACGGCCACCAGGTCGAGGTGTCGCGCCGCCAGGCCAAGCTGCTGCGGGAGAGGCTGGAGCTGTAGCAGACTCCCGCCATGCCTGCCACCACACCCTCCATCCGCCGCATCGCCATCACCACCGGGGGCGGCGACGCGCCCGGCCTGAACGCCGTCACCTGCGCCGTCACGCGCGCCGCGCTGCTGCGCGGCTGGGACTGCATCGGCATCCGCGACGGCTACGACGGCCTGCTGCGCCCCGAGCGCTACCGCGACGGCGGCTGCCTGGCGCTGACGGCCGAGCGGGTCGAGGGCATCGCCAGCCTGGGCGGCACGCTGCTGGGCTCCACCAACAAGGGCGACCCCTTCGCCTACCCCACGCCGCAGGCCGACGGCAGCGTGCAGTTGCTCGACCGCTCGCAGGACCTGCTGGACGCGCTGGCCCGCGAGCGCGTCGACGCGCTGGTGGCCGTGGGCGGCGACGGCTCGCTGGCCATCGCGCACCGGCTGGCGCAGCGCGGCCTGCGCGTGGTGGGCGTGCCCAAGACCATAGACAACGACCTGGACCGCACCGTCGTCACCTTCGGCTTCGACACCGCCGTGGCCTTTGCCAGCGAGTGCATCGACCGCCTGCACACCACCGCCGCCAGCCACCACCGCATCATCGTCGTCGAGGTGATGGGCCGCTACGCCGGCTGGATCGCGCTGCATGCCGGCCTGGCCGGCGGGGCGCATGCCATCCTGCTGCCCGAACTGCCCTTCGACCTGGCGCCGGTGGCCGAGCTGGTGGCGCGGCGCGACGCGCTGGGCCTGTCCTATTCCATCGTGGTGGTGGCCGAGGGCGCCCTGCCGCGCGGCGGCCAGCGCGCGCTGCTGGCGCCGGCCGAGGCCGGCCATGCCGAGCGGCTGGGTGGCATCGGCGAGCAGGTCAGCCAGTCGCTCGGGCGCCTGACGGGCAAGGACGCGCGCTGCGTGGTGCTGGGCCACCTGCTGCGCGGCGGCAGCCCCACGGCCTTCGACCGCGTCGTGTCGTTGCGCTTCGGCGCGGCGGCGGTGCGCGCACTGGCCGACGGCTTGGACGACGTCATGGTGGCGCTGGACGGCCACCGCGTCGTGCCCGTGCCGCTGGCCGAGGTGGCCGGCCGCATGAAGGCCGTGCCGCTGGACGGCGACACGCTGGCCACGGCGCGTGACCTGGGCGTCTGCCTGGGCGGATGAATGCCGCAGGTCGGAGGGGGGTGCAGTCTGTCCCGGCCGATCTGCAGCCCGTCGCCCGCCTGGCCGGGCCGGCCCTTGTATCGGCGAGGATGCGCGTCTCTTCAACACCTGACCCCGAGAATCCGAATGAACCGTTTTGCTGCCTTCGCCGTTTCGCTGACCGCCGCTGCCCTGCTGAGCGCCTGCGTCTTCGCCCCGCCGGCCGGCTCGATCCCGGCGGACACCAACGCCATCGCCAAGATGAGCGAAAGCGCCGTCGCCACCTGCGGCGCCGGCAACGTCAGGGAAGTCAACGCCAAGAGCTTCAGCTGCAAGTGAGCCTAGGCTTTTAGGAACTCCGCCTTCGTCCCGAGCCAGCGCGCGACCTGCCGTCGCGCGGCCTCGGGATGCTCGTCCAGCAGCCATGGCGCCAGCTCGCGGGCGGCGACCAGCAGCGGCGCGTCCTCCTGCAGGTCTGCAAAGCGCAGCAGCTCGGCGCCGCTCTGGCGCGAACCCATGAACTCGCCCGGGCCGCGGATGTCGAGGTCGCGCCGCGCGATCTCGAAGCCGTCGGTCGTCTCGGCCATGGCCTTCAGCCGCGACTTGCCGGTGTCGGACAGCGGCGGGCTGTAGATCAGCACGCACACGCTGGCCTTGGCGCCGCGCCCGACACGGCCGCGCAGCTGGTGCAGCTGCGCCAGGCCGAAGCGCTCGGCATGCTCGATGACCATCAGGCTGGCGTTGGGCACGTCCACGCCGACCTCGATGACCGTCGTCGCCACCAGCACGCTCATCGCGCCGCTGGAGAACTGCGCCATCACGGCCGCCTTGGTCGCAGGCGACATGCGCCCGTGCAGCAGTCCCACCGACGTGCCGGCCAGCGTCTCGCTCAGCTCGGCGTGCGTCTCGGTCGCGTTGCGCAGGTCCACCGCCTCGCTCTCCTCGACCAGTGGGCAGACCCAGTAGACCTGGGCGCCGTCGGCCACCGCCATGCGGATCTTGTCGACCACGTCGTGGCGCTTGGACTCGGTGAACACCTTGGTCACGATGGGGCTGCGGCCCGGCGGCAGCTCGTCGATGGTGGACACGTCCAGGTCGGCGAAATAGGTCATCGCCAGCGTGCGCGGGATGGGCGTGGCGCTCATCATCAGCATGTGCGGCTCCTGCCCCCCGAGGGGGCGCGCGCCGCCTTGGGGCGGCCCGGCGTCGGCGCCTGCCTTGAGCTTGCCCCTCAGCGCCAGCCGCTGCGCGACGCCGAAGCGGTGCTGCTCGTCGATGACGGCCAGGCCCAGCCTGGCGAAGCGCACCTTGTCCTCGATGACGGCGTGCGTGCCGACGATGAGCTGGGCCTCGCCCGAGGCGGCGGCGTCCAGCATCTTCTGCCGCGCCTTGCCCTTCACGCTGCCGGTGATCCAGGCGACCTTCAGCCCCAGCGGCTCCAGCCAGCCGATCAGCTTGCGGAAATGCTGCTCGGCCAGGATCTCGGTGGGCGCCATCAGCGCGCACTGCCACCCCGCGTCGATGGCCACCGCCGCAGCCAGCGCGGCCACCACCGTCTTGCCCGAGCCCACGTCGCCCTGCAGCAGCCGGTGCGTGGGCTGGGGGCGGGCCAGGTCCTGCGCGATCTCCTCGGACACACGCTGCTGGGCGGCGGTCAGCTGGAAGGGCAGTGTCGCCAGCAGCTTCTCGTGCAGGCCGCCGGGCCGTGCGCGCAGCGCCGGCGCCACCAGCAGCGCCCGCTCGCGCTGGGCCTGCAGCTGCGACAGCTGCTGGGCCAGCAGCTCCTCGAACTTGAGCCGGTGCCAGGCGGGGTGGTGGTGTTCGTGCAGTGCGTCCTGCGAGGCGCTGGGTGGCGGGTGGTGCAGATAGGTCAGCGCCTCCTTCAGCGTGGGCAGACCCTGCGGCACCACGCCCGGCGGCAGGATCTCGCGCAGGTCGGCCCGCGCCAGCCCTGACGCCACCGCCTTGCGCAGATAGGCCTGCGGCAGCTGCGCCGAAGCCGGGTAGACGGGCGTCAGCGATGCGGCCAGCGGCGTGTCCTCGTCCACCACCTTGACCACCGGGTGCACCATCTCGCGCCCGAAGAAGCCGATGCGCGCCTCGCCGCGCACGCGCAGCCGGGTGCCCACCGCCATCTGCTTCTGCTGCGACGGGTAGAAGTGCAGGAAGCGCAGCAGCAGCGTGCCGGACTCGTCCTTCACGCGCACCAGCAGCTGGCGGCGGCTGCGCAGTTCCACCTGGCAGTCCACCACGACGCCCTCCACCTGCGCCGGCTCGTTGTCGTGCAGCGCGGCGATGGGGGTGATGCGGGTCTCGTCCTCGTAGCGCAGCGGCAGGTGCAGGGCCAGGTCGATGTCACGCACCAGGCCCAGCTTCTCCAGCGCCTTCTGGGGCGCGGATTTGGGCTTGTCCTGGGGCGGGGGCGGCGCGGTCATGGCCGGCATTCTGGCGGCATGGAATAGTGGACGGCCCTTGCGTGTTTACCGTCATGTCACCTTCCTTTGCGAGAACCGACATGCAGCTCCGCCTCCTCCCGCTGGCCGCCGCCCTCCTGCTGGGCGCCTGTGCCTCCGCACCGCCGGCGCCGGCCACCGCCAGCAACGGCGCCCTCGTGGGCGCCAACGGCATGACGCTCTACACCTTCGACAAGGACGCCGCCGGCAGCGGCAAGAGCGTCTGCAATGGCCCCTGCGCCGCCAACTGGCCGCCGCTGACGGCCGCGGCCGATGCCTCGGCGCGCGGCGACTGGAGCGTCGTCACGCGCGACGACGGCAGCCGCCAGTGGGCCTACAAGGGCAAGCCGCTGTACTTCTGGGTCAAGGACCAGAAGCCCGGCGACCGCAGCGGCGACGGCTTCAACAAGGTCTGGCAGCTGGCCCGGCCCTGACAGCTCAGGCCCGGCGTGTCCGTCGAACAGCTGCTCGCCCACATACCGGCCCTGCGCCGGTATGCGCGGCTGCTGACCGGCGACGCCACGCGGGCCGACGACCTCGTGCAGGACACGCTGGAGCGGGCCTGCCGCAAGTGGAGTCTGTGGCGCCCGGGCACGTCGCTGCGGCCCTGGGTGCTGTCCATCATGCACAACCTGCACCTCAACCAGCTGCGCGACTGGCACCTGGACGACGGCCATGCGCCGCTGGACGAGCAGCCCGACCGCGCCGACGGCGCGGTGCCGGCCGACGAGCGGCTGGATCTGGAGCAGGCGCTGGCGGCCTTGCCCGCCGGCCAGCGCGCGGTGCTGCTGCTGGTGACGGTGGAGGAGTACACCTATGCCGAAGCCGCCGGAATCCTGGGCGTGCCCATCGGCACCGTCATGTCGCGCCTGCACCGCGGGCGCGAGGCCCTGCGGCAACGGCTTGCGCCCGCCGCCCCGCCCGCGGGCGCGCAGATCGTGAACCTGGCGCGGATGAAGCGATGAGCCAAGACCCCCATCCCCAGCCGCTGCCGCCGGACGAGGCGCAGCTGCATGCCTTCGTCGACGGGCAACTGCCGCTGGAGCAGCGCGTGGCCGTGCTGGAGCGGCTTGGCAGCGACCCGGCGGCGGCGGCGCGCGTCGCTCAGTGGCAGGCGCAGCGCCTGGCGCTGCGCGGCCTGGCCCGCGACTGGCCGCTGGACGAGACGCCGCCCGAGCTGAGCGGCATCGTGCGGCGCGCCGCGGCCGGCCGACGCTGGCGGCTGGCGCTGCCGCAGGCGCTGGCCGCGGCACTGCTGGTCGCGCTGGGCCTGGCCGGCGGCTACCAATGGGGCCGCCATGACGCCGGCATGCCGGCCTGGCCTGCGCAGGCGGCGGCCGGCCGCGCCGCGAGCGTGCCTGAGTTTGCCCGCGAGGCCGGCGTGGCCTTCGCCGTCTACAGCGCCGAGAAGCGGCACCCGGTGGAGGTGTCGGCCGCCGAGCAGGCGCACCTCGTGCAATGGTTGAGCAAGCGCCTGGGGCGGCCGCTGAAGGTGCCGGTGCTGAGCGACCGCGGCTATGCGCTGCTCGGCGGGCGGCTGCTGCCGGGCGACTCCGGTGCGTCCGGCGCCGGCAGCGCGCGCGCGCAGTTCATGTACGAGAACGCCGACGGTGACCGGCTGACCCTGTACATGGCCGTGTTCGCACCCGGTGCCGCGCCCGCGGGCACGGCGTTCCGGCTGCTGCAGCAGGACGGCCGCACCACGCTGTACTGGACCGACGGCGACTTCGGCTACGCCCTCAGCGCACAGCCGGCCACCGAGCTGCAGCCGCTGGCGCAGCGGGTTCACCAGCAGCTGGCGGGCTAGGGCCTTTTCACACGACGGAAGTAGGCCGCGAAGGCCATCCGCCAGGGGCCAATCAAGGCGCACCGCTTGCCCGCATTGATATGCGGGCAAGCGGTGCAACGCCGAGTGGCCCCTGGCGGATGGCCTTCCCTTCGGGTTGAGGCCAGAAAGCCCGCGCGCGGCGTTGCAAATGCTCGCCGGGTGTTCAACCCGGCTGCGCTTTGCGCCTTGCTCGCGGGCTTTCTGGCCTCAACGCGACCTGCTCCCGTCGTGTGAAAAGGCCCTAGCGAAAGTAGCGCAGCCGCAGCCGTTCATAGCGCCCGTCGCGCTTGAGCCGGTCCAGCGCCGCCTGCAGGCGGCGGCGTCGGGTCGCAGGCCGTAGAAATAGCTGCGCGCCGTGTCCTGCTCCAGCACGGGCCGCAGCGTGCCGTAGGGCAGCTGCAGCTGGCGCAGGTTCCAGGCCGCGGCCCAGTCCAGCAGGGTGATGTACTCCATGCGGCCGGCGAGCAGCTTGCGCATGTTGGTGGCGTCGTCCAGCCCCTGCTCCAGCTCGATGCCCGGGCGCAGGCCGGCGGCCTGCAGGCTGCGGTCGGCGGCCGAGTCGCGCACCACGCCGATGCGCGCTCCGTCCAGCTCGTCGAGCTGCTGCAGCTTCAGATCGTCGCGGCTGGCCAGCCGGTAGATGAGGATGCGGCGCTGGGCGATGGGCCCCACCCACTGGAACTGCGCCTCGCGCTCGGGCGTGCGCGTCAGCGAGAACAGCACGCTGTGCGCGTGGGACTCGGCCATCTGCACCGCGCGGGCCCAGGGCAGCACGCGCAGCTCCAGGCTCAGGCCGGCGTGCGCCGCCATCAGGCGCAGCAGCTCGACGCTGAAGCCTTGCGGGCCTTGTTCGTCCTGGTAGTTCAGCGGCGGCAGGTTCTCGGTGATGCCCAGCAGCGCGGCGGGCGGCGCTGCGGCTTGCGTCGGCGCGGCTGCGCTGGCGAGCAGGAGGGGCAGGGCGAGACAGGCGCGACGCTTCACGGGGCGGGGGGGCAGTGGGAGTGCCGGCGGCGCGCGGCGACGGCGTATCCCACCATTGCCCCGTGACCCTTCGCTGACAACGCTGGCCATGACGGACGCGCGGGCGTGCAATACCGCACGGCCAGCCCCGGCTCGTGGCCGGCCCTCAGCCCGACGTCGGTACGCCGGCCATGCGGTCGTAGCTGATGAAGAACTGCCGCGCCAGGGCCAGCATCTGGCCCTGGCTCAGTTCGGCGGCGGGCCGGTAGTCGGCGATGCGCGGTACCAGCTGCGGACGGTGGGCCTCGATGTAGTGGCGCAACTGGCCGATGACCGGGTGCGATCCGGTCACCAGCACCTCACGGGTGTCCTGCACGGCCTGGCAGACGGCCTCGAACAACGCGTGGTCGGCGTGTGCATCATGCCCGTGGGCGCGCCGGTCATGCGGCGCGATGTGGGCCTCATGGGCCTGGTGGGCATCGAAATGCAGCACCTTGGCGTGATGGTGGTCCAGATAGACGACGGCATGGAACATGGGGTACTCCGGCAGGGGGTCAGCGGGCGGCTTCGGCGGCGGATTGGCAGTCGACGCAGCGCAGCGCCTGCGGCAGGCGCTGCAGGCGGTCGAAGGGGATGGCGGCGTCGCAATCCATGCAGCGCCCGTAGCCGGGCGTCTTCAGGCGCTGCAGTGCATCGTCGATGGCCTGCAGCTCGGCCAGCAGGTGGGCGTCGCGGGCCTGGTCCAGTTCGCGCTCGGGTTCGTGCTCCTGCGGGTCGTCTTCCAGCAGCGTGGCGGCATGGGTCAGGCGGTCGCTGCCGCCACGTTGGGCCTGCAGCGCGGCCAGCGTGCGCTGGCGCGCCAGGCGCAGCTCGCTTTCCAGCCAGGCGTGCTGGCCGGGTGTCAGGGCAGTCGTCATGGGAACCTCCTGAACGTCATGCTGGCAGCGCACGGCCGGCGCTGCCTTGCGTTGGGTCAAGGGTGGGCGATGGGAGAATTCGCGCCCCTTCATTGGCACGGGTCTGTCCGGCCCTCAATCTGACGATGCAAGCGCCCGCCGCTGCGACCCACACGGTCGCCGATTTCGATTTCGAGCTTCCCCCCGAGTTGATCGCCCAGCATCCCGCCGCGGAGCGCACCGCGTCGCGGCTCCTGGATGCCTCGGCGGCATTGCCCGTGGACCGCGTGTTTCGCGAACTGCCCGAGCTGCTTCAGCCCGGCGACCTGCTGGTGTTCAACAACACCCGCGTCATCAAGGCGCGGCTGTTCGGCTTCAAGGCCAGCGGCGGCTCGGTGGAGGCATTGGTCGAGCGCGTGCTGCCCGGCACGCGCGAGGTCTGGGCGCACATGCGCGCCAGCAAGAGCCCCAAGTCAGGCAGCCGCGTGCGCTTTGCCGATGCCTTCGACGCCGAGGTGCTGGGCCGCTGCGGGCCCGACAACGGCATGTTCCACCTGCGCCTGGACGGCGACCCGTTCGCGCTGCTGGAGGCGCATGGCCACGTGCCGCTGCCGCCCTACATCGAGCATGCCGACGGCGAGGACGACGTGCGCCGCTACCAGACCGTGTTCGCCAAGGAGCCTGGTGCCGTGGCCGCACCGACGGCGGCGCTGCACTTCGACGAGGCGCTGCTGGCGCGCCTGGCCGAGCGCGGCGTCGAGCAGGCCCATGTGACGCTGCATGTGGGCGCTGGCACCTTCCAGCCGGTGCGCGTGGAGCGGATTGCCGACCACAAGATGCACAGCGAGTGGTTCGACGTGCCGCAGGCGACGGTGGATGCCATTGCCGCCTGCCGCGCGCGCGGCGGCCGCGTGGTGGCCGTGGGCACGACGACGTTGCGCGCGCTGGAATCCGCGGCCCGCGGCGGCGCGCTGGCGGCCGGTTCCAGTGAGACCGACATCTTCATCACGCCGGGCTTCGAGTTCCGCGTGGTGGACCGGCTCGTCACCAACTTCCACCTGCCCAAGAGCACGCTGATGATGCTGGTCAGCGCGTTTGCGGGCTACGACCGCATCATGGCGCTCTACCGCCATGCAATCGCGCAGCGCTACCGGTTCTTCAGCTATGGGGATGCGATGCTGCTGTCGCGCACCCAGCCCACGCGCCCCTGAGCCGCCTCATCCACCGCGGCCGTGAACGCCTCGCGGGCCGTGACGGGCAGTGAGAAGCGCATGTGCACGCGTGCCTCATGCCGCACGTCCGCCAGCACGGCGCCATGCTGGTCGGCCAGCCGCCGCAGGCGCCCCTCCAGCTCATAGGGCAGCTCGCAGCCCAGTTCCACCTGGGCCACGCGCTCGACCTTGTCGGCCGTCAGCAGCGCCTGCGCGATGCAGTCGGTGTAGGCGCGCACCAGGCCGCCGGCGCCCAGCTTGACGCCGCCCCAGTAGCGCACGGCCGTGGCCAGCACGCCGTCCAGGCCCTGGTGGCGCAGCACGTCCAGCATGGGCCGGCCGGCGGTGCCGCCGGGCTCGCCGTCGTCGTTGGCGGCGGAGTGGCCGCCGGCCAGCAGCGCCCAGCAGACATGGGCTGCGCCCGGATGCTGCTCGCGCAACTGCGCCACGCGAGCCTGCGCCGCGGTGCGGTCGGCGCAGGGCTCCACGCAGCCCAGGAAGCGGCTCTTCTTGACGACCAGCTCATGCTGGGCGGGGGCGGCGAGGGTCAGGGGCATGGCGCGATTGTCGCGATCGCGCCGCGGTGCTATGGCGTCTGCGGCGGCCCCAGGTGGCGGCGCAGGATGGCGGCCAGGCTGCCGTCCTGCTGCATGGCGGCCAGGGCCTGGCGGATCAGCTGGCGATCGGCCGGCACGACGCGCTCGCGGGACAGGGCCAGCGACGCGACCGAGGGCTCGTCGGGCGCGTAGGACGCGGCGGTGAAGCGCTCGAACCCCGGGTCCTGGCGGCGCGTCAGGGCCAGAGAGTTGCTGCCCAGCAGCATGGCCTCGGCGCGACCCGCCTTCAGCGCGCGCAGCGCGGTGGGCTGGTCAGGGGCCTCGACCACGCGCTTGTCGGCCCGCAGCCGGGCCACCCAGGCCTCCAGCGTCGGCACGAAGCGGAAGCTGCGCACCACCAGCAGCCGCAGCCGGCGGTCGGCGCTGAAGGCCTCCGGTGTGGCGGGCACCGGGGCGATGGACGGATGAAAGAGCGTGAGCTGGCGCGACTGCAGGTAGGGCAGCATCTCGAAGCTGCGCTCGCGTTCGGGCGTCGGGATGGCCGATGCGGTCAGGTCCAGCTGGCCCTGCTCCATCAGCGCCCAGATGCGCACCCGCGACTCGACCACGGTGTCGAACTGGCAGCCGGTGCGGCGCGCCAGTTCGTCGATCAGGTCCTTGTCTATGCCCTGGTACTGGCCGTCGGCACCGCGGTAGTAGAGGGCCGCGTACTCGTAGAAGGCCATGCGGTAGCGCCCGCAGGCCGCCACGTCGGTGCAGGCCAGCAGCAGACCGATCAGCCACAGGTGCCAGCGCATGGAGCGAGTCTAGGCCTGCCGGCGACAATCGCGCCATGCTGAAGTTCGACCTCCTCAAGACCGAAGGCCGCGCCCGCCGTGGCACGCTCACGCTCAACCACGGCGTCGTGCAGACGCCCATCTTCATGCCCGTGGGCACCTACGGCACGGTCAAGGGCGTCACGCCGAGGTCGCTCGAAGAGATGGGCGCGCAGATCATCCTCGGCAACACCTTCCACCTGTGGATGCGCCCGGGCCTGGACGTCATCACACAGTTCGGCGGGCTGCACCGCTTCGAGAGCTGGAACAAGCCCATCCTGACCGACTCCGGCGGCTTCCAGGTCTGGAGCCTCGGGGACATGCGCAAGATCAGCGAGGAGGGCGTCAAGTTCGCGTCGCCGGTCAACGGCGACAAGCTGTTCCTGACGCCCGAGATCAGCATGCAGATCCAGACGGCGCTGAATTCCGACATCGTCATGCAGTTCGACGAATGCACGCCCTACGAGAGCAAGGGCAAGCTGACGACCGAGCGCGAGGCGCAGCAGTCCATGGAGATGTCGCTGCGCTGGGCCAAGCGCTGCATCACCGAGTTCGGCCGCCTGCAGAACCCGAATGCGCTGTTCGGCATCGTGCAGGGCGGCATGTACACGAACCTGCGCGACGCCTCGCTGGCAGGCCTGGTGGACCTGGACCTGCCCGGCTATGCCATCGGGGGCCTGAGCGTGGGCGAGCCCAAGGCCGAGATGCAGCGCATCCTGCACCACACGGCCCACCAGCTGCCGGCGAACAAGCCGCGCTACCTGATGGGCGTGGGCACGCCGGAAGACCTGGTGGAAGGCGTCAGCCAGGGCATAGACATGTTCGACTGCGTGATGCCCACCCGCAATGCGCGCAACGGCCATCTGTTCACGCGCTTCGGCGATGTGCGCCTGCGCAACGCACGCTACAAGGCCGACGAGAGGCCGGTGGACGAGACCTGCAGCTGCGAATGCTGCAAGGGTTTCTCACGCGCCTACCTGCACCACCTGGACCGCTGCGGCGAGATGCTGGGCCCGATGCTGACCAGCATCCACAACCTGCACTACTACCTGAACCTGATGCAGGAGATGCGCGACGCGCTGGACGCCGGCCGCTTCGAGGCGTGGCGGGCGCAGTTCCACGCGGACCGGGCGCGCGGAGTTTGACGACTATCGCGGCTTACATCGGCAGCTCAAGCATGTAGGCAATTGGCGCGTCAAACTCTGTCGCGCGCTATATTGGCCAGCAACAGGGAGAAGAGCATGTTGACTGCTCAACGCGTGCAGCAATTGCTGGAGTTGGCCAAGGAAGCCGTCGCTCGCGAATGCGTGACTTGGCACGAGGATCGACGGCAGGAAGAACTGGTGGTCTCCGTGACAGATCGGAATTTGGAGTTCTTGCTGTCCTTCAAGCGCAACGCTCACGAAATCACAGCGCAACTCAGAACGCGGGACCGACATTTCGGCCTAGCTCGTATCGACAACGCGGCGCAACACATTAACCCTGACGGGACCGTTCTGCGAGGACCGCACCTACATGTGTTTCGAGAGGGGCATGGCCTGGCTTGGGCGGAGGCTATTGACTGGTATGACGTAGGTCGTCCAATGGATACCCTTTGCCGCTTCCTGGAAATCATCCGGGTCCGCTTCCCGGCCGGTCTCACCGAGGCTCTGTTATGAGTGCGTTGGCCAAGTCGCCGGACCTTGCGCGCGAGTATCTGGCATGGCTGCGAGACCGGATGGTGACTGTCGCGCGAGGGCAGTCTCAAGTGTTGAGTACGCCCTTTCTGGATCCGTTCCACGATGGCATAGAGGTGTACCTCGACAACACGGGTGCTGAGCTACTACTGCACGATGGTGGCAAGACGGTCGAGCATTTGCTTGATTTGGGAGTGCCGATAGAGCGCTCTGAGCGCCGCAAGGCGATCATTGAACATGCAATTGCTGGCTGCGGTGTTCGGTTCGACGGCGCTCGTTTGATGACGTCGGTGACCCCCGATAGCCTTCCGCAGCGCGCTCATTTTTTGCTCACGGCGATCAGTCGGCTCAATGATTTGTGGATGGCGGCCACGCCGCGAAGCTTGGGGGACTTCTTTGGACTCGTGAAGGAGTTCCTCGATGAGAACGATGTTCACTATGTTGCGAATGTGCCCCTGCCGGGTCGAACGGTGGACCACCCCATGGACTTCGTTATCTCGCTCGGCAAAGGGCGTGAGCGTTTGCTGAAGTTGCTCGCAAGTCCGAGTGTTCAAGCTGCCAAGCTGGCGTCCTTTGGTTGGATGGAGCTGAAGGAAACCCGCCCGGCAGCTGAACGAGTGGCGTTGCTCAATGACATCCAGCTACCCGATGCATTGGAAGAGGATTCCGAACCAGCATTGCGAACGACGCGGTCGGTGAGTGAACAGTCCATTGCCATTCTCCAAAGCTACAGCACTAGCGTCATGCGCTGGAGCGCGCGCAATGACGCTGACTTCCGGGCTCGCGTTATTGGCAGCGGAAGTTGAATGCAGCACGGCAGTTGCTGGTTTCAAGACCGGTTGACTGAGTGATCACATCGCCACTTGCCCCGCTGCGCTGGCTGGTCCGCGTCATCCTGGCGTTGCTCATCCTGTTCGAGGAATGGGGCTGGGAGCCGCTGCGGCGCGCCTTTGCGCTGATCGCCAGGCTGCCGCTCATCCGCCAGTTCGAAGCGCTGCTGCGGCGGCTGCCGCCGCGCTGGGCCTTGGCCGTGCTGGTGCTGCCCAGCCTGCTGATCCTGCCGATCAAGCTCGCCGCCGTGTGGCTGGTGGCCGAGGGGCATGCGTTGCTCGGCGTGGGCGTCATCATCGCGGCCAAGCTGTTCGGCACGGCGCTGCTGGCCTGGCTGTTCCAGCTCATCCAGCCGGCGCTGATGCAGCTAGCCTGGTTTGCGCAGCTCTACGCGCGCTGGACGGGCTGGAAGGCCGAGCTGCTGGCCTGGGTGCGGGCCAGCGCGGTGTGGCGCACGGCGCGGGCGATGAAGCTGCGCCTGAAGCGACTGTTCAGGCGCGCACGAGAGATGCCACCTTCGGCCTGACCTGCAGTCGCCGCTCGCGCTGCGCGTCGATCTCGGCGCGGATGGCGGCCAGCTCGGTCTGGCGCTCGTCCCGGTAGAACAGGTTGTAGGCCTCGAACGGCACCATGCGGCCGTCGGGCCGGGCGATGTGGATGCAGCTCTTTTTGAGCGCGCGGATGTCCAGCGACTGCGCGTCCATGAACTGCACGACCAACACGCGGAACACGTCGCGATAGCTCAGGCGCGGCGCGTCAATCTTGGGCAGGCAGCACAGCAGCTCGGACAGGCAGTTGGCCTGGCCCTCGGGCGAGTGGTTGGTCGAGAACAGCTTGAAGACCGCCGACTTCAGCGCCGGGTCGCCCTCGAAGACGATGGTGCTGCGGTCGCCGGACAGCAGCGTGGCGGCGTCCAGATGGCGGGTCAGCGGCACCAGGCCGTCGGGCCCGCGCAAGGCGTAGGCCATGGCCAGCGTGTCGGGGTTGCAGGGCACGGGCAGCACGTCGGCCAGCGTGAACACGCCTGACTGAGAGGCGATGCGCCGGCGCAGCTCGCTGACCGTCAGCCGGTGTTTGGCCGCGTCGTAGGCCTCCACGCGGCCGGCGTTCTGGATGGGCTGCAGCGTCACGCCGCGCACGCAGGAGAACGACTGCGCGTGGCGGATCACGTCGCCGATCTCGTCGTCGTTGACGCCGCGCTTGACGGTCATCACCAGCGTGGTGGACAGGCCCAAAGCGTCCAGCCGCGCCAGCGCCTCGTCATGCGGCCGGCGCAGGTCGGCGCCGCGCAGGTCCATCAGCGCCTCGCGCCGCAGCGAGTCGAACTGCAGGTAGACCTCCAGCCCTGGCGCATAAGCCGCCAGCCGCTCGGCGAAGGCGGCGTCCTGCGCGATGCGCAGCCCGTTGGTGTTGACCATCAGGTGCTTGATGGGCCGGGCCTTGGCGGCATCGAGGATGTCGAAGAACTGCGGATGCAGCGTGGGCTCGCCGCCGGAGATCTGCACGACATCGGCCTCGCCCTCGCTGGCGACGACGGCGTCCAGCATCGCGATGACCTCGTCCATCGAGCGGTGCGTCAGCCGCTCGGGCCCGGAGCCCGCATAGCAGGTGGGGCAGCGCAGGTTGCAGTGGTCGCTGATCTCGATGAGCGACAGGCAGCTGTGCTGCATGTGGTCGGGGCACAGGCCGCAGTCGTAGGGGCAGCCGTACTTCATCGGCGTGGCGAAGCGCTGCGGCATCTCGGGTGGCTTCACGTAGACCTCGCGGCACAGGCGGTAGTAGTCGGCGTCGTCGCTGACCAGCACGCGCTCGGTGCCGTGGGCCGGGCACCACTTGTCCATGTAGACGCGGTCGTCCTTGATGACGATCTTGGCCTCCACGGGCCGCAGGCAGGTGGTGCAGACCGACTGCGTGGTGTCGTAGAACAGGTAGGGGCGGACCTTGCGTGTCATGGCGTTCTGCGGGCGGCGCGCAGCGTGAGGGGCAGGTAGACGGCGAGTGCGACCAGGCAGGTCCACTGGATGCCCGACAGGCCCAGCGGCCAGGCGACCGGCACAGGCTTCAGGAACTCGACGCCCAAGCGCCACAGCAGGTAGGCGTTCAGGAACAGCTTGAAGGCCAGGCCCGGTGTGGCGAAGCGCGCGCGGTGCAGCGCCCAGCCCAGCGGCAGCACGATGGCGATCTCGTAGAGCTGCGTCGGGTGGCGGGCGATGCCGTCGCCGAAATCCATGCCCCAGGGCGCCGAGGTCGGCAGGCCATAGGTGTCGTCATGCAGGCCGGCGACGAAGCAGCCGATGCGGCCGATGGCGAGGCCGATGGCAATGGGCAGCACCATCGCGTCGCCGGTGCTGCGCGTCTGGCCGGTGAGCTTCTTGGCGATCTCCACGCCGATCAGACCGCCCAACAGGCCTCCCACGATGCTCTGACCGGGCAAGGCCAGCGCACCGTTGTGCCAGAGTGCTGCAGCGATGTCGGGCCGCTCGATGAGGAAGACCGCCTTGTTGCCGATGGCCGCGCCGATCAGCAGGCCCACCAGCACGCCGAAGTTGCCCGGCGCCAGCGCACCGCCGCGCTGCTGTTGCTTGAGCGTGCGGCGCCACAGCGCGGCGCCCAGCGCCATGCCGGCGTAGGCGAAGGCGGTGTGGGCCCAGGCGGCGGTGGGGGCGTCGGCGATCACGCCTGGCGGCGCTTGATGAACTTGTAGAGCCCGCGGCCGCAGACCCAGGCCAGGCCGCCGCCGATCAGCAGGCTGGGCACCGAGAAGATCAGCGCCGCGCCGGCATAGCTGCCGGAGCGGTTGGACAGCACGTCCGGCATCGACATCAGCGTGAACGCCGCGCCGCACAGGCCCGCCAGGCCGAAGCCCAACGTGGCTACCGCCAGCAGCGCAATGGCGATGACGCGCCAGACCTTGGGGGCTTGCTCGTTGTCGCTCATGCGGTTCTCCCTTGCAGCAGCCCCGCCACGCGCTCGCGCAGCACGTCGGGCGTGACCGCCGCCGGGGTCAGCGGCTGGTCCACGGTCAGGTTGACCCGGCTCCATAACCCGCGCCGCAGCGGCTTGACCATGGCCTTGCCGCCTTCCACGCGCGAGAAGAAGCTGCCCCACAAATTGCCCAGCGCCATCGGGATGACGGGCACGTCGGGCAAGCCATCGATCAACTTCATGACGCCGCCCTTGAACGGCTGCAATTCCCCGTCACGCGTGATGCCACCCTCCGGGAAGATGCAGACCAGCTCGCCATCGGCTAGCACGGCGCGAGCGGCGGTGAAGGCGGCTTCATACGTGGCCGGGTCGGTCTTCTGCGGCGCGATGGGGATGGCCTTGGCCAGCTTGAACATCCAGCCCAGCACCGGGATGCGGAAGATCTGCGCGTCCATCAGGAAGCGGATGGGCCGCGGGCTGGCGGCCATCAGCAGCACGGCGTCCACGAAGCTGACGTGGTTGCAGACCAGCACGGCGGGGCCGGTGGTGGGGATGCGCTCGTCGTTGACGATGCGGAAGCGATAGACCAGCCGCGTCAGCACGAAGGCCACGAAGCGCAGCAGGTACTCCGGCACGATGAGGAAGATGTAGATGCCCACGATGGCGTTGGCGATGCCGACCGCCAGGAAGACCTGCGGGATGCTCATGCCCGCGCCCAGCATCGCGCCGGCGATGACGGAGCTGGCGATCATGAACAGCGCGTTCAGGATGTTGTTGGCCGCGATGATGCGGGCGCGGTGCGTGGGCTGAGCGCGCAGCTGGATCAGCGCATACATGGGCACGCTGTACAGGCCCGCGAACAGCGCCAGCAGCGTCAGGTCGATGAGCACGCGCCAGTGGGCGGGTTGGGCCAGGAAGGCCGCCACGCTGTAGGGCTCGCTGGCCGGCAGGCCGGTGGACGCGAAGTACAGGTCGATGGCGAACATGCTCATGCCCACGGCGCCCAGCGGCACCAGGCCGATCTCGACATGGCGCTTGGACAGCATCTCGCACATCAGCGAGCCGATGCCGATGCCGATGGAGAACACCGCCAGCAGCAGCGAGGCCACCTGCGGGCTGCCGTGCAGCACCTCCTTGGCGAAGGCCGGGAAGTTGGCCAGGAAGACCGCGCCGAAGAACCACATCCACGAGATGCCCAGCAGCGAGCGGAACACGGCCAGGCCTTCGTGGGCGATCTTCAGGTTGCGCCAGGTCTCGGTGAAGGGGTTCCAGTTGATCTTGAGGCCGGGGTCGGTGGGCGGGCTGGCGGGGATGGCCTGCGCCGTGGCGCGGCCGAGGACGGCCAGCGCGAGGCAGGCCCAGGCGACGTGTTGCGGGCCCACGACGGGCGTGTCCACCAGGATGCCGCCAGCCAGCTGGCCCAGCAGGATGGCCACGAAGGTGCCCATCTCCACCATGCCGTTGCCGCCGGTCAGCTCGCGCTCGTTGAGCTGCTGCGGCAGGTAGGCGTACTTGACCGGGCCGAACAGCGTGGAGTGCAGGCCCATCAGGAACACGCAGCTCAGCAGCGCCGGCACGTTGGTGGCATAGAAGCCCCAGGCCGCGATCACCATGATGGCGATCTCCAGGCTCTTGACCAACTGCATCAGCCGCGCCTTGTCGTGCTTGTCGGCCAGCTGGCCGCTGGTGGCCGAGAACAGCACGAAGGGCAGGATGAACAGCGCCCCGATGACCAGTCCCGCCATGCTGGGCGGCAGCCAGTCCAGCTGCAGCTGGTAGGTCACCATCAGCGTGAAGGCGAACTTGAAGACGTTGTCGTTCGCGGCGCCGAGGAACTGCGTCCAGAAGAAGGGCGCGAAGCGGCGCTGGCCTAAAAGGGCGAACTGATTCGGATGTTCTTGGCTCATTGCTTGACCAGCTGCAGGGGTTCGGAGAGGCCGGCGCGCGGCAGCCAGGCAAACATCGAGTCGGCGGTGACGGTGTCGATGTGCCGGCCGATGCGGCGCGCGGTCGGATGATCGTCGAAGGCGATGTTGGCCTGCGTGAGCCTTCCGCCCAGCCGGGTCAGGGCCGACAGGCGCAGGTCGGTCGGCTGGTAGCCCTGAGCCTTCAGCCAGTCCTGGGCGCTGCGGCGGCTGTTGATGCCGGGCGCCGCCGCGCCGGCCAGCGTCTCCAGCACCCACTGGTTGCTCTGCTGGTAGGTGGTGCCGAAGGCATAGGACACCATGCTGTAACGCCGCTCGTTGAAGCGCACCACGCGGGCGTTGTCGGTCAGCACCGGCAGCAGCGCCTGCTGCAGCTCAGGTCTCAGCACGACGAAAGCCGCGTCGTAGCGGTGCGGGCTGTCGAGGAAGAACTCGCCCAGGCCCTGGCGGAACAGCGCCGCGTGGTCGGTGCCGCAGTGGTTGAGCTTGTGCATCACGCGCCAGACGGCCGGTTGCTGCCGCGCGTCCCTGTAGGCAAAGCCCAGGTGCGACCACTGCAGACCGTACTTGGACAGGTCCTGCCCCGCGCGCGCCAGGATGGCGACCTGCGCGCCGCTGGCCTCCAGCTGCTGGGCGGTGGCCTGGGCCAGCTTGAGGCCGAGCTCGACCTGCTGCGTGGTCTGCGGCTTCTCCTCGCAGGGCCGGCCGGCGTGGGCCGCTGTCGCCAGTACCAGCGCTGCGGCGGCGAGCGCGAACCTCAACGGCTCACCTGCTCGTTGTGCAGCAGCGCCTTGCCGATCTCGTTGGGGATGAAGGCGATGACGTGGCCGGCCGTGGACAGCACGGCGCCCGCGCCGATGACGGACACGGTGACCACGGCGCCGGTCGACACGACCAGGCCCTCGGCCAGCTTGCCCGAGGTGCGCAGGCTGATGCGCACGCCGTCCGAGGCGCGTTCCAGCACCCAGACGGTCACGCCGCTGACCACCTCCACGCTGACGACGGTCAGCGTGACGCCGGCGGACAGGATGGCGGCCGGGACCACGCTGAGCGCCGCGCCGGTGGCGCTGACGGCCATGACGGACAGGGCGACGGGCGCGACCGAGATCGCGCTCAGCTCGGACTGGGCCTGTGCCGTCGGCGCGGTCAGCGAGATCGACAAGGACAGGGTCAGGGCGGCGAACAGGGGCTTCATGGGGAACTCCGGGTTCATAGGGTTTCGGTCTCGACCGCTGCCACCGCTTCACGGCGGCCTTGCAGGCGGGCTTCCAGCAGGTCGGCCTCGTGTGCGTCGCGCAGCATCTTGGCCAGCGTGAAGACGTTGGAGATCAGGTACAGCCAGCAGACACCCAGGTAGGCCTTCCACACCGGCTGGATTTCCATGCGCCACAGACCCCAGCCCGTCAGGCTCATGGCCAGCACGAAGCCGGCCCAGACGACGAGGCGCCACATGGGCGTGTCGACCTGGGCGGCCTGGTTGTCGCGGATGAACTTGGCGAGCGCGAAGGCGGTGGACAGGCAGAACACATAGCCCATCACCATGAATGCGCGGTCCAGGTCCTGCCCCGGCAGCCAGGCCAGCCCCGAGGCGCACAGCGCGACGCTGATGCCGAAGGAGATCCAGACCTGGAGGCGCCAGGCGCCGGTGTCGCGGCGGATGAACGGGGTGGAGGACATGGCGTGGAGGCGTGTCGGGTTGCGATGGCCGCGATCTTGCGTGATGCCGCGAGTGCCGGCCTCGGGAATAGTTCCGAGGCGCGCGGCGAGCGCCGGCCGGTAGCGTTTCATGACACTCCCAGGCGCTCAAAGCGGGGTCGGGTCGCGGAAATGACCGACGACAGGCGCATGCCACGCCACCGCGCCGTGCCCTTCGGCGCAGGTCGCACAGCAGCGGTTTTTGCTCCCCCAGCGCCTGCTGCGGCGCCATGCGCTACCGTTCGCGCCCATGTCGAGCACCCAATCCCTGATCGCACTCATCAAGGCGGAGCTGAAGAGCCAGGGCCTGAGCTATGCCGAGCTGGCGCGCGAGCTGGATCTCTCCGAGTCCAGCGTGAAGCGCATGCTGGCGCCGGGCGGCGAGATGCCACTGTCTCGGGTGGACGAAATCTGCCGCGTGCTGAAGCTGGAGTTCGCCGAGCTGGCGGGTCGGCTGGCCGGCCAGGCGCCGGCGCAGCGCGAGCTGAGCCTGGAGCAGGAGAGGGCCGTCGTGGCGGATCCCAAACTGCTGCTGGTGGCCATCTGCTGCCTGAGCCTGTGGGCGCTGGAGGACGTGCTGGCGCGCTACCGGCTCAGCGAGGCGGATGCCGTCGCGGCGCTGGTCAAGCTGGACCGGCTGGGCGTCATCGAGCTGCGGCCCAACAACCGCTACAAGCTCAAGGTGGCCAAGACGCTGCGCTGGCGCCCGCAGGGGCCGGTGATGAGCTTCTTCCGCGAGCGCGTCATGGCGGACTTCTTCGCTGGCGGCTTCGACGGCGAGGGCGAGCTGCTGACCTTGGTGCACGGCGAGTTCGGCGCCGGTCATGCGCGCGAGCTGGCCGAGCGGCTGCAGCGCGCGGCCGACGATTTCGCGCGCCAGCACCTGTTGGACCAGAAGCTGCCCCAGGCCGAGAAGCGGCCCTACAGCGTGGTGATCGGCTTGCGGTCCTGGGTCTTCGAGGCGTTCCGGGACCTGGAGCGGCCCGGCCTGGGCCTCACCAGAACTCCCAACGGCCGGTCGCGATGACCCACACCCCCAGCAGGCCGTTGGTGACCGCGTGGGCGATGACGGCCACCCACAGCTTGCCGCTCCAGCGGTACAGCCACGCATAGGCCAGCCCGGCGACGACGGCGGCCAGCCACAGCGTGTGGGCCAGCGTGAAGACGAAGGTGGACAGCACGATGGCGCGCAGGCCCACCTGCTGCGGGTCCACGCGCTCGAAGCCGGGGTGCTGGATCCAGCGCATCAGGAAGGAGCGCCAGAACAGCTCCTCCATGACCGGCACCACCAGCGCCGCGCCCATCAGCCGCAGCGCGATCAGTGGCCAGATGGGCCGGCCCATGTCGTCCAGCGGCACGAAGGCGGCGGTGGCGCTGCCCAGCTGCATCCACGGTGCATCCAGCTGCACCCAGATCGCGAACACGGCAATGCCCACGACGACGGCCCAGCCGGTCTCGCGCGCGTCCGGCAGGTTCTGGCGCACCAGCTCGCCGTACTCGCGCCAGTACCAGGCCAGCATGCCGGCGACGATCAGCGTTTGGCCGCCGTAGATCCAGCGGTTGTCCAGGCCCAGGCTGGCGGGCAGGTAGCCGCGCAGCGCCAGCAAGGCCATGAAGACGACAAAAGGCAAGCAGCGCGCCAGTGCGGCGCGGCTGAGGGCGGGCGATTCGGGCGGCATCGGTCTCCAGCTTAGCCCGCGCCCGTGTCGGCCCGGCGACCCGGCACCCCCCAAGCCTCAGGGGTCCGGGTCTTGCGGGACGCTTGCGGCGGCGCTCAGGCCAGCCGGGCCAGCCGCGCCTCGATGCGCGCCTTGGTCTGCGGCAGCTCGGCCGGCAGATGGTGCGCCAGCTGGGCGAACAGCTCGTCGTGCAGCTTCATTTCGGCCTGCCATTCGGCGGCGTCGATGCGGGTGACGGCGTCGAACTGCGCGGGCGTGAAGTCCAGCCCCTGCCAATTCAGGTCGGCATGGTCCGGCGTCACGCCGAACACGTGCTCCTGGCCGCCACCGCTGCCGTCCAGGCGGTCCAGCATCCACTTCAGCACGCGCATGTTCTCGCCGTAGCCGGGCCAGACGAACTTGCCGTCAGCACCCTTGCGGAACCAGTTGACGCAGTAGATCTTGGGCAGCTCGGCGCCCGAGAGCTGCAGCCGGGTGCCCAGATCCAGCCAGTGCTGGAAGTAGTCGGCCATGTTGTAGCCCATGAAGGGCAGCATCGCGAACGGGTCGCGGCGCACGACGCCCTGCTGGCCGGCGGCCGCGGCGGTGGTTTCCGACCCCATGGTGGCGGCCATGTAGACGCCTTCGGTCCAGTCGCGCGCCTGGGTCACCAGCGGCACGGTGGTCGAGCGGCGCCCGCCGAAGATGAAGGCGTCGATCGGCACGCCGGCGGGGTTGTCCCACTCGGCGTCCAGCGCCGGGTTGTTGGTCGCCGCGACGGTGAAGCGCGCGTTCGGATGCGCGGCCTTGTCGCCGGTTTCCTTGGCGATCGCGGGCGTCCAGTCCTTGCCTTGCCAGTCGATCAGGTGCGCGGGCGGCGTGTCGGTCATGCCTTCCCACCAGACGTCGCCGTCGTCGGTCAGCGCGACGTTGGTGAAGATGACGTCCTTGTCCAGGCTGGCCATGCAGTTCGGGTTGGTCAGCGAGTTCGTGCCCGGGGCGACGCCGAAGTAGCCGGCTTCCGGGTTGATCGCGTACAGGCGGCCGTCCTTGCCGGGCTTGATCCAGGCGATGTCGTCGCCGATGGTGGTGACCTTCCAGCCCTCGAAGCCCTTGGGCGGGATCAGCATGGCGAAGTTGGTCTTGCCGCAGGCGCTGGGGAAGGCGGCGGCCACGTGGTACTTCTTGCCCTGGGGGTTGGTCACGCCCAGGATGAGCATGTGCTCGGCCAGCCAGCCCTGGTCGCGGCCCATGGTGGACGCGATGCGCAGCGCGAAGCACTTCTTGCCCAGCAGCGCGTTGCCGCCGTAGCCCGAGCCATAGCTCCAGATCTCGCGCGTCTCGGGGTAGTGGACGATGTACTTGGTGCTGTTGCAGGGCCAGCTCACGTCGGACTGGCCCGGCTGCAGCGGCGCGCCCACCGTGTGCACGCAGGGCACGAAGTCGCCGTCCGTGCCCAGTAGTTCGATGACCGCGCGGCCCATGCGCGTCATCATGCGCATGTTGACGGCCACGTAGGGGCTGTCGCTGAGTTCCACGCCGACGTGGGCGATGGGGCTGCCCAGCGGCCCCATGCTGAACGGCACGACGTACAGCGTGCGGCCGCGCATGCAGCCCTTGAACAGCGCCTTGGCGCCGGTCTGCAGCAACTCGCGCATCTCGGCGGGGGCCATCCAGTTGTTGGTGGGGCCGGCCTCGTCGCGGGTCTGCGAGCAGATGAAGGTGCGGTCCTCCACGCGGGCCACGTCGCTGGGGTCGGAGTTGGCGAGGTAGCTACCGGGGCGCAGCGCCGGGTTCAGCTTCTTGAAGGTGCCGGCGGCGACGAGCTGGTCGCACAGGCGCTGGTACTCGTCGGCGCTGCCGTCGCACCAGTAGACGTCGGCGGCCTCGGTCAGCGCCGCGATCTCGGCGACCCAGGCGATCAGCCGGGCGTTCTTGACATAGGCGGGCAGGTTCAGGCGCAAACCCTGCATCACGGGTTGGTTCATGGGGAAGCTCCAATCATGGGGATGTGTTTGGGACAACCCCGGAGCTGGCCCAAGCACACCGGACCTGGGCCGGGCGGCGTGGAAACCAATGTAATCATGCCGTAACCAAAGCGCCTCCTGGCATCATGCAAAACATGAATAAACCCATGCCTTCATGGGAGATGAGGGCGCGCTGGCTGTGAAGTCGGTCTCGACTTGCGGCGAGGTGAGCGTGAAACCTTGTGTTTCTGTTGTCGAAGTTCATTGATCTCTGAACTCTGTTCATTCGATCCTGAACTTTTGCTGAGCCTGCTTCTAGGCGAGCTGAGAGGGCTTGCTGGCTGGGTCGCCCGCGCTGAATGGCGCCACAAATATCAAAGAACCGTCTTTACACCATGTGTAATGTTGGAATTGACGACCATGGGGGTTTTGCCTAGACTGCCTACATGGAAGTTGAGTTCGACGATGACGACCTAGATCGCCTGGAGACAGACCCGCAGTTCACAGCTGGTTTCTCACAAGAGGTCGTCCGTGCGTACCGCAGACGGATGCAGCAGATTCGAGCCTTCCGAGATGAGCGCGACTTCATGCCCTTGAGGTCGTTGAACTTCGAGAAGCTCAAAGGAGACCGGCAAGGGCAGCACTCAATCCGGCTCAACTTGCAGTGGCGCCTGATCCTTGAGATCCGCGGAGATCACCCCTGCAAGGTCGTCGGTATCGTCGAAATCGTTGACTATCACTAGAAGCTTGGAGAGCTCATGAACGCACGCGTACCCGCTGAAGTGTTCCCGCCTGGAGATTTCCTGCGGGAGGAGCTGGAAGCGCGAGAGTGGAGCCAGCAAGAGCTGGCAGACATCTTGGACCGCCCCGCGCGCCTCATCAGCGAACTGATCGCTGGCAAGCGGGCCGTCACGCCCGAAACGGCGAAGGGCCTTGCGGAGGCGTTTGGCACGTCACCAGACTATTGGATGAACCTGGAGAGCCAGTATCAGCTCTCAAAGGTGACGGTGCCTAACGACAACGTCGCTCGCAAGGCGCGCCTGTACACCCAATACCCGGTGCGGGAAATGATCCGCCGTGGCTGGATTCGCGCCAGCGAGAACATCGAAGTTCTAGAACAGCGCTTTTGCGAGTTCTTCGGCATTGATGAAGTGGGCGCCACCCCGCAGCTGGGCTACAACGCAAAGAAGACTGACGCTCACGCGGACACCACGCCGCTTCAGTTGGCATGGCTGTTTAGGGTGCGCGGCATCGCCAATCAGCAGGTCTTGCCGGCGTACTCAAAGACGAAGCTGATGGCAGCGATCAACGAGCTGAAGAAGCTCACCCTGTCGCCGGAGGAGGTCCGGCATGTTCCTCGTATCCTCGCGGAAACGGGTGTTCGCCTGGTATTCGTCGAGCCCCTCGCTGGGTCCAAGATGGACGGCGCTTGCTTCTGGCTAGACGACACCAAGCCGGTCATCGGCATGACGCTTCGATTCGACCGTATCGACAACTTCTGGTTCGTCTTGCGCCATGAGATTGAGCACGTCCTTCGCGAGGATGGGAAGGCCGATAACCAAGCGGTCATCGACACAGACGTTGGAGATTCGAAGGTAGAGCTTCCGGAGTGCGAGCGCAGGGCAAACGCAGCAGGCGCCGACTTCTGCGTGTCGACCGCGGAGTTGGACGACTTCATCGCACGCGTGCAGCCGTACTTCTCTGAGGAACGGGTGCTGCGGTTCGCACAACGCATCCAGGTCCATCCAGGACTCGTGGTTGGGCAGCTTCAGCGGCGCCTCGACCGACATGATTTCTTGCGCAAGCACCAGGTGAAGGTGCGTGCGTTCGTATTGCCTTCGGCTGACGTCGATGGTTGGGGATCGTTCACCGACTAACTGCAAACCGTTGGGGAATCACATGTCTGCGTACGGGAATCAGGTCAAGGCATACATCGAGCGGTACCAATCCGAGGTGGGGAGCGATGGACTGCTCGATCCGCACGCGGTAGCCGAATGGGCGTACCAGCGAGGCCTTCACAAGCCCAGCGTGCGCACGGTGGTTGACGCGATTGCATCTGACATCTCCCAATACTTCCGCGAGGAGTACCGCACCAACGAGGACGGTCAACGCTACCGCGCCAAGCATGCGGTTCGCTTCAAGAAGGGTGATCGCACCATGTCCCTATGGGCAGACATGGATGACAAAAAGGCTCCTCGCACGCACTTCGTCAAGTCGTTTGGTCAGCGACGTCAGCAGATCGTCGGGGACTGCTTCCAGCTGAAGACCGATGTAGATGTCTACAACGGCAAGAACCAGGAACAGGAGCCTATTCAGGTCCCCCTCAACTTCACGTTGGACGTGGAGGAGCTGCAGTTGCCGCTGAAGGGCCGCAAGGCCGCTTGAGCGTCACTGATCTTCTTGACCAAGTAGATTGCTACAGCCGTCCACATGTCGATCTCTGTGGTGATTCCTGGGGCCAAACCGAGCGGCATGGACCTCAGATTCGCACCCGGCACCGCGCGGACCGCCGATTCTTAAACGGACACTACTCATTACCGGCTAGGTACGACGTGATTTCGTCTTCCGACGGTTTCTCTGCGCGGAGTTCTAAATCCAGTCCCTGCACTGGCGAATCGGGTCGTAGGTCAGGCATGACGAAGGGAGCGCCGTCAAGGTGTCTGAGTACGTTGGCCGAGAGTTCGAGCACGTTCACCCATCTGTCGAGCAGGTTCAATAGAGCTGCGAGCTTGACGGTTTCGACCATGATCTCGGTCGCGTGCTTTGGGCGGTCCCGCGGGGAGTGCTGGAACACGATGGCCAGATTCTCTGATGTGTTTGCCGAGTTGAACCTGCGGATCTCGTCCAGAAGACGGATCAGGGCTCCTTGAACCGGCGTTTCCGTGTACGAGTTAGTCGTCAAGTCAAATTCGAGGAACACCGGGCGAGAAAGCACCTGTGGAAGAACCACGGGATGCAACACGCGAGCGAGAAGGTGAATAGAGAGCGTAGCGATGGAGTCCCAGCGCCTTGGGCTGACGGGCATGAACTGGTTGTGCCTGCCTTCCAGCGTGATGGGGTGCTCCCGATGAAAACGGTCGATGGAGGCGCGTGGCGAATGGATGGTGTCCTTGTACTTGAAGAGGCATTGGCCAACCAGATCTCGTAACTCCCGTCGCAGCAGCCGCCTTGTAGTCATGTCTTCAACCGGGATAGACGACAGGACCTGCCCATTCAATACGTCGACGATCTCTCGGAAGCCGGAGAACACATGCACCCAATTGCCTGACGGTGCCGATCCTTTCCCCCGAACGGCGAGCTTTGTCTCCTCATTCCGGCACACCTCGTTGATGAACTTGAACAGGAACTCGGGGTTGGATGCCGCCTTGGTGGCATGCCCCGCAATGTCGCCGCGAGTTTTGTCATCTAGGCTCATGGTGCCAAGTAGCTTGTTGAGCTCACGGCGCTCCTCCTTGGCCTGCCAGACATCTGCTCGTACGAAGTTCAGAAGCTTGAGCTTGCCGGCCTTGTGCAACTCGTAGGCCTCTCGATACTCCCGCTGAGTAATGGAAATCCGGTTGATCTCGTCGTACCAGCCGCCGACTCTGTTGCCGATCAGCAAGATGAAGTAGTCGGCCGAATGGATGGTGCTGAGGCAAGCCTCGTAGGAGTGTTTGTCCAGTGGCTTCTCGAAGTCGTTGTTCTCAGACGCCAGCACCTTGCAGCCAAGCTCTTCCAGATAGAACTTGAGCGCGGACCGAAGGTCCTTGAAGTCGTAGATGGTTGACGAGATGAAGAAGGTCGGACGGTGCATAAGCGATGTATCCGGAATTGCGGCCGTTCTGTGCAGGTTGAGCGGGCCGGCGTTTGTTGGCCTGCTATCCAGCCACCAGGCTGGATGTTCGATCGGCAGCCACCTGCCGGACGCCGACCGTACTGTGACCTATGCTCGATCCGCCACTCGGCGTGGTTCATTCGATAGATCAGCGCAAATATCGAAATGGGAGAGAAAGCGTGGGCACGATTCGACGGTTGGTGCTTAGGAACTTCAAGCGTTTCAAGGCATTGGAATTGGATTTCGATCCAGAGCTGAACATCCTGGTGGGCGGAAATGAAGCAGGCAAAAGTTCGGTGCTTCAAGCGCTGGACATTGTGCTTAGCGCCAGCCGCAGCAAGGTGGAGGCGATTGGGCTCGAAGCGCTCTTTAACGCCGACTGCATCGTGGAGTTCTTGCGCGGCAGCAGGAAGCTCACCGAGCTGCCCGAGTTGCTCATCGAGGTCTACTTTGACGGGCTCGCGGGGCGCCACGATCTTGATGGCCGCAACAACAGCAAGGGGACCGACCATCTGGGCATCAAGATGGTGTGCAAGCCGATCGATGAGTACAGCAGGGAGATCCAGGTCATCCTTGCCGAGAAGCATGAGAACTTCCCGTTTGAGTACTACGGCGTGCACTTCCAGACCTTTACGGACGAAGCCTTGCTTCCGTTCGCGAAGCCGCTGCGGCATCTGCTGATCGACAGCTCGCTGATCAACAACGAATACGCCACGCGTGAATACACGCGTTCGATGTACGCAGCGCATGCGAGCGTCGCTCAGCGCAATCTGCACGGGTTCGAGTACCGCAAGGCCAAGGCGAAGTTCAAGGACGACGTGTTCAAGACGATGAACGACGCGCTTGAAGGCTACAAGTTCGATGTCCGCACCAGCCCGAAGGCCAGCATCGAGACCGACATCATCATCACCGAGGGCGACATCCCGGTCGATAGCAAGGGCAAGGGCCGCCAGTGCTTCATCAAAACCGAGTTTGCGCTGCGCAACCGGGAGCATGCGCTGAATGTGCTGCTTCTGGAGGAGCCTGAGAACCACCTCAGCCACATCCACATGCGCAAGTTGATCGAGCGCATCCGGGCCTCCGTAAAGAAGCAGCTCTTCGTCGCCACGCACAGCAGTTTCATTGCGACTCGCCTGAATCTCAAGAAGGTGCAGATCCTGAGCGAGGAGACCCCTTCGAAGCCCGCCAGCCTCAAGGGACTTAGCCCGGACACCGCTGAGTTCTTCATGAAGGCACCCGACAACAATGTCCTGGAACTGGCGCTATGCAAGAAGGCCATCTTGGTCGAGGGGGACGCTGAGTTCATCCTGATGGAGGCGCTCTACAAGATCAGCGCGCCTGGAAACAGTCTCGACGCAGACGGTGTGCACGTGATCTCTGTCGATGGCACCAGCTTCAAGCGCTACCTCGAACTGGCGACGCTGCTCGGCATCAAGGTGGCGGTCATCCGCGATAACGACCATGACCACGCGACCAACTGCGTGGCCAACTACGCGAGTCATTTGTCGTCCTCAATCCAGGTGTTCGCGGATCCTGACAATGCCAGGCACACCTTCGAGGTCTGCATGTACCAGGACAACAAGGCGACCTGCGAAGATCTTTTCGCAGAGGGTCGCAAGAGTCTGAGCGTCCAGGACTACATGCTGAAGAACAAGACGGATGCCGCCTTCCAGCTGTTGGAGAAGAAGGGCACTGCGCTGGCCGCGCCGGCATACATCCAACAGGCGGTGGTATGGATAAGGGCGTAGTCTTTGCCGTCGCGGGATCCGGCAAGACCACTCGTCTGGTCGCTGCACTTGACCAGCAGCGGCGCTTTCTGCTGGTCACGTACACAGAGGCCAACTACGACAACCTGCGCGCCAAGGTCATCGACCGTTTTGGGTTTGTGCCGCCCAACATCACGATCTATACCTACTTCAGGTTCCTGCACGGCTTCTGCTTCCGGCCCTTCCTTCGGTCTAAGAAGGACACGCGAGGAGTGACGTTCAACCTTCCTCAGCGCTTTCCGCAATACGGCCTGACTGATGACCGGCGCTACATGTCCGCTGGGCGCTGGTTGTACGCCAATCGCCTGGCCAAGTTCATCACACAGTCGGGGCTGGTCGACGCTGTGACGGCGCGGATGGAGAAATACTTCGACGCCTTCTTTGTGGACGAGGTCCAGGATTTCGCCGGGCACGACTTCAACTTCTTGATGGATATCAGCGCGGCCCGCATGAGCATGACTTTCGTCGGCGATTTCCATCAGCACACGTTCGACACGAGTCGCGACGGCAATGTCAATGGCAGCCTCCACGACGACTACAGCGCCTACAAGGCCCGTTTCAAGAAAGCCAAGATTCAAGTCGACACCGACAGCCTGAAGAAGAGTCGTCGCTGCAGCAAAAGCGTCTGCGAATTCATCACCGAGAGGATCGGCATCGAAGTCGAGTCGCATGACGATCGGTCCAGCGTTGTGCGATTCGAGGACGACCCGATTGCGGTGGCGGCGCTCTACGAGGATTCGGCGACGGTCAAGCTCTTCTACAAGGAGCACCACAAGTACGGCTGCTTCTCCCAGAACTGGGGTGCGTCCAAGGGTATCGACGGATACCGGGATGTGTGCGTCGTCCTGAATCCCGGCAGCGTAAAGGCCTGGCATGACGGCAGCTTCCGAGGCATCAATCCGGAGACGCGGAACAAGCTCTACGTCGCCTGCTCCCGGGCAAGAGGCAACCTGACCTTCGTGCCGGAGTCATTGCTGAAGGCCTACAAGCGGGCCTAAGGTCCTCGGCGGCGCGTTGTCATCGCCCCCCGCAATGACGGCGTGTCTTCTCGGCTCGCGCGGCGGGGAAGAAATCCGCTGGCGCCAGCTCGACCGCGTGAGAGTCAAGATCCGCAACGGCCAGATCCTGGTGCTTGGGTTCGAGGACCACGGCTTCAGCGCTAAAAGCCCGAAGCCTGTGCCGCAGGTGTGGTGGCCTGCACCGGGGCTGCTCGACGCGCTCTGCATCGAGCTGGATGATGTGCCGCTCTGACCGCGTCGTCGTTGCTGCATCGACGCGAGTGCGATCCGTATCCTCTCGTCCTGTGTTTACCTTTGGCGCGATATGAACAAGTTCGAATACGACGTCTATTACAGCTGGGATGGGCGCAATAAGTCCAACGTGTTGGGGACTGAGAAAACTCCCTATCAAATCGAGGACGCGCTGCGGTCGTTTCACGGGGAGATGGCGCACAGGCTGGTCGATCTGGAGGCTCACACGGCTATATCGCCTGTGGACAAAGTGACCTGCAACCCGCCACCCGTACCAAGGCAATAGAGAAGAATCCGCGCAACCGA
>CAMLKW010000012.1 GCA_946480605.1 uncultured Roseateles sp. | reverse complement strand
ACGGGATCCACACGTAGCTGCGGTGCGGCAGCGCATCGTCCAGGCCGCGGATCTCCAGCTTCTCGCCTTCCAGCTCGATGACCGGCGTGGCCAGCGCCTCGGGCAGCGGCACGGTCTGCGGCGCGTTGGCACCCAGGCGCGGGCCCCAGACCTGCAGCTTGATCGCCAGCGTGGCCGCTATCTTCTTCAGCGTCGGCGCCGTCGCGACGACGCGCGCCTGCGGGAAGAGCTGCTTCAACACGCCGATGCCGAAGTAGAAGTCCGGGTCGGCCTGGCTGATGTAGATGATCTTCAGCGTCTTCTTGCTGTCCAGCACCATGCCGGCGATGCGCAGCGCGTCGGCGCGCGTGAAGCCGGTGTCCAGCAGCACGGCGTCGCTCTTGCCGCTCACCAGCACCGCGTTGACGTGGAAGCTGCCGGCGTCGGCGTTGTAGACCTGCAGGTTCAGCGGCGCCGTGGCGGCCGATTGGGCGTGGACGGGGGTCATGTGCAGCGTCATGGCGGCCAGCGGCAGGGCGAGACGGCGCAGGGTACGGAGGGAGTTCATGGCGTTCCTGGTGTTGGGGTGCGATGGGCGCCACTCTATTGGTGCCGTTTGAATCGATAAACACCGATAGAGTCGATGGTTTGTCAACCATATCGATCAAATCATGGACAGACTGACGGCCATGCGCGTCTTCGTGGAGGTGGCCGAGCGCGCCAGCCTGACCCAGGCGGCGGACGCGCTGGACATGTCGCGCGCGATGGCGTCCCGCTACCTGGAAGGGGCCGAGCGCTGGCTGGGCGCGCGCCTGCTGCAGCGCACCACCCGGCGCGTCAGCCTCACCGAGGCGGGCGAGGCCGCGCTGCTGCGCTGCCGCCAGATGCTGGAACTGGCCCGCGAGACGGAGGCCGCCGTCGGCGAGCAGGGGCTCACACCGCGCGGCCGGCTGCGGGTGACGGCCAGCGCATCGCTGGCCCAGGCGCGCCTGGCCGCCGTGGTGGCCGACTTCCTCGCGCTGCATCCCGACTGCGAGGTCGAGCTGGTGGTGCTGGAGCGCGCGGTCAACCTGGTCGAGGAGCGCATCGACCTCGCCGTGCGCATCAGCAACCAGCTCGACCCGGGCCTGGTCGCCCGGCCGTTGGGGCGTTTCCGCTCGGTGCTGTGCGCGGCACCCGCCTACCTGGCCGGCGCCGCGCCGCTCGCGACGCCCGACGACCTGCGCCGGCACCGCTGCGTGACGCATGCCTACGTGAACCGCAACGACTACACGCTGCAGCAGGACGGCCAGTGGCTGCGCGTGCCGGTGCGCTCGGTGCTGCAGAGCAACGACGCCGGCGTCATGCACCGCGCCGTGCTGGCCGGCGCGGGCCTCGCCATCCTGCCGGACTACCTCGTCGACGACGACCTGCGCGCCGGGCGGCTGCAGCACCTGCTGCCGGACTGCGAGCCCGAGTCGCACGCCATCCACGGCGTCTACCTGTCGCGCCAGTACCAGCCGCTGGCGCTGCGGCTGCTGCTGGACTTTCTGGCCCAGCGACTGGGCTAGAAGTTCACCGCCTTGGTCTTCAGCCCGCGCGCCACCAGCGTGGCGTTGATGAGCTGGGCCTGCTCGCGGCTGGGGAAGGGCCAGATCGTGGCGCGCCAGCCTTCGGGCGTCTTGATGACATCGGCCTGCAGTGAGTCGGGGTTGCTGTGCACACCCACCAGGCCGGCCTTCATCTTGGCCAGCAAGGCCTCGGCGTCGGCCTTGCTGCCGGCGGGGCCCACCAGCGCCACGGCCTGCCTGCCGGGCGCTTCGGCCAGGCGGGTCAGGCGCGGGTCCGGCGGCTCGGCGGCCCTGACGGCGGGCTCGGGCGGCTTCTCGGCGGGCTTGTCGGCTGGCTTTTCCACCGGCTTCTCGGCGGGTTTCTCGGCCGGCTTGTCCGCCGCCTTGCCACCGCCCAGCAGCGGCGGCAGCGTCTTGCCGTCGCTACGCTCCACCAGGCGCGGGCGGATGTCGGGCACGGCGGGCTCGCCGGCATCACTGGCCGAGGCTGCTGGAAGTGCCGAAGCGGCCGATGCCGCGGCGGAAGCCGGCTCGGCCGGGCCGGAGGCCGGTTCCGACGCGGCCGGTGGTGCGCTCGGCGCGGCGGCCGGCATGACCGGTGCAGAGGCGGGTGCCGATGCCGCCGACGCGGGGGGCGCCACCGGTTTGGCCGCCGGCTGCGGCCACAGCTGCCAGGCGGCCACGCCGGCCAGCGCGGTCAGCACCGCGGCGGCGGCGCCGGCGCGGACGGGGTCCCACAGCCGGCGGCCGATGATCTGCGACGGAATGCCGCGCCCGCTGATCACGCGGGTGCGGGCGCTGCCCACCTCCACGCCGGCGCTCATCAGGTACAGCTCGAAAGGCCAGCCGCCGCGCTTGGCGGCCAGCGCCTCGTCGATGACGATGACGCGCCAGGGACGCGTCTCGGGCGTGGCCGGCGCTTCGGCAAAGCCGTGGGCCAGCGCAAAGGCCTCGATGCGCGCCGGGCTCAGGCCCGGGATGAACTTCTCGTTGAAGGCGCGCCACTGCGTGCGCCTGGCGCGGCCCAGCAGCCGTGGCAACTGGGCCGGCAGCGCCTTCAGCCGCTGCAACCATACCGAACCGCGTGATACCGGCGGCGAGTCGTGCAAGGCGTCGAAGGCGCTGACGGCATCGGTGAGCACCGGCTCCACGAACGCACCCGCGTCCGCCGTCGTGCGCACGAAGGGCAGGGCCACCACGCCGATGGTGTGCACATCGCCGACGCCGATGCGGCGTGCGAGGGGGTGGCTGTTGTGCCAGTCAACGATCTGTTCGGCCAGGCGCTCCATGACTCATCGATCTTGCCCCGGCGCCCTGCCGGGCGAGCGGGAAAACAGCAGGGTCAACTCAGCTCAGTTGCTTCAGCAGCCAGGCGTTCAGGTCGGCGATCTCCTCGGCGCAGACCGAGTGCGGCATGGGGTAGTCGTGCCACTCGACGGCGTGGCCCAGCGCGCGCAGTGCGTCGCGGCTGGCCGTGCCGCGAGCCGGGGCGACGATGGGGTCCTGCCGGCCGTGGGCCAGGAAGATGGGCAGGTCGGCGTTGGCCGCCGAGCGCTCGGCCGTCGTCGCCGCGGCCAGCGGCAGATAGCCCGACAGGCCCACCGCGCCGCCCAGGCGCTCGGGGTAGCGCAGCGCGGTCATCAGCGTCATCGCGCAGCCCTGCGAGAAACCCATCAGCACGATGCGGTTCGCCGGCACGCCGCGCGCGCGCTCGGCGTCGATCAGCTCGGCGATCTGCTGCTGCGACTCGCGCAGGCCGGCTTCGTCTTCGCGGCGCACGAGGTCGGTCACGAGGATGTCGTACCAGGCCCGCATCACATAGCCGTTGTTGATGGTCACCGGCCGCTGGGGCGCATGCGGGAACACGTAGCGCACCGGACCGATGGCGGCCAGGTCCAGCTCGCCGCAGATGGGCACGAAGTCGTAGCCGTCGGCGCCCAGGCCGTGCAGCACGATGAGGGTCGTGCGCGGGTTGGGGGCGGTCTCGATGACGTGGGTCTCAAGCATGGGGATTCCAGTCCTTCTTCAACAGTTCAAAGCGCTTGTCGCCCCAGGCGTCCAGGCCTTCGTCGGTGGGCCGCCAGCCGGCGCGGCGGTAGAAGGCCTCGGCGCGCGAGTCGGGCTGCGTGCCCAGGTCCAGTCGCGTGTGGCCCTGCTCGAACAGCCAGCCCACCATGACGTCGTGCAGCTGGCGGCCGTAGCCGCGGCCGTGCAGCGGCGGGTCCACGAACATGGCCCAGATGTGGCCGTCGCGGTTGTCGGCGATGGCGAAGCCGGCAAGGCGGCCGTTCTCCAGCTCGATCACCCAGCCGCGCCCGTAGTCGTTCAGGTAGGCGTGCAGTTCATCGTCTTGGATACGGCCTGGCGTCAGCGTGTTCTCGGTGACGGCATAGCGCACGCGCCAGAGTTCGGCGGTGTCGGCGGGGGTGGCGAGGCGAAGCGTCATGGCCGTCATTGTCGCGACAGTCGGCGGCGGCCTTGCGGGCCATCATGCGGGCCATGGGAAGCCTCCATCTCGTCCGCCATGGCCAGGCCAGTTTCGGCGCGGCCGACTACGACCAGCTCAGCGCCACCGGCCATGAGCAGTGCCGGTTGCTGGGCGCCTACTGGCGCGAGCGGCAACAGCGCTTCGATGCGGTGTTCACCGGCACCCTGCGCCGGCATGCGCAGTCGCTGGCGGGCATCGTGGAGGGCTACGGCCAGGACCTGCCGGCCGTCGCGTTGCCGGGGCTGAACGAGTACGACAGCGAGGCGGTCGTGCGCGCCATCCATCCGCAGCCCCTGCCCAGGCCCACGGACCCGGCGGCCGTCAAGCAGCATTTCCGGCTGCTGCGCACGGGCCTGCTGGCCTGGATGCGAGGCGAGACCCGCCCGCAGGGCATGCCGGCGCACGCGGACTTCCAGGCCGGCGTGGTCGATGCGCTGGCGCGCGTGCTGGCGCTGGGCGTGGGCCGGCAGGTGCTGGTGGTGTCCAGCGGCGGGCCGATCGCGACGGCCGTGGCGCATGTGCTGCAGGCGCCGCCCGAGAGCCTGGTGGAGCTGAACCTGCGCCTGCGCAATGCGTCGCTCACCGAGCTGGCCTTCAACCGCGAGCGCTTCCACCTGGTCACCTTCAACACGCTGCCGCACCTGGACACGGCCGCCACCCGCGGCCACGTCACGCACGCCTGACTGGCCCCATCGGGCCATGACTCCGGGCATGGTCCTGGCTCCCCTGGGCGATGTACGGACGCCCGGCCATCGGCAGCATGACGGCACCTTCACTGCGATGGGATGCCCGTCATGTCCGCCCTCCGTTCTTTTGTGCTCACCACCGCGCTGGCCCTGACGGCCGCGCTGGCCCAGCCGGCCCAGGCCCAGGGCTTCACGTTCACCCAGGGCGGCTATGCCGATGGCGCCACGCTGTCCGGCAGCTTTGCCGGTACCGACCTCGACGGCGACGGCTGGCTCTACGGCTATGAGCTCACCGCCTTCGAGCTGCACTGGTCCGGCAACCGCGCGGTGCAGGCCTTCAGCCATGCGCTGGGCGACCGGTCGGGCATCGAGTTCGAGCTGTCCAGCCAGCGCATCTGGCACCTGGCCAGCGTCAACCAGACCGAGGACGGAACGCGCCTGTTCAGCTACGACAGCATGGGCTGGCCCAGCTACCAGATTCCGGGCACGGTCGGCGACGAGCAGTTGGGCCTGGCCTCCATGACCTGGCAGCCGCTGCAGGTGGCGGCCGCCGTGCCGGAGCCGCAGAGCCTTGCAATGCTGCTGGCCGGGCTGGGCTTCATCGGCGTCTGGCGCCGGGCGCGGCCCGGGCCGTGCGCCTGAGGCGTGCGCGCGGAACGATCAGCCGCGCGGGCGGCGGCGCGAGGCGGCCGCGACGCCCACCAGCGCCATGCCGGCCAGGGCCAGCGAGGCCGGCTCCGGCAGCGCGCGCGTGGTGGTCGAACTGGAGTCGGTCACGAAGTCCTGCTGCGCCGGCACGTAGGCCATGTCGGCCGACAGCAGGTCGCCGATGGGCTTGCTGCCCGCCTGGTCGGTGAAGCCGACCTTCAGGTGCGGGGCGATGGAGCCCGTCAGGTCGATGCCCGTGCCCAGCAGATCGATGGTGAACAGCATGTCGCCGGTCAGCCGGATGTTCGGATTGGCGTCCAGGCAGAAGGCGCCGGAGTTGCCGCTCTTGTTGCAGCCCTGACCGGCCAGTTCGGTGTGGGTGTAGGCCCAGCTGATCGTCATGCCGGGGTCGGGGCTGACGCTGACGTTGATGCCGCTCAGGCCCGGCAGCTTGCCGCCCGCGCCGTCCAGGCCGTTGAAGCCCAGGTAGCTCAGGTAGCCCGCCGTCTTCCAGTTGCCGCTGGCCTTGTCGGCGTTCAGGATCTCCAGCGTGAAGGTGTCGGCGTCCACGACCTGGAAATTGAACGACACGCCCTGGCTGGAGGCGACGTAGTCGGCTTGGGCGGTGGCGGTCAGCGTCGTCAGCAGCGAGGCAGCGATGAGGCGCAGGGTCTTGGACATGAGTGCTTCTTCCTGGTTGGCCGTAGCCGAACGTCGACTTCAAACTAGGGGGTGAGTGTGGGCGGGAGGCCCGGATCGCGCATCCCGCCGTCGCGGGGGAGTCGGGGCCCGCTGTGTGCGAATTTGGGCATTCAAGCCACGTTCACCCTGCAAACGCGGGGGAGGCAGACGGTTGCAGCCGCTGTCCGACAATCGCGGCGATGTCCTCACCCCTCTTCACCTCGCTGATCACGCCGCCGCCCGCGGCCTCGGCGCCGGCCCATGAACGCTTGATGCACCTGATCCGCCTGGCGCTGGCTGGCGGCCGGTTCGGCAAGCTGCTGCTGTCCGGCCCCGTGGCCGTGGATGGCGACGACGCCGACGTCGAGCGCCTGACCGTGCGCGCCATCGAGTTGCGCGGCGAGCCCTGCCTGAGCTTCCTGTGGCGTCACCGCACCAAGGACGTCACCAAGAACCACGCACCCGAGGCCGGCCTGGCCGAGATCGCCACGCTGCTGGGCGCGCGTTTCCGCAACGCCCACCTGCACACCGCCACCGAGGAGGTGCAGTTCGCCGTCAGCCGCAAGGGCCGCGAGACCTTGCGCGTGACCCGCATCGACAGCGCCGAGGCGCCCGCACCCGCCGCGCACGACAAGGCCAAGCACCGCCCGCTGGAGATGGCGCATCCGGTCTGGTCGGCGCTGGGGCTCACGCATCGGGTCAAGGGCGAGCCGGCGCTGGTGCCGGCCATGGCGCGCAAGTGGAAGCAGATCAACCGCTTCGTCGAGATCCTTGCTGCCGCGGTGGACGAGGCCCTGCTGCAAGGCCCGGTGCGCGTGGCCGATTTCGGCTCCGGCAAGGGCTACCTGACCTTCGCGGTGCACGACTGGCTGCAGGCCCGGGGCCTGGACCCGCGCGTGACCGGCATCGAGCTGCGCGACGACATGGTCAGGCTGTGCAACGCCGTCATCGACGGCGAGCAGCTCGCCGGCATCCGCTTCGACCAGGGCGACGTGCGCACCCAGGCCGTGCAGCCGCTGGACGTGATGATCGCGCTGCATGCCTGCGACATCGCCACCGACCATGCGCTGCACGTGGGGCTGCAGAGCGGCGCCCGCATCATCATGAGCTCGCCCTGCTGCCACAAGGAGCTGCGCCCGCAGATGACCATGCCGGCCGTGCTGCGGCCCATGCTGCAGCATGGCATCCACCTGGGCCAGGAGGCCGAGATGGTGACCGACTCGCTGCGCGCGCTGCTGCTGGAAAGCCAGGGCTATCGCACCCAGGTGTTCGAGTTCATCGCGCTGGAGCACACCAGCAAGAACAAGATGATCCTGGCCGTGAAGGCGCAAGGCGCCGCCGCCGAGGCGCTGGCCGCGCGCCGGCCCGAACTGCTGGCGCAGATCGCCGAGATCAAGCGCTTCTACGGGCTGCGGGAGCAGCGGCTGGAGCAGTTGCTGGCGGCCGCCTGAGAGGCCGAGCGGCCGGGCGCCGACCGGCGCTGGGCAGTTGTCAAGACCCCGCTCGTTCAACGAAGCAACGCCGGCCGCTTGCTGCGCTGCACAAAATCTTTGACAGCGCAATCCGGCCGTGCCTAGAGTCGTGTCTCACAAACAAAGGGAGATTCGACATGGACTGGTTGAAGAGCATCAGGATAGGTCCGAGGCTGGGGCTGGCCTTTGCTTTGGTGCTGGGACTGCTGGCCGCCGTGGCCGTGCTGGGGCGGGTCAGCCTGGGCCAGGTGGCCGCAGGGCTGGAGACCGTCTACCAGGATCGCACCGTGCCGCTGGCCCAGCTCGGCGACGTCAGCCGGCTGACGATACGCAACCGCTTTCTGCTCGCCGAGATGATGCTCAAGCCCGAGCCGGCGCTGATCGAGAAGCATGCGCAGGAGATGGCGACCAACGTCAAGGCCATCGACGAGCTGCTCAAGCAATATCTGGCGACCCATCTGACCGACGAGGAGAAGCGGCTGGCCGAACGCTTCGTCGCCGCGCGCACCAGCTATGCCCAGCAAGGCCTGGCACCGGCGCGCGCAGCGCTGCTGAAGGGGGATCTCGCGGCCGCGCGCGCGAGCTACGACGGCAAGGTGGCCGAGATGGCGCCGCAGGTGGCCGAGAGCCTGGCGGCGCTGCAGCAGCTGCAGGTGAGCGTGGCGCAACAGGAGTACGAGGCCGCCAGGGTCGTGCAGCGGCGCGCCGAATGGATCACGCTGGCATCGACGCTGTTCGCCATCGGCCTGGGGCTGGTGCTGGCCTGGCTGATCACGCGCTCCATCACCGAGCCGGTCGCCGTCGCCGTGCGGCTGGCCGAGGCCGTCTCCGTGGGCGACCTGCGCCAGCGCATCAGCGTGCAGGGGCAGGACGAGGTGGCGCAACTGCTGCGCGCGCTGGCGGCGATGAACGACAACCTGGTCAAGATCGTCAGCCAGGTCCGCCACAGCTCGGACTCCATCGCCACCGGCTCGTCCGAGATCGCCACCGGCAATGCCGACCTGTCGCAGCGCACCGAGGAGCAGGCCTCCAACCTGCAGCAGACCGCGGCCTCGATGGAGCAGATGAGCGCGACGGTCCGGCAGAACGCCGACATCGCCCGCACCGCGACCCAGCTTGCCGGCAGCGCCAGCGGCGCGGCCACCCAGGGCGGCGAGGTGGTGGGCCGCGTCGTCAGCACGATGGAGGAGATCAGCAGCAGTTCGCGGCGCATCGTGGACATCATCGCGACCATCGACGGCATTGCCTTCCAGACCAACATCCTGGCGTTGAACGCTGCGGTCGAGGCGGCGCGCGCCGGTGAGCAGGGCCGGGGCTTCGCGGTGGTGGCCGGCGAGGTGCGCACGCTGGCGCAGCGCTCCGCCGAGGCCGCCAAGGAGATCAAGAACCTGATCGGCCAGAGCGTGGAGCGGGTCGATGCCGGCTCGCGGCTCGTCGCCGAGGCCGGCAGCACCATGGACGAGATCGTCAACCACGTGCGCCGCGTGGCCGACCTGATCGGCGAGATCGACTCCGCCAGCGGCGAGCAGGCCAAGGGCATCGGCCAGGTCAGCGAGGCCGTCAACCAGCTCGATCAGGTCACGCAGCAGAACGCCGCGCTGGTCGAGGAGTCGGCCGCCGCCGCCGAGAGCCTGAAGCACCAGGCCGCCCGGCTGGCCGAAGTGGTCGGGCAGTTCAAGCTGGATGCCGAGGCCCCGCCGCCCGCGCCGGCGCCCCGGCGCGCGTCCGCGCCGCCGCGCCCGGCTGCCGTGGCGGTGCCGGCCCGGCCCGCCGCCGCGGCCGACCCGGGCGGCAACTGGGAGAGCTTCTGAGCCCGGCGCCCAGCGGCTGACCGAGGTCTCGACCCGGTCGGCCGGCCGCTGCGCGAGCCCGCGCAGGGCCAGCGGCGCGATGGGCGGGTGGTCGCAGATCAACATCGGGCCGGGCACATCGCCGACGAGCCTGCGGCATGGGCCGGGCCCGCCCCTATCATTTCGCGCCATGGCTCTCGCCCACACCAAGACCCGTGCGCCGCGCCCCCGCGACGGCCTGCTGCTGCCCCGGCCGGCGCTGCTGGCCGACATCGCACGAGCGCTGGACGACCAGCGCGTGCTGCTGATCTGTGCGCCCGCCGGCTACGGCAAGACGGCGCTGCTGACCCAGGCCCTGGCGGCTCAGCCCGACGGCGTGGCCATCGCCTGGGTGGCGCTGGACGAGGGTGACGACCTGGGCCGGCTGCTGGACTGTCTGTTCGCCGCCTTCGAGCCCTTCGACCTGCCCTGGCGCACCGCGCCCGAAGGCCTGCGCGACGCGGCACTGCGCGGCGGCGCCGAGATCGTCACCGTGGCCGACGCGATGCTGAATGCGCTGGAGGCCTGCGAGGTGGCGCGTGGCCTCATCGTGCTGGACGACGCCCACCATCTCGTGGATGCGGCCTCCATCCAGTTCCTGGACCGTTGGCTGGCGCGCATGGGCTGGCGCTGGCGGCTGGTGCTGTCGGCGCGGCACGAGCCGCCGCTGCGCCTGGCGCGGCTGCGCGCGGCCGGCGAGCTGGCCGACCTCGGTCCGGCCGAGCTGGCGCTGGGGCGCGGCGAGGTCGAGCAGCTGGCCCAGGCCGCAGGCCTGGACCAAGCCGCGGCGGCCGGCCTGTACGAGCGCTGCCAGGGCTGGCCGGCGGGCCTGCGGCTGGCGCTCGGGATGAGCCAGGGCCAGCGCCTGCCCGCGGCCATCGACCGCGCCACCTTCGACTACCTGGCCGCCGAGGTGCTGGACCGGCTGGATGCCGGCCTGCGCGGCTTCCTGCTGCGCACCAGCGTGTTGCACGAGCTGGACGCCGCCCGCTGCCAGGCCATGGGCGAGGGCGCCTACGTGGCGGGCTGGCTGGCCGAGATCGAGCGGTTGTCGCTGTTCGTCACCGTCGTGGACCTGGCGCCGCACACGCTGCGCCTGCACCAGCTGTTCCGCGACATGCTGCAGCAGCGCCTGCGCCAGGAGCAGCCCGACACCCACCGCGAGCTGCTGGAGCGCGCCGCGATGCTGGAGACCGATGCCATGCGCCGGCAGAACCTGCTGCTGGCCGCCGGCCGCCCCGAGCGCGCCGCCGAACTGCTGCTGGCCGACGGCGCACTGCTGATGAACCAGCTGGGCGCCCAGGGCCTGCTGGACCTGACGCGGCGCTTCGACAGCGCGTTCGCCGACACCAGCCCCGAGCTGCACCGCGTGAAGGCGCTGGCGCTGTGGGTGCTGTGGGAGGCGCAGCAGGCCGAATGGCATTTGAGCCGCGCCGAGGCGCTGTTCGAGGCGCGTGGCGATGACGCAGGCCTGCGTGCGTCCCAGGCCCACCGCAGCATCCTGCTGATTGCGCAGGGGCGGCTCCAGGAGGCCGGGGCGCTGCTGCGCGACCTCGACCCGTTCGCGCTGTCCGGCGAGCTGCGCCGCATGTCGCTGCTGGGCCGCACCTGGCATGCGCTGGAGAGCTGCCGCTTCGACGCCGTCGCGCCGCTGTTCGAGGCGCTGGTCGCGGAGCTGGAGCAGTCGGCCTCGCTGGAGGCCTGGTACACCGGCTCGCCGGCGCCGCGCCAGATCAGCTGCGCGGGCATGGCGGCGCCGGTGGACCGCTGGTACCGCGGCGCGCTGCAGGTGCTGGGCGACCGGGCGCTGCCCTTCGGCGTCAACGCCCACATGGCCCAGGCCTGGAATCTGTTCTGGCAGGGGCGTCTGCCGGAGGCGCGGCAACTGCTCGCGCGCGCCGAGTCCGACGCCGCCTGGTTCGGCCGTCTCATCATTGCCCGCAACCACGGCCAGGCCTTGCACGCGATGCTGGACCTGATCGCCGGCCAGCACGACTCGGCGCTGCAGCTGATGCGGCTGCGCCTGGCCGAGCATGTGCCGGGCTACGGCCTCTGGGGCGAATGGCACGCCACCTTCTTCATGTCCCGCATGGCCGCGGCCTGCGGCAACCGTGCGGCCCTGGCCGAGGGGCTGGCGCGTCTGGCGCGCCTGGGCGCCGACCTGAGCGACCTGGTCATGCCCCACCGCACGCGGCCGCTGCTGGGCCTGCAGGCGCAGCTCGCGGCGCTGGATGGCCGGCAGAGCGAGGCCATCGCCGCCTGGCGCGGCCTGCTGGCCGACGGCGAGAGCGGCGACCTGCTGGGCCAGTTGGCCGAGGCCCGTGCGCGCCTGGCCGAAGCGCTGCTGGAGCAGGGCGACCGCGCCGGCGCGGTCCAGGTGCTGGCACCGGCCCTGGCGAGGCGCGAGCCGGGCGGGCTGATGTGGGCCGTGCCGCGGCTGCTGCGCCTGGCCGGCGAGGACTGGGGCGATCTGCTGGACACCGGCGACCTGGCCCGCCTGCGCGGCTGGGCCGACGTGCTGCGGCCGGCGGCGCAGGCCGCGCAAGAGGCCCCGCCCGCCGTGGCGGCCGACGAGCGCCTGTCGCAGCGCGAGGCCGAGGTCATTGCGCAGATCGCCGCCGGTGCCAGCAACAAGCACATCGCCCGCGCGCTGGATCTGAGCCCCCACACCGTCAAGCGGCATGTGGCCAACATCCTCGACAAGCTGGGCCTGAACTCGCGCGGCGAGGCCGCGGCCTGGTGGAACCAGCGGACTCAGGCGGCCACGAGGCCCGGCGCGCTGGGCTGACCCAGCGCCCGGCACAGCTTGGCCCAGGCGCCGTCGTTGAGCCACGCGCGGGCCGAGGCCAGCACCGGGGCCTGCACGGCGGGCGGCATGCCTCCGATGATCATGACCCGCTCGGCCGGCGACAGCGCCGGGATCATCCAGCGCAGGATGTCGCTCATCTCGCGCGGGCCGATGCTGGCCAGGATGCGGCCGTGGATCTCGAACAGCTCCTCGTCCGTGTAGGCCGCCCACAGTGCCTGGTTGTGGCGGCTCTCCTCCACGCCCATGTGCTCGAAGTTGTGCGCGACGAAGGCCGCGAAGCGGCGGTACAGGCGCTGCGCCGCGGCGGCCGACGGCATGGCGCGCAGCGCGGCGCCCTCGGCCCGCAGCGTGGCGATGGCGTCCAGGTGCTCCTCGTGCTCGGCCTCGATGGCGGCGCTGGCGCCGGCGCGGCGCGCCTCGATGGCGGGGTGCACGTAGGTGTTCTCCTTCTCCACGTGGTGGGCGGCGGCGTCCAGCAGCGCGTCCAGCTGCGTCAGCGCGGCGGCCAGGTCCAGCGGGTCGTCGATATCGACGCGGCCCAGCTGCTGCAGCGTGTCGGTCATGAACAGGCGCAAGGCCTTGTGGATGTGGGCGTAGAGGTCGAGGCGGGTGGCGGGTGAGGTCATGGTGAGGCTCCGTTGAAGTGGGCTCCAGTGTTGCGGCGGGCGCCGCCGCTGCCATCGCCCCGATGGGCCAGGGCCGAGGAGCCATGCCATGACGAGCGTCATGGCTCCTTGGTATTCCTCACATTGGCTCGTCGGGGCGATGGCTGGCCAAGACCCGCCCGGCACAGTGCCGGCCCATGCAACGCCTTGCCGTCCTCCTGCTGCTCGCCGCCTCCGCGGTGCACGCCGGGCTGCCCGAACGCCTGAGCCAGACCGGCCTGGACGGCGCCGGCGTGCGCGCCTTCGAACCGCGCTTCTCGCTGTGGTCCGACGGTGCCGCCAAGCGCCGCTGGATCGCACTGCCGGCTGGAGAGCCGGTCGATGCGGCTCAGCCGGACGCCTGGCGCTTTCCCGCCGGCACGCGGCTGTGGAAGGAGTTCAGCGTCGATGGCCGGCCGGTCGAGACGCGCGTCATCACGCGTGACGCCGAGGGGCGCTGGGCCTATGCCAGCTACGTCTGGCAGGGCGATGACGCGGTTCGCGCGCCGGCCGGCGGCCAGACGCTGACCCTGCCCGGCGGCCGGCGCTACGACGTGCCGTCGGAGGGCGACTGCATCGCCTGCCATGCCGGCGCGCGCAGCCCGGTGCTGGGCTTCGCCGCGCTGCAGCTGGGGCCGGCGGTGCCGGCACTGCTGCGCGAAGGCCTGCTGAAGAACGCGCCCGGCGCCTGGGCCACGCAGGCGCCGGACTTCATCGCCGCCGACGCCGCCGAGCACGCCGCGCGCGGCTACCTGCACGGCAACTGCGCGCACTGCCATTTCGACGCCGGCGTGCCGGTGCCGCTGCGCCTGGCGCTGGACGTGGGCGCCGCGCCCGCGCCTGTCGATGCCGCTGCCGTGCTGAAGCGCGCCGGCACCCGCAACCCCTACCAGCAGATGCCGCCCCTGGGCACCCGCGAGGTCGACGCCTTGGGCCTGGCGCTGCTGGCCCGTCATTTCAACAAACCGGAGAACCCTTGATGAAACCACTGATCCCCCTGCTCGCGCTGCTGGCCGGCAGCGCGCACGCAGCCGACCGCATCGAGCGCGGTCGCTACCTCGTCGCCACCAGCGGCTGCACCGACTGCCACACGCCGCTGAAGATGGGCGCGCATGGCCCGGAGCCCGACCTGGCGCGGGCGCTGTCCGGCCACCCCGAGGGCTTCGTCCTCACGGCTCCCGTGGCGCCGCCGCCGGGGCCGTGGATGGTGAGCATCGCCGCCACCGGCACGGCCTACTCGGGCCCCTGGGGCCTGAGCTTCTCGGCCAACCTGACGCCCGACGTCGAGACCGGCCTGGGCCGCTGGAGCGAGAACGACTTCCTGCAGACCATGCGCACCGGTCGCCACCTCGGCCGCGGCCGGCCCGTGCTGCCGCCCATGCCCATTCCCGTCTACCGCCAGATGACGGACGACGACCTCAAGGCCATGTACGCCTACCTGCAGAGCCTGCCGCCCGTCCGCAACAAGGTGCCCGAGCCGCTGGCTCCGCTGGCCCGCTGATCCCACCGGAGACCCTTCATGAAACGCTTCAATTCCGACGCCGGCCTGTTCTACGCGCTGGTGTCCTCCATCGCCATCGTGGCCGCCGGCGTGCTGGCCCTGCCCGAAGCCGCCTTCGCGGCCACCGCGCCCTGCGAGGACCGCGCCTCGCTGCAGCAGCGGCTGGATGATTTCGATGCCCGCTGGAACGCCAGCGACGCCTGGGGCCTGACGGCGCAGTTCGCGCTGCAGGGCAGCCTGGGCGCTGCCGCCGAGCCGGGCCGCCAGGCGGTCTACCGCGAGCTGATCGAACGCCTGGGTCGAGCGCCGGCCCAGCGCCAGACGCGGCTGCTGCGCGCCGCCGACGTGGGCGGCGCCTGCCTGGTGGACGTGCAGGTGCGCAGCGGCGAACGCCACGAGCCTGGCCTGTTTCTCCTTGCCCACCGCCGCGAGGACGGCATCGTCGCGATGCGGTGAGCCCCTCGCCCAGCCCCGCCGCGCTGGACGCGGGCGGGTCTGGTCGGCCCCCCGAGGGGGCGGCGATGCTCGCGGCATGGAGCCGCTCGCACATCGCCAGCGCGGGCCGGCTTGGGGCGGCCCGGCGCTCGGCCCGCAATCAGCAAAAGGAGAGCCCCGATCGGCTGGTGGCCGGTCGGGGCGCAAGAGCGCTTCACGCCGCCCGGGACACACCCGTGACGGTGCGTGGGGCTGCGGCGTTCATCACAGCGCAGGCGGCAGGGCTGACGACACCTGGGGTGACGTGGGCGGCGCCGGATCTGGTGCTTTCGTGGTCGCGGACGGCTCGCGTTGCCATCTCGCCAGGGGCCGCAGCGTTGCCGGGGGCCGTGCACTGGTGACGGGACGCATCATCCGCGCAGCCGGCCGTGAACAAAGCCGCAATCAGCCCGGGGGCAGGCCGGCTTTTTCGGGCCAGCGTGTCGGCGCCTCAGAACTTCAGCCGCGCGCCGACGTAGACCGAGCGCGGCTCGCCCGGCGTGAGGATGACGGCAGTGGCGGCCGCCTTGTCCTGCACGCTGAACAGCGACACATAGGCCTTGTCGGCGAGGTTGCGCGCCTCGGCGTAGACCTCCCAGCGCTGGCCGCTCAGACCGGCGCGCAGGCGCCACAGCCGGTACGCGTCCACCCGGTAGCTGTTGCTGAAATCGGCCCAGCGTGCGCCGACGATGTCGAAGGTCGGGCCGGCGAAGAAGCCGCTGGCATGGCGGTACAGCAACTCGCCCTTGAGCGCGTACCTCGGCGCGGCGGGCAGCTCGCGGTCGCCGTAGACGGCATTGCCCTTGATTTCGTCGCTGAGCCTGCCCCAGTACAGCGCCGTCTCCCACTGCCAGCGGTGGCGGCCCGCGGTGAGGCTGCCGCGCGTGTCGATCAGCGGGCCGACAGCGGATCGACGTCGCGGTTGTGGTTGTTGCCGTCAGCGGACGTGACCGGCAGGCCGTCGACCAGCAGCTTGATGCCGTTGCCGTCGTAGTTGGTGGCGTCCAGGTTGGAGCCGCGCGCGGAGAAGAAGCTGGAGTCGCCGGTCGAGCCGCTGGCCACCCACAGGCCGGGCACGTAGCGCAGCGCGTCGGCCAGGCTGGTGACGTTGCGCTGGCGCAGGTCCTCGCCGTCGACCAGGGTCACGGCGCCGGGCGTGGCGGCCTGCTCTGCGGCCAGCACCTTGCCGACGGGGTCGGCATGGGTCTTGCCGGTGACGAGCACGGCGGGCAACTGGCCGGCCGGGGTGGAGGGAGATTGCGCGACGGCACAGGGGCTGACGACGAGCGCTGACTGCAGCGCGCGGGAGATGGGGTGCATGGTGGGATTCGTTGCTTGGAGGTTGCGCTGTCAGTGCCCGTGCGCGGGCTGGGCGGCGGCGCCCGGTGCGCGGACCTGGGCCTGCACCTCGATGCGCTCGCGCTTGCCGGCCTGGTCTTCGACGACCAGCGTCAGCGGCAGCGTGCTGCCGGCGGTCAGGGGCTGCTTCAGGTCCATCAGCATCACGTGGTAGCCGCCGGGCTTGAGCGCGACGGCCTGGCCGGCCGGCAGGGCCAGCGACGGCACCGCGCGCATCTTCATGACGCCGTCGTGCATGGACATCTCATGGATCTCGGCCACGGGCACGCCGGCCGCGCTGACGGCCACGAGGCGGGCGTCGCTGGGCGAGGTGATCTGCAGGAAGGCACCGGTGGCCTTTTGCTGTGCGACGGTGGCGCGCACCCAGGCGTCCTTGACGACGACTTGCGCCGCGGCCGGCGCAGTGACGCAGGCGATCAGGGTGGCGAGCAGCAGGTGGCGGAGCTTCATGGGTGGGCTCCGTGCGCCGTCTTGCGACGCGGCATGAGGGCGGCCAGCCCCTCCAGCGCGATGAACACCAGCAGGCTCCAGCCGAACACCGGCATCGCCCATGCGAGCGCGGCCATCAGCGGCCATAGCCACAGCGGCTGGGCCTTCAGCGTGCGCGCCGGCAGCGAGGGCGCGGCGAGCTTGCCCTGCGGCCGGCGCTGCCACCACATGACGATCCCCGACACCACAGAGAACACCGCCGCCACCGCGGCCAACGCCAGCAGCACCTGGTTCCACACGCCGAACTCGCCGCGGTGGAAGGGGATGCCGACCGCCGTGGCCTGGGCCAGCAAGGGGAAGTCGCGCCAGCCGCTCGCAAACAGCGTGGCGCCGCTGCGCGCGTCCAGCGCCAGGCTGAAGCGGCCGGTGGGCTGGCTGCGGTCGAAGTTCTCGGCGCGCCAGACGCCGTGCTCGCCGGCCGGCGGCGTGAGCTGCATGGCGATGTCGGGTGCCCGGCTGCGCGCCGTCTCGTAGGCGGCCTGCCAGCTCAGCTGCGGGCCTTCCGTGGTGGAGGACTGCAGGTCCTTGGGTGCGCGCGGCGCGTCCCGCGACAACGACCGCTGCATGTCGCGGAAGCGCTTGCCGCTGTGCTCGGCCCAGGTCAGCCCGGTGACCAGCACGACGGCCAGCACCAGGCCCAGCGCGATGGCGACGACCGCATGCAGGTCGCGCCACGTGGCGCGCCCGCGCCCCAAGCGCGGGATGAGCGCGCGCCAGCCGTCGCCGCCCTCGGCCTGCGGCTTGGGCCACCACATGACCAGGCCGGTGGCGAACAGCATCAGCATCCAGCTGGCCCCCAGCTCGATGAGCCAGCGCCAGCCGTCGCCCTGCAGCGCGTTCGAGTGCAGTTTCTTGGCCCAGGTCTTGAAACGGTCCATCTCTCGCAGCTGGCCCAGCACCTGGCCGGTGTAGGGGTTCACGTAGACGATGCTGCCGGTCGGCAAACCATGCAGGCCGTGGTCATGCTCGCCGCCGGCCCCGTGGTGGGCGTGTGGCGCGCGCAGCCAGACCTGCGTGCTGTCTTCGGCACCGTGGGCGGGCACGACGTAGCGCAGCGCCGCATCCGGCGCGGCGGCCAGCGCGGCCGCCACCTGGGCGTCCAGCGGCAGGCGCTGGGTGCCGACCGCCACACGGTCCACGTCCGCATGCCGCCAGGCCTCGATCTGCGGCGTGAAGACGTAGAGCAGGCCGGTCAGCGCGGCGAACAGGATGATGGGCGCGCTGATGAGGCCGGCCCAGAAGTGGATGCGCCAGAACAGCCGCTGCAGGCCGGCGCGGGTGGAGGTGGTGTTCGTGCTCATGAGTTCTTGAAGCGCAGCTCGGCGAACAGGGTCCGTCCCGGGAAGGGGTGGAAGGCGAAGGCGCGCTGGTCCGTCAGGTTGTTGACGCCCAGGGCGAGCTCCAGCAGCGCGTTGACCTTGTAGGCACCGCGCAGGTCCAGCTGGTTGACCTTGGAGGAGGCGCCGAACACCTGGGGCTGGATGTCCAGGTTGTAGGTGTCGTTGTAGGAGCGGCCCTCATGCCGGTAGCCGGCGGAGAACATCCACGCCGGGCTCGGCCGGTAGCTGGCCTGCAGCGTCGCGCGGCTGCGCGGCACGCGCAGCCACCACTTGCCCACCATGGCGGGGTCGGCGCGGTTGGCCGTCACCTCGCTGCGCAAGGTGTAGGCGCCGGAGGCCTCCAGGTTCAGGCCGCTGACAAGAATGTCCTGCGCCGACCACGCCAGCTCCACGCCATGTGTCTTCACGCGCTCGACGTTCTGCACGCAGGTGTAGCTGGCGGCGCCGGTGGCGGTGGTCTTGCAGACGGCGGGGTCGTTGGTGGACTGGCGCAGGATGGCGCCCTTCACGTCGTCGAAGAACAGCGACACGCGCAGGCGCTGCCGGTCCCATTCCTGCTCGGCGCTGAGGTCGAAGGCCGTCGACGTTTCGGCGCTGAGCTTGGGGTCGGACAGCGTCTGGCTGGTGGCCGTGACGGTGCCGTTGTAGAGCTCCTCCACGTTGGGGAAGCGCACGCCGCGGCCGGCGCTGGCCTTCAGCAGCAGGCCGTCGTCGACCTGCCAGGCCAGTGCCGCTTTCGGCGAGCTGCCGCTCAAGCGGCGCGCCGCATAGGGCACGGTCACGCCGCCACCCATTTGCTGGCCGTCAAAGGTCTTGAAGCGCTCCTCGCGCCAGCCCAGCGTCAGCAGCCAGTCGTCGGCAAAGCGCCAGGCGTCCTGCGCGTACAGCGCGACGACCTCGGTCCTGCCGCCGTAGAACTGCGTGCGCGCCCCCAGCTCGCCGCGCCAGTCGGCGGCGGCGTGCACGCGGCTGTCCAGCGTGTAGCCGTTGCGGTGCAGGCCCAGCGCCAGCGTATGGCGGCCGCCGGTCCAGTCGCCCGGCTGCGGCGTGAAGCTGGCCTGCAACTCGGCGGTGTTCCAGCCCGTGCCGTCGCGCAGCGTTGCGGTGCCGGCGCCGCCGTTGGCGGCGAGCGGATCGGCCGCGCCGGCGGTGCGCTGGACGTCCTTCAGGATGCGGTAGTCCGACACGACGAGCGACGCGTTCCAGCCCGGACCGGTGCGCGTCTTCAGCGTGGCGCCCAGCTGCTGGTGGCTCTCCTTGCGCGTGTAGGGCGCGAAGGTGGAAGCCGCCAGGTTGAAGCGGTTGATGCCGTCGGTCACGACGCCCGACCACACCGTGTTGCCCGCGCCGTCGCGCAGCCAGCTCTCGTTGCGCGCCTCGGTGTCGTTCTGCCACCAGGAGGCCATCGCGCTGGCCTCCAGCGTGGGCGTGAGCTTCATGCCGGCGCGCAGGTTGACGGTGTCCTGCACCGTGTGGTCGATGGCGCCGCCGTTGGCGCCGAAGACGGCGCGCTTCAGGCCCTTGGGGTCGGTGTCGTAGACGATGCCGCTGACCGTCTTGGCCCCTCCGCTGGCCGTGGGGAACACGCCGGCCGCATTGGCCACCACGGTGGCGTACTGCATGGGCTGGGAGCTGGCGTCCTGGTGGTTGAGGTCGGCCGACACCCACAGGCCCGAGTCGAAGCGGTTTGCCGCGCGCAGCGACAGCTGGCCGCCGCTGCTGCCGTTGTCGTGGCCGTAGTGCTCGTATTGCTGCCGGAAGCCGATCAGCCGGCCCGACACCTCGAAACCCTTGGGCGCGCGCTGCGTGACGGCCACCGTCGTGCCGATGGAGTTGCCGGGGAACAGCGCCGAGTAGGGGCCGTAGAGCACGTCCACGCGTTCGATGGCTTCGGGCGAGATCATGTTCCAGCGCGGCGCGTCGAAGCGGCCCAGGAAGTTGCTGATCAGGTAGCCGTCCAGGTAGACCAGCGCGCGGCCGGGCTGGGAGTTGCCGAAGCTGCGCCCGGCGATCAGCGCGTTGCGGTCGCCGATGTAGCGCTTGCGGATGCCGGTGTTGGCGGCGTACTGCAGCGCGTCCTCGGGGTTGATGAGGTTCTGCTCGCGCAGCTGCTCGGCGGTCTTGGCCGTCGTGGTGCCGGCCAGTTGCGCGGGCAGGCCGCTGCGCGAGGCGCTGCCATTGACGGTGACGGGGGCCAGTTGGGCGTCGGTGGCCACGCCCTGGGCGTGGGCGTTGATGCAGGCGAGGCAGGCGAGCGCCAGCCCCGTGAGGGTGTGCTTGGTCATGGAAACTGCGGTGATCGGAGTCGTGCCCCGGCCGCTGCGGCACGGGGCGGCGCCCTGGGGCCGTTAGGCCGCCGGGGCGGGCGGTGAACTCAGATCAGTGCAGGGGGCGCCCGTGCGCTGGCGGGCCGCCAGGCATGGGCCGTGACCGGGGCGGTCCAGAAGCGCTCGGGCGCCTCGAAACCCAGCTCAACGCGCAGCGGCTGCAGCGAGGGCGAAGGCGGCGGCGCGAGGTCGGCCGCGGCGAGGTGGCAGGCGGGGCAGTGGCCCTTGGCCAGCAGGTCCAGCGCGGCCTCGATGGGCTTGCGGCTGTCTGCCTGCGTGGCGGCCCCCGGCGCGCGGCAGATGTCCTGCCAGGCCGAGTAGTCGCCGCGCGCATGGGCCAGCGCCGCGCTGATGCCCGGCGCCAGCACGCCCAGCACGAACACGGCCAGCCACCACCAGGATTGGCGGCGTGCGCGGGCGTGGGTCAGCGTGGGCATGGCGGACGGCATTCTAGGCAGCCCGCACGAGCTTGGACATTTGCGGGCCGAGCGCCGGGCCGCTCCCAAGCCGGCCCGTCTGGCGATGTGCTTGCCGGTCAATCCGGCAAGCATCGCCATCCCCTCGGGGGATCGACCGGGCTCGCCCGCGTTCAGCGGCGAGACCGGGCGAGGGGCTTGTCAGAACCTGTGGCGCATGCCCAGCGACAGGCTGTTGCCCTTGGCCTGGCCGGAGAGCTTGTCGCTCATCGCCATCGCATAGACGTCCGTGCGCTTGGACAGGAAGTAGTCGTAGCCCACGGTGAAGGTCTTGCGGTCGGAGCCGATGCTCTGGCTGATCTGGCCGTATTGCGCCAGCAGCTTGCCCTGGCCGATGGGGATGGCGGCCCCCACCTCGGTGATCTTGAAGTCGATCTTCTTGGTGTCGTTGCTCGCGTCGGCGTACTGCAGGAAGAACTTGACGCTGCCGAAGTCGTAGGAGCCGTTGAGCGACAGCACCGTGGTGTCGTCCACCGCCGCCGGGCCGCCGTCCTTCTTGACCTTCTGGTAGACGACCGCGCCGCCCAGCGGGCCGTTGACATAGGTGGCGCTGGCGGCCGTGTTGCGGCCGCCCTGGCCCTCGCCTGCGGCGACGAAGGCGCTGGCCGTGAAGCCGCCGTAGTTGGGTGTGGTGTAGAGCACCGAGTCGCTCCAGCCGGAGTCGCCGGTGACGGTGCTGCTGGCGAAGATGTGGCGCACGCTGGGCGAGTAGCCGAAGGAGTCGCCGAAGGCATTGAAGTTGATGGTGGCCAGGAACAGCGTGGTGGTGTTGCGGCCCACGCGCAGCGTGCCCCATTCCTTGCTGGTCAGGCCCACGTTGGCGGCACGCGCCCAGTAGTTGTCGGTGGCCGAGCGGCCACTGGCGCCGACGTCGCCGCGCAGAAAGCCCTCCAGGTTGAAGGTGGCTGCCAGGCCACCGCCCAGGTCTTCCACGCCGCGGAAGCCGTAGTAGCTGGTGGACATCTTGCCGCTGTCCAGCGTCTTCAGCGACGCGTTGGTGCCGGCGGCCTTGCCGCTGCTGACGCTGAGGTCGATGAGGCCGTAGGCAGTGACGCTGCTTTGCGCCAGGGCCGGCAGGCTCACCAGCGCGATGAGGCCGGCGGTCAGGGTTTTCTTGTTCATGGGTTCTCCTCGTTGAAAGATCTTGGGCGGAGGGCCTTCGTGACCCATGGCGACGGCGTCAGCCGCCTCCTCGATGTGCCCAGCCGGTCATGCGGTGCTCGACGACGGCAAAGAATTCGTACATCACCATGGCCATGGCGCCGACGACCACCAGACCGGCAAAGGCCAGGCCCATCTGCATGGACGAGCCGGCCGAGATCAGCAGGTAGCCGATGCCCTCGTTGGACGCGGTCATCTCGGACACCGTGGTGCCGACGAAGGCCAGCGTGATGGACACCTTCAGCGCGCCGAAGAAGTAGGGCATGGAGCGGGGCAGGCCCACCTTCCACAGCACGTCAGTGCGGCGGGCGCCCAGCACACGCAGCACGTCCTCCAGCTCGGGCTCCAGCGTCGCCAGGCCGGTGGCGATGTTGACCATGATGGGGAAGAAGCTGATCAGGAAGGCGGTCAGCACCGCGGGGCCGACGCCGATGCCGAACCACACGACCAGGATGGGCACGAAGGCCGCCTTGGGCAGTGCGTTGAAGCCGGTCATCAGCGGGTACATGGCCGCGTAGGCCAGGCGCGAGCTGCCCATCAGGCAGCCCAGCAGCACGCCGACGACGATGGAGATCGCGAAGCCGACCATCGTGACCCACCAGGTGCGCCAGGCATGGCCCAGGATGGTGGCGTGGTGCTCCCAGAACTGCTGCGCGATGCGCGCCGGGCTGGGGAACAGGAACTCCGAGACGTCGAACAGGCCGCAGATGCTCTGCCAGACGGCGAGGATGAGGACGAGCAGCACCCAGTGGGCCTGGCGTTGCAGCTTCATGGGGCGATCTCCGCGCCGGCCTTCTTCAGCGCGCCGCTGGCTTTGACGATATGGCCGCGCAGTTCCTGCACGATCTCGCCGAAGGCCGGCGTGTAGGTGACGTCCAGCTCGCGCGGGCGCGGCAGGCCGACCTCGCGCTTGAGCAGGAAGCGGCCGGGGCCCTTGCTCATCACGTAGATGGTGTCGGCCAGGAACACCGACTCGCGCAGGTCGTGCGTGACGAGGATGACGTTGAAGCCCTGCGCCGCCTGCAGGTCGCGCAGGATGCACCACAGCTCCTCGCGCGTGAACGCGTCCAGCGCGCCGAAGGGCTCGTCCAGCAGCAGCATCTTGGGCTCGTGGATCAGCGCGCGGCAGATGCTGGCGCGCTGCTGCATGCCGCCGGACAGCTGCCAGGGGAACTTGTCCTCGTAGCCGGCCAGGCCCACGCGGGCCAGCAGCGCGCGGGCGCGGGCCTCGAACTCCTGGCGCTTGTGCTTCAGCTCGGCGCGGAAGGGCTCGACGATCTCCAGCGGCAGCATCACGTTGGCCAGCGTCGTGCGCCAGGGCAGCAGCGAGGCCGACTGGAAAGCCATGCCGCTGATTTTCAGCGGACCGTGCACGGTGCGGCCGTCGACGCGGATCTCGCCGCGCGACGGGGCTTTCAGGCCGGTGGCCAGCTTCATGAAGGTGGACTTGCCGCAGCCCGACGGCCCGACGATGGCGATGAACTCGCCGCGCGCGACCTTCAGGTCGATGGCTTCGACGGCGAACTTGCCCTGGGCCAGCAATTCTTCGTTGTAGGCCAGCCAGACGTCGCGGAAGTCGACGAAGGCTTCCACGATCACTTCTTCGGCAGGATGTTCAGCTCGGCGGCGGACGGCAGGAAGCTGCCGTTCCACACCGCGCCGGCATCCACGCGCGTCTTGGTGCCGTAGGCATCCGACACCTGACTGGCCATCAGCGACAGCCGCGCCGGGTTCAACTGGCCGAAGCCCTCGGCGCGTGCATCGGGGCTGGCGATGACGGCGTCGATGGCCATGCGCAGGCGGCGCTTCTCAAGGTCCACGTTGATGATGCCGTCACGGGCCTTCACGTGGGCGATGGCCGCGTCGGGTTGCGCCAGCACCTCCTTGGCGCCCTTGGTGAAGGCGCGCAGGAAGGCCTTCAGCGCCTCGGGCTTCTCCTTGACGAACTTCGGCGTCGCGATGATGACGTTGCCGTACAGCTTCACACCGTGGTCGGGGTAGGGGAAGACGACCACGTCGGCCGCCTTGGTGCCGCGCGCCTCCAGGTTCAGCAGCGACGTGAACGAGAAGCCGGTGATGGCGTCGACGTCGCCGCGCACCAGCATGGTCTCGCGCAGCGGCGGGTCCATGCTGATCCAGTTCACCGCGCCCAGCTTGTTGGCCTTGGCCAGGATGGGGAAGCCGCGCCGGCCGGCGTCGAACACCGGCGCGCCCAGCTTCTTGCCGGTGAGGTCCGCGAGCGACTTGATGCCGCTCTTCTTCAGCGCCAGCACCGCGGCCGGCGTGTTGTTGTAGACCACCATGACCGCGACCGGCTTGTTGGGCGCGTCGGGGTTGTTGGCATGGAACTCCATCAGCGCGGCCATGTCCGCAAAGCCGATGTCGTAGGCACCCGAGGCCACGCGCGTGACGGCGCCGCCCGAGCCGTTGCCGGCGTCGATGCTGACGTCAAGCTTCTCGTCCTTGAAGTAGCCCTTGGCCGCGGGCAGCAGGAACAGCGCGGCGGGGCCTTCGAAGCGCCAGTCCAGCTGGAACTTGACCGGCGTGGTCTGCGCGAGCGCAGCGGAAGGGGCGGAGCCCCAGGCCACGAGGGCGGCGGTCAGGGTGGCCAGGGCGCGGCGGCTCAGTCGCATGCAATCTCCGTCAACGAGGGGCGCGGCGGTGCGCCCGTTGACGGGAGGGATTGCAAGCCCCATGCCACGCCCAAGCGGCGTGTCACGGCCCTGTCATGAGCCTGGATGGGGCGTGGCCGGCGCCGGCCCCGGGTGCGGCGCACCCGTTTGGCGCGGGCACGCGCGAGCCCGGAGGGTCAGGGCTTGAGCAGGTCCGCCACCGTCCGGGCGATGACCTTCGTGGCGCGCTTCAGGTCGTCCAGCACCAGATGTTCGTCGGCGCGCTTGGCGTTGCTCTCCAGCACCGTGCGCGGCCCGGCGCCGTAGATGGCGGCCGGCACGCCGTGCGCGGTGTACAGCCGCACGTCGGTGTACAGCGGCGTGCCGGAGGTCGGGATGGGTTCGCCGAACACGTCCTCGGCATGCTTCTGCAACGCCGAGATCAGGCGTTCCGCGCCGGGCAGCGGCTGCATGGAATGCGCCAGCAGCAGGCGCTTGATGTCCAGCGTCACGCCTGGGCTCTGCGCCACGGCGGCGGCTATCAGCGCGCGCAGTTCGGCCTCGACCTCGGTGGCGTCCTCCTCCGGGATCATGCGGCGGTCCAGCTTCAGCACCACCTTGCCGGGCACGACGTTGGTGTTGCTGCCGCCCTCGATGCGGCCCACGTTCAGGTAGGGGTGGGTGATGCCCGGCACGGCGGACAGCCGCGTCTTCAGCACGTCGTTGTGCGCGTACAGCGCGGTCAGCAGCTTGTTGGCCGCCTGCAGTGCGTCGATCCCCGTGTGCGGGTAGGCAGCGTGCGAGGCCAGGCCGTTCAGCGTCACCTCCAGCTGCAGGCAGCCGTTGTGCGCGGTGACGACCTGGTAGCTGAAACCGGCGGCGATGAGGAACTTGGGCCGCGTGATGGCCTCGCGCAGCAGCCAGCCCGGACCCAGCTCGCCGCCGAACTCCTCGTCGTAGGTGAAGTGCAGCTCGACGGCGCCCTTCAGCGGCAGGCCGGAATTCTTCAGTGCCAGCAGCGCGAAGGTGTAGGTCGCGAAGTCGCTCTTGCTGACGGCGGCGGCGCGGCCATAGAGCTTGCCGTCGACGATCTCGGCGCCATAGGGGGCGTGCGTCCAGCCGTCGCCGGGGGGCACCACGTCGCCGTGCGCGTTCAGCGCGACGGTGGGGCCGTAGGTGGAGAAGCGGTGGCGCACGACCAGGTTGGTCACCGACTGCATGCCGGCCGCCTGCACCGCCCACAGCGGCGCCGGGTGCTTCTCGACCGTGAACCCCAGCTCGGTCAGCAGCTCCGCCGTGCGATCCGCGTGTGGCGCGTTGTTGCCCGGCGGGGTGTCGGTAGGGATGCGGACGAGTTGCTGGAGGAAGCGGACTTCGTCGTCGAAGTGATCGGTGATCCAGGTGTCGGTGCCGTGCGGGATGGAAGACATGGTCAAAGAGTCCTGAGCAAACCTTGGAACGCCTGGATGGCCAGCTCCGCATCATCCACCGTCACCGACTCCAGCGGGTTGTGGCTGATGCCGCCATTGCCGCCGCGCACGAACAGCATGGCTTGCGGCAGCAACTCGTGCATCTTCATCGCGTCGTGGCCGGCGCCGGACGGCAGGCGGTGCAGCGGCAGGCCCAGTTCGGTGACGGCGGCCTCCCAGCGGGCCTGCCAGGTCGGGTCGCTCGGCGCGGCATTGGCGGCCAGCGTGGGCTGCAGCGTGAAGCTCAGGCCGCGGCGTTCGCAGATCTCTTCCAACGTGGTGCGAACGTCCAGGTCCAGCAGGTCGCGCGCGGTGTCGGTCGTCGCGCGCAGGTCCAGGCTGAAGCGGCAGCGGCCGGGGATGACGTTGGTGGAGCCGGACGGCACCTCCAGCATGCCCACGGTGCCCACCAGGTCGGGCACGGCGGCGGCGCGCTGCTCGACGAACAGGATCAGCTCGGCCACGGCCGCCGCGGCGTCGCGGCGCTGGCCCATGGGCGTGGTGCCCGCGTGGCTGGCCAGACCGATGACCTCGCCGGTGTAGCGGCGGCTGCCGTTGATGCTGGTGACGATGCCCAGCGGCAGGTCCAGGCTGTCCAGCACCGGGCCCTGCTCGATGTGGACCTCGACGAAGCCGAGGTAGCGCGCCGGGTCGCGCTTGCAGGCTGCGATGGCGTCCATCGTGCCGGGCAGGCCGGCCGCCTGCATCGCGTCGCGCAGCGTGGTGCCGGCGGCATCGGTGGCGTCCAGCCAGGCGGCGTCGAAGGCGCCGATGAGGCTGCTGGCCGACAGGAAGTCGGCCGGGAAGCGCTGGCATTCCTCCTCCGAGAAGCCCACCACCTCGATGCCGAACGGCAGGCGCCTGCCCGTGCGGTGCAGTTCACGCACCACCAGCATGGGCACGAAGATGCCCAGCCGCCCGTCGAAGCGGCCGGCGCGGCGCACGGTGTCGTAGTGGCTGCCGGTCAGCAGGCGCTGGTCGCCGGTGCCCTTGTAGACGGCCACGACATTGCCGACCGCGTCGCGGCTGACTTCGTCGAAGCCGCACTCATTGCGCATCCACGCCATCAGCTGCTCCGCGACGGCGGTGTGCGCGGGCGTGGCGTAGGTGCAGGTCAGGAAGTCTTCGGTGTCGCTGTGCGCCGCCAGCGCGGCGGCCCAGTCCCACAGCTGTTCTCCCAGCGCCGGCTTCACGCCGAACTTGTCGTTCAGCCGGATCTCGGCGATGCGATGGATCTGCCGCAGGCACTCGGCGCGTTCGAGATCCGGATGCGCGCGCAGCCGGCGCTCGAAGGTGGCGATGATTTCCTGCCGCGTGAAGCCGGTACCGCGCGGGCCGCGCACGGCCAGGATGAAGGGCCAGCCGAAGCGGGCGTTGTAGTCCGCGTTGAGCCGCTGCAGCTTGGCGAACTCCTCCGGCGTGCAGGCGGTGAGCCCGGCCTTCTGCTGCTCGTTGGTCGATTCCGCCGTCAGCTCGCCCGCCACGGCGGCCTTGCCGGCCAGCTCGGGGTGGGCGCGGATCAGGCCCAGCTGTTCGTCAACCGACGCTTCGCGCACGACGCGCGACAGCGCCACCTTCAGTGCGGCCAGCGTCTTGAAGGGACGCGCCGCCGCGGCGCGCTCGGCGATCCACGGCGAGTGTTCGTAGGTGCCGTCCAGCAGCGCGGTGAAGTCGGCCGCGCTGGCGGTGTTGAGTTGGTCCAGGGTCATCATTCCCACACGAAAGCGGTCTTGGCGTCGAAGGGGTGGGTGGCTTTCCAGTGCCGCGCGATGTCCAGCCGCCGGCACACCCACACGCGGTCATGGGCCTCGATGTGGTCGAGGAAGCGCTGCAGTGCCCGCATGCGCCCCGGCCGGCCCAGCAGCCGGCAATGCATGCCGATGCTCATCATCTTGGGCGACTCCGCGCCCTCGGCGTACAGCACGTCGAACGTGTCCTTCAGGTACTCGAAGAACGGCTCGCCGTGGCTGAAGCCCTGCGGCAGCGCAAAGCGCATGTCGTTGCAGTCCAGCGTGTAGGGCACGACGAGATGCGGCGCCAGGCTGCCGTCCGTCTTGCGCACCTGCAGCCAGAAGGGCAGGTCGTCGCCGTAGTGGTCGCTGTCGTACTCGAAGCCGCCGAAGTCGGCCACCAGGCGGCGCGTGTTGGGGCTGTCGCGGCCGGTGTACCAGCCCAGGCCGTGCGGGTCGCGGCCCAGCGTCAGGCGCTTCAGGCTGGCCATCGCCTGGGCCATGTGGGCGCGCTCGGTGTCCTCGTCCATGCCCTGGTAGTGGATCCAGCGCCAGCCGTGCGAGGCGATCTCGTGGTCCAGCTCGACGAAGGCCTGGGTCAGGTCGGGGTGGCGCTCCAGCGCCATGCCCACGCCGAACACGGTCAGCGGCAGCGCGCGCTGCTCGAACTCCTTCAAGAGCCGCCACACGCCCACGCGCGAGCCGTACTCGTAGATGCTCTCCATGCTCAGGTGGCGGGCCGGGTAGCTGGCCGGGTTGAACATCTCGGACAGGAACTGCTCGCTGCCGGCGTCGCCGTGCAGCACCGAGTTCTCGCCGCCCTCCTCGTAGTTCAGCACGAACTGCACGGCCACGCGGGCCTGGCCCGGCCATTGCGCATGAGGCGGGTTCTCGCCATAGCCGATGAGGTCGCGGGGATAGCGGGGTGTGCTCATCCCTACACTTTGCATCAAGCCGCATGCGGCAACGCTGAACGGAATCCCGATGGGCAAACTGACAACACACGTGCTCGACACCGCCAATGGCTGCCCCGCGGCCGGCATGGGCGTGCGGCTGTACCGCTTCGATGCGGAAGGCCCCAAATGGCTGCGCAGCCTGCACCTGAATGGTGACGGCCGCGCCGACGGCCCGGTGCTGGAAGGCGCCGCGTTCACGGCCGGGCGCTACCGGCTCGTGTTCGAGGTGGCCGCCTATTTCCGTGCGCGTGGCGAGGCGTTGCCGGAGCCGGCCTTCCTGGACGAGGTGCCGCTGGACTTCGGCATCGCCGACGACAGCAGTCACTACCACGTGCCCCTGCTGGCGTCGCCGTGGAGCTATTCGACCTACCGTGGCAGCTGAAGCGCAGATCCTCGTCAGCGTCGCCCGCACCAGCGGCAGCGTGCCGCGCGAGGAGGGGGCGTGGATGGCGGTGACGGCCGACGGGTTCACAGGTACCGTGGGGGGCGGTCATCTGGAGTTCGACGCGATCGCCCGCGCCCGCACGGCGCTGGCCGGCGGCGTGCTGGAGCCCGAGGTGCGCTACCCGCTGGGTCCGGGTCTGGGCCAGTGCTGCGGCGGCGTGGTCTGGCTGCGCTTTGAGCGCGTCGCGGCGGGAGAGGACTTTCAAGCCCGGCTGCCCGCAGGGGCGCTGCGCCCCCTGGCGCTGTTCGGCGCCGGCCATGTGGGCGTGGCCATCGCGCGCATTGCGCGCGACCTGCCGCTGGCGCTGCACTGGGTCGACAGCCGCGAGGCGCAGTTCCCTGCCGACCCCGCCGAGCCCCATTGGCGGCAGGAAACGGTGGACGCCCCCGCGGACGCCGTGCCCGACCTCGCGCCAGGTTCGGCCGTCCTCATCATGAGCTACAGCCATGCGGAGGATTTCAATCTCGTCGCCGCCTGCCTGAAGCGCCAGCGGCACCAGCAAGACCTGGCCTTCATCGGCATGATCGGCAGCCACACCAAATGGGCCAGCTTCCGTCAGCGGCTGCAGGCGCGCGGCTTCTCCGAGGCCGAACTGGCCGGCGTCGTCTGCCCCATCGGCGTGCCTGGCGTGGCGGGCAAGCAACCGGCCGTCATCGCGGTGGCGGTGCTGGCCCAGATCCTGGCCTTGCCTGCATAAACTCGCGCCCTGTCGCAGCGGTGTCGGGCGCCCGTCGCCCGCGGACGCGACCCCCAGGCCCCACAGCACCCGCCGTGGTGGGGCCATGCGAGATCACCACCGCTCATGGACATCTACCTGCTCGACTGGGCCAACCTGCTGCTGCGTTGGCTGCACGTCATCACCGTCATCGCCTGGATAGGCGCGTCGTTCTACTTTGTTTGGCTGGACAACCACCTCGTCAAGCCGCAGGCCGATGACCTGAAGGCCAGGGGCGTGGACGGCGAGTTGTGGGCCGTGCATGGCGGCGGCTTCTACAACCCGCAGAAGTACCTGGTGGCGCCGGCGAACCTGCCAAAGGATTTGCACTGGTTCTACTGGGAGAGCTACTGGACCTGGATGAGCGGCTTCGCGCTGTTCCTGGTGCTGTACCTGTGCAATCCCAGCCAGATGCTGATGGACACCCGCGTGCACGAGTGGGGCGCGCCCTGGCACGCGGTGGCGGCGGCGCTGGGCTTCCTCGTCGTCGGCACGGCGGTCTACGACATCGCCTGCCAGACCTTGGGACGCACGAAGGACGGCGGCATCGGCAACGATGGCCGCGTGATGGCGGTCGTCGCCGTGTTCGTCATCGGCGCCAGCTGGCTGGCCTGTCAGCTGTTTGCCGGCCGCGCCGCCTTCCTCATCGTCGGCGCGATGCTGGCGACCATGATGACGGCCAACGTGGCGCACTGGATCATCCCGGGCCAGAAGAAGGTCATCGCGCAGATGCGTGCCGGCCAGAAGCCCGACCCCATCTTTGGTGCGCGCGGCAAGCAGCGCAGCGTGCACAACACCTACTTCGGCCTGCCGGTGCTGATTGCCATGCTCAGCAACCACTACGGCATGCTGCACCAGCACGCACACAACTGGATCGTGCTGTGCGTGCTGATGGCCGCGGGCGTGGCCATCCGCATCTTCTTCGTGAAGCGGCACAAGGGCGTCAACAGCTGGGGCGCGGTCGCTTTCGCGCTGGCGCTGCTGGCCGGGCTGATCGCCTGGATGGCGCCCAAGCCACAGCCTGTCGCGGCGGCGGTCGCGCCCGTCACGCTGGCGCAGATGCAGGCCATCGCCGCGCAGCGCTGCCTGATGTGCCACAGCGGCGAAGCCGCGCAGAAGGGCGTGCGGCTGGACACGGCCGAGGCGCTGACCGCCCACAAGGCGCAGATCGTCCAGCAGGTGGCGGTGCAACGCCTGATGCCGCTGAACAACGTGACCGGCATGACCGACGAAGAACGTGCGCTGATGGGGCGCTGGGCGCAACAGCCATGACACCGGACCCGCGCGCGCTGCTGCGCCAGCTGTACGACGCGGCCGTCGCGCGAGCGTTGCCAGGGCGCCTGCTTGCGGCCCAGCTGCCGCCGCCACCCGACCCGAGCAAGGGCCGCACCCTCGTGCTCGGGGCCGGCAAGGCCGGCGGCGCGATGGCGCAGGCGCTGGAGGCGGCCTGGCCGGCCGACGCGCCGCTGTCGGGGCTGGTGGTCACCCGTTACGGCCATATCCCGCCCGGCTGGCGGCCGCGCCGGCTGGAGGTCGTCGAGGCGGCGCACCCGGTGCCGGATGCCGCAGGCTTGGCCGCCACAGAGAAGCTGTTGTCGCTGACCCGCGGGCTGACGGCCGACGACCTCGTCATCTGCCTGATCTCCGGCGGCGGCTCGGCGCTGCTGAGCCTGCCGGCCCCCGGCCTTCGGCTTTCCGACAAGCAGGCCGTCAACCGCGCGCTGCTGAACAGCGGCGCGTCCATCGTCGAGATGAACTGCGTGCGCAAGCACCTGTCCGCCATCAAGGGCGGGCGCCTGGCCGCGGCGTGCGCGCCGGCGCGCGTGCTGACGCTGGCGATCAGCGACGTGCCGGGCGACGATCCGGCCGTCATCGCGTCCGGCCCCACCGTGGCCGACCCGACCACCTGCGCCGACGCGCTGGCCATCTGCCGCCGCTACAGGATCGACCTGCCTACCGCCGCCCGCAACGGGCTGGACTCGGGCGTCTTCGAGACGCCCAAGCCAGGGGACGAGCGACTGGCCGGCCACGAGCTGGTGATGCTGGCCACGCCGCAGATGAGCCTGGAGGCTGCCGCCCAGCATGCCCGTGCGCAAGGCCTCGCGGCCCACATCCTCAGCGACGAGATCGAGGGGGAGTCGCGCGTCGTTGGCGGCCTGCACGCGGCGCTGGCCCGGGCGGTCGCGCGGCGGGGCGAACCCTTCGCCAAACCTTGCGTGATCCTGTCCGGCGGCGAGACGACGGTGACCGTGAAAGCCGGCCAGGCAGCGGGGAAGGGCGGCCGCGCGACCGAGTTCCTGCTGGGCTGCGCGCTGGCCCTGCAATGCGAGCCCGGCATCTGGGCGCTGGCCGCCGACACCGATGGCATCGACGGCGTGGGCCCGCACGCCGGCGCGCTGCTGACCCCCACCAGCCTGGGGCGCGCGCGAGCGCTGGGATTGAACCCGCAGGCGCTGCTGGACGCTCACGACAGCGCCAGTTTCTTCGCCCCCTTGGGAGATTTACTGAGCGTGGGCCCCAGCTTTACCAACGTGAACGATTTCCGCGCGCTGCTGGTGCTCTAGTCCTAGACTGGTTCGCATCCCAGTTCAGGAAGGAGTTCGCGATGACCGCAGCTGCCGAGCGTTTCTTCGTCAAGCACAACGCCCTGCCGACCATGCCCGAGGTGGCCTCCCGGCTGCTGAGGAGCTTCGACGACGACAACGTGGGGCTGGCGCAGATTGCCGCGCTCATCGAGAAGGACGGCGCGCTGACCGCCAAGGTGCTGCGCCTGGCCAACTCGGCGCACTACAGCCCCTCGCACCAGATCGCCACCGTCATCGACGCCGCCCACGCGCTGGGCCTGGAGACGCTGCGCAACCTGGCGATGGCCGCCTGCCTCAGCGGCGCCTTCCCCAAGGTGCAGGGCCTGGACCGCACCGTGTTCTGGCGCCACAGCATCGCCACCGCCAACTACGCGCGCATCCTGGCCCGCATGCTGGGCGCCGACAGTGCGACCACCGACACCGCCTACCTGGCCGGCCTGATGCTGCGCACCGGCCAGCTGCTGATGGCCATCGCCGATCCGCACCAGGTGGCCGACGTGGAGGCCCACGCGGCCGAGCCCGGCAGCCGCTTCTCGCTGGAGGAGCATCGTTTCGGCTGCACGCATGCCGACGTGACCGCGTCGCTGGCCGCGCACTGGCATTTCCCGGCCCGCATGGTCGAGGCCTTCAAGGACGCCAACACGCCGCTGGAGATCCGCCCGTTCTCGTTGATCGCCGCGGTGCTGCACGTGGCCGAGGTGCTGGCCGACGCGGCCGAGCACCACGACGAGCCGGTGCATGCGCTGAAGGTGGCCGTGCCCGAGCTGATCGAGCACATGCACCTGGACCTCGACATGCTGGCCGCCAAGGTGGCCGCCGCCGGCGACCCGGCGGCCGAGGTCGAGCAGATGCTGCACTGACCCCGATTCCCTAGAGACAGCTCGCGTCCGGCGGCGCACTCGCTACGCCATAGCTGAATTGCGCCCAGCGTGGCGGCAGCTCGGCCGGCTGCAGCACGAAGGCGTGATGGAAGCTGGTCTCGCACAGCTCCGCCAGCTTGGGGCCGCCCAGCGCCGCCAGCACCGCCGTCACGGTGTTGCTGTGACCCACGACCAGCACCACGCCGGTCTGCGTTCGCACCGTGTCCGCCACGGCCCGCACATGGCCGGCCTTGGCGTCGATCACCAGCGGCTGCACGCCCAGTGCCCGGGCCAGCGGCGCCGCCGTGTCGCGCGTGCGGCGGAATTGCGTGGTGATGATGGCGTTCACCCGCAGCCCGGCGAGCGCCTGGGCCAGCGCCTGCGCCCGCTGCTCGCCGGCGGGTGTGAGCCCCGGATCGCCCGCGGGCTCGGCCGCGCGCTCGGCGTGGCGCACGAGGACCACCAGGTCGGGCTGGGCGGCGGCCAGCGTGCTTGTCAGCAGACAGGCCGCCAGCGGGACGGAGAAGCGCTTCATCGCGGTTCCTGAAGGAGGGTGGCGGCATTCTCGCCAGGGCGCCCAGTTACCATCCCGGCCCCATGCTGTTCCCCTGCACATCCGACTGATGGCCCTGCCTTTTGAACTCCAGGTCGGCTGGCGCTATATCCGCGCCGGCCGCGGTGGGCGGCGCAACGCCTTCATCAGCTTCATCTCCGGCGCTTCCATGATCGGCATCGCGCTGGGGGTCATGGCCCTCATCGTGGTGCTGTCGGTCATGAACGGCTTCCAGAAGGAGGTGCGCGACCGCATGCTCAACGTCATCGCCCACGTGGAGCTGCTCGACTATGCCGGCCAGGCGCTGCCGGACTGGCAGGCCACGGCGGCCAAGGCGCGGCAGAACCCGGCCGTCATCGGCGCCGCGCCCTTCATCGCGACGCAGAGCCTGATCGCCCGCGGCGACGACATGCGCGGCACGGTCATCCGCGGCATCTCGCCGGCCGACGAGGCGCAGGTCACCGCCTTGGGCGCGCAGCTGAAGGACGGCGTGTTTGCCAAGCTGCTGCCCGGCGCCTGGAACATCGTGCTGGGCGCCGAGCTGGCGCGCCAGCTCAATGTGGGCGAGGGCGACAAGATCACCGTGGTGGCGCCGGGTGGCCAGGTCACGCCGGCCGGCGTGGTGCCGCGGCTCAAGAGCTTCAACGTCGTCGGCACCTTCAGCTCCGGCCACTACGAATACGACTCCAGCCTGGCGCTGGTGCATGTGGAGGACGCCGCGCGGCTGTACCGCACCGGCGGCCCCACCGGCGTGCAGCTGAAGCTGCGCGACGTGCACGATGCCCGCGCTGTGGCCGCCCAGCTCGCCGGCGACATGGGCCCGGACATCCGGGTGCGCGACTGGACCCGCTCCAACGCGACCTGGTTCGACGCCGTGCAGATCGAGAAACGCATGATGGGCATCGTGCTGACGCTGATCGTCGCGGTGGCGGCGTTCAACCTGGTGTCCACGCTGGTCATGACGGTCACCGACAAGCAGAGCGACATCGCCATCCTGCGCACGCTGGGCGCCAGCCCGCGCTCCATCATGGGCATCTTCATCGTGCAGGGCGCGGTGTCGGGCGTCATCGGCACGCTGGCCGGCGTGCTGCTGGGGCTGCTGATTGCCTTCAACGTGGATGTCATCGTGCCCTTCATCGAGCACATGCTGAACGTCAGCTTCCTGCCGGGCAGCATCTACCTGATCAGCCAGATGCCCAGCGACCCGCAGCAGGCCGACATCGTGCCCATCGCCGTCACCTCGCTGGTGCTGGCCTTCCTGGCCACGCTCTACCCCAGTTGGCGCGCCAGCCGCGTGCAGCCGGCGGAGGCGCTTCGCTATGAGTGAGCTCATTCTTCAAGCCACCGGCCTGACCCGCCGTTTCCAGGAGGGCGGCCTGGACGTGACCGTGCTGCGCGGCGTGGACCTCAGCGTGAAGCGCGGCGAGACGCTGGCCATCGTCGGCGCCTCGGGCTCCGGCAAGTCCACGCTGCTGCATCTGCTGGGCGGGCTGGACATGCCCAGTCAGGGCGGCGTCACGCTGATGGGCAAGGCGCTGGCAGGCATGGACGAGGCCGCGCGTGGTGCGTGGCGCAACCAGCACCTGGGCTTCGTCTATCAGTTCCACCACTTGCTGCCGGAGTTCTCGGCGCTGGACAACGTGGCCATGCCGCTGCGCATCCGCCGGCAGACGCCCGCGCAGGCGCGCGAGACGGCCGCGCAGATGCTGGCCCAGGTGGGCCTGAAGGACCGCGTGCAGCACCGGCCGGCCGAGCTGTCCGGCGGCGAGCGCCAGCGCGTGGCCATCGCGCGGGCGCTGGTCACGCGGCCGGCCTGCGTGCTGGCCGACGAGCCCACCGGCAACCTGGACCGCGACACGGCCGACGCCGTCTTCGCGCTGATGCTGGAGCGTGCGCGCCAGCTAGGCACGGCCTTCATTCTTGTCACCCACGACCGCGACCTCGCGGCGCGCTGCGACCGGCAGCTGCGCCTGGTGGCGGGCCAGTTCACCTGATCTTGTTGCCCATGACGACCCCGCGCTTCATCCTCAAGCTCTCCTGCCCCGACCGTGCCGGCATCGTGCATGCCGTCACCGGCATGCTGCTGCAGCAGGGCGGCAACATCCTCACGTCGCACCAGCACGGCGATGCCGACCACGCGCGCTTCTTCATGCGCATCGAGTTCGAGGCCTCGGCCGAAGAAGCCGCACTGCAGGCCGCCTTCGCGCCGCTGGCGGTCGAGTTCGGCATGGACTGGGAGCTGGTCGCCCGCGCCCGCAAGACGCGCGTGCTGCTGCTGGTCTCCAAGCTGGGCCACTGCCTGAACGACCTGCTGTTCCGCGTGCAGACGGGCCATCTGCCCATCGAGATTCCGGCCATCGTGTCCAACCACCGCGACTTCTACCAGCTCGCGGCCTCGCACAACATCCCGTTCCATCACTTCCCGCTGCTGGGCGCGACGGATGCGCAGAAGGCCGCGCAGGAAGCCAAGATCCGCGAGGTGGTGGCCGAGAACAGGATCGACCTCGTCGTGCTGGCGCGCTACATGCAGATCCTATCGCCCGAGCTGTGCCGCGACCTGTCGGGCCGCGCCATCAACATCCATCACAGTTTCCTGCCCAGCTTCAAGGGCGCCAAGCCTTATCACCAGGCCTACGAGCGTGGCGTGAAGCTCATCGGCGCGACAGCGCACTACGTGACCAGCGACCTGGACGAAGGCCCCATCATCGAGCAGGAGGTCGCCCGCATCGACCACAGCATGCCGCCCGAGCAACTGGTGGGCATTGGCCGCGACATGGAGTGCGTGGCACTGGCGCGGGCCATCCAGTGGCATGCGGAGCACCGCGTGCTGCTGAACGGCAACCGCACGGTGGTGTTCCGCTGAAGGAGCGGGGCAGTGTGGACAGACACCCACTGCCACCTCGACGCGGCCGAGTTCGACGCCGACCGTGACGCCGTCGTCGCGCGGGCGCGCGGGGTGGGCCTCGGCCAGATCGTCATCCCGGCGGTCGAGGCGTCCAACTTCGACACCGTGCGCCTGCTGGCCATCCGCCAGGGCTTTGCCTACGCGCTGGGCATCCATCCGCTGTACGTGATGCGCGCCGCCGAGGGCGACCTGGCGGCGCTGGCCGAGGCGCTGGTGACGCAACACATCGACCCGCGCCTGGTGGCCGTGGGCGAGATCGGCCTGGACTTCTTCGTGCCGGGCCTGGACGCCGCCACGCAGCAGCACTTCTACGTGGAGCAGTTGAAGCTTGCGAGGCGCTTCGGCCTGCCCGTCATCCTGCATGTGCGCCGCAGCGCCGACCAGTTGCTGGCCGGCCTGCGCCGCGTGGGCTTTACGCAGGGCGGCATCGCGCATGCGTTCAACGGCAGCGAGCAGCAGGCCCAGGCCTTCATCGACCTGGGCTTCAAGCTGGGCTTCGGTGGCACGCTGAGCTTCGAGCGCTCGTTGCAGATCCGCCGGCTGGCCGCGACGTTGCCGGAAAGCGCGCTGGTGCTGGAGACCGACGCGCCGGACATCCCGCCGCACTGGCTCTACAAGACCGCCGAACAGCGTGCCGCGGGCGAGACCTCACGCAACGAGCCGGGCGAGCTGCCGCGCATCGCGCGGAGCCTGGCGGCGTTGCGCGGCTGGACGCTGGAGCAGACGGCCGCCGTCACGACAGCCAATGCACGGGCGGCGCTGCCGCGGCTGGCGGCCCTCAGCTGATCTTGATGCTGAATTCCGATTCGATCTCCTGATCGGTCTCGGCAGGCAGGCACTGATAGCCGGCAATGGCGGTGGTCACGGACCTGGCCCAGGACGGTGGCGCGCGGCCTTCGACGCGGATGTTCTCGATGCGGCCGTCGGCCTTCAGCAGGAAGCGGGCGATGAGCACGTGCTCGCCGTCACGCAGGGTGGTCGGCACCTTGGGCACCGGCATGGTGGGGCAGCGACCCTTGGGCAGCCGTATCGCGGGTGGCGAGTTGGGCGCCGTGGGCGCTGGGGTGTCGGCCGCATGGGTGGTGAAGGCGACGAGCAGGGCCGTCAGGCCAACGAGAAGTTTCATGGTCTGGCAGAAGCAGTCAGCGGTTGCGCGGGCTGATGGGCGTCTCTGGCACCGGGTAGCCCGCTGCGCCGAAGGTCGCGACGATGGCCTTGTGGGTGTCGAAGTAGACCTGCCAGTAATGGTCGGTGTGGCAGTAGGGGCGCACACACAGCAGCGGGCCCTCGGGCGTGAACTGCAGGATCTCGATATCCGGCGCGGGCTTGTCCAGCACGTTGGGGATGGCGGCGATGGCGGCGCGCAGCCGCGCGATGGCGTCCAGCGGGTCCACGCTGTTGGCGACCTTGGCCACGCAGTCCACGCGGCGGTGTGGCAGCGTCGAGTAGTTCTGGATGGAGCCGCCGAACACGGTGTTGTTGCCGACGATGGTGTGCACGTTGTCCGGGCTGGTGATGGTGGTGCCGAACAGGCCGATCTCGGTCACCGTGCCGGTCACGCCGCCGGCCTGCACGAAGTCACCCACCTTGAAGGGGCGCAGCACCTGCATGAAGACGCCGGCCGCGAAGTGGGTCAGCAGCCCGCCCCAGGCCGTGCCTATGGCCAGGCCGGCGCCGGCCAGCAACGCGGCGAAGGAGGTGGTCTTGACGCCGAAGATGTCCAGGATGCTCAGGATGAGCACGATGTTGAGCAGCACGCTCAGGATGGAGCGCAGGTAGGTGACCAGCGTCGAGTCGATCCGTTTGCCGCGCAGCAGCGCGGCGGAGAACAGTCGCAGCGACAGCGAGATGAGCCATCGGCCCACGACCCAGGCGGCGATGGCGGCCAGCACCTTGAGGCCGAAGTCGGCACCTTGCGTGCTGAGGAAGGTCCAGATGGCTTCAGAGTTCATGCTTGTTGGATCCCTTGAGTTCAGAAGGCCAGAGATTGTCGAAGTCGAGTGACAGCTCGGCGCGGTCGCCCACGCGCAGCGTGCCGCTGCTCCAGCGCCGCGATGCGCGCCACCAGGTCAGCCATGGGCGACCTCGTGCATGAGGCTGAGACACTGCACCGTCGATGTCATGGACCCGTCTCCCTTGAAAGCCCGCGCATCCTCGCAGCCTCGTGCCGCGCTGACCACCCCCCCGGTCCCACCTCCCGACGTTGCCCGGCTGACCGGCTTGGCCCCGGTCTTCGACGCGCGGGTGTGCGTGCTGGTGTTGGGCAGCTTCCCGGGCGTGGCCTCGCTGCGGGCGGCGCAGTACTACGCCCATCCGCGCAACGCCTTCTGGCCGGTGATGGCGGCGCTGCTGGATGAGGCCGACCTGCCCACGCGGCCCTATGCGCAGCGGCTGCAGGTTCTGCTGCAACACCACGTGGGCGTGTGGGATGCGGTGGCGTCCTGCCAGCGCGACGGCAGCCTGGACACGGCCATCGTGGATGCCCAGCCCAGCGACCTGCCGGCATTGCTGCGCCGCCTGCCGGCGCTGCGTGCCATCGCCTGCAATGGCGCGCTGGCGCACAAGGAGACGCTGGCGCTGGTGGGCGACCCCGGCCTGCCGGTGCTGCGGCTGCCGTCCACCAGCCCGGCACACGCGGGCCTCAGCCTGGCCGACAAGCTCGCCGTCTGGCGCGAGGCGTTGGTGCCGCACCTGCGCTGACCTGGGATGATGGCCGCATGAAATCCAAACCCAAGACCTGGGCGCCCGCGACCTTGAGTGAATTCGACGGCGTGCGCTTCCTGCACCTGGACTCGATCTGGGTGCAGGGCGCCATGCGCATTCGCAAGCCCGACCAGCTGGAGCTGGAGTACATCCAGCGCATGTGCGCGTGGATGCTGTGGCGGGATGAGGCTGCGCTGGGGCAGGGCCATGCGGTGCAGCTGGGCCTGGGCGCCGCGGCGCTGACGCGCTTCAGCCACGGCCAGTTGAAGATGCGCACCACGGCGGTGGAGTTGAACCCCGAGGTCATCGCTGCTTGCCGGCAGTGGTTCCGGCTGCCGTCAGACGATGCGCGGCTGTCGGTTGTCAATGGCGATGCGCAGGCCTGGGTCAACGACGACGCGAACCTGCAGACCGTGGACGTGCTGAACGTGGACCTGTACGACCACGAGGCCGCAGGCCCCGTGCTGGACGACGAGGCCTTCTATGCGGCCTGCCGCGGCGTGCTGGCCGATGGCGGGCTGATGACGGTCAACCTGTTCGGCCGCAGTGCCAGCTTTGCCCGCAGCGCCTTGCGCATCGCGCGCGCCTTCGGCTCGGACCAGGTCTGGAGCCTGGCGCCCACCAAGGAGGGCAACACGGTGGTGGTGGCCGCCCGTGGCGTCCAGGTGCCGCACCGCGACGTGCTGGAGCAGCGCGCGGCTAATATCGAATCGCGCTTCAAGCTGCCGGCCCGCAAGTGGCTGCGCCTGGTGCAACCGCTGCCGATGAGCATCCTCAACGCCCTCTGACTTCATCCGCCGATGACGACCAAGCCCAAGCCCTTGGCTACCGCACCCAAGTCCGACGGCCGTCTGGAGTGGCGCACGCTGCTGAAATGGCTGCTGGAGGACGGCCTCATCGACGAGTCCCAGGTGCAGCGCACCGAGCAGCGCCTGGGCGCCGGCGACAGCTCGCTGCATCCGCTGGTGCGGCTGGGCCATGCCAACCTGGTGCAGCTGGCCACCGGCAAGACCATGGACGTGGAGGCGCTGTCGGAATGGCTGGCTGTGCGCGCCAGGCTGCCCTATCTGCGCATCGATCCGTTGAAGGTGGACGTGGGGCGCGTGGGCGACGTGATGTCCATCGGTTATGCCGAGGCCAAGCGCTGCCTGCCGGTGCAGTTTGGCATCAACGACGTGACCGTGGCGACCTCCGAGCCGTTCGACACCAGTTGGGTCGCGCAGATCGAGTCGCATGTGCGCAAGCCGGTCCGGCTGGTGGTGGCCAACCCGCTGGACATCGCGCGTTACACGACCGAGTTCTTCACGCTGGCCCGCTCGGTGCGTGCCGCTACCAAGGCCGGCGAGCAGAGCCAGGTGGCCAGCTTCGAGCAGCTCGTGGAGCTGGGCCGCACCAACAAGCAGCTGGACGCCAACGACCAGGGCGTGGTGCAGGTGGTGGACTGGC
>CAMLKW010000011.1 GCA_946480605.1 uncultured Roseateles sp. | reverse complement strand
GCCGCAGGCGCTGCGCCTCGAAGGCCAGGCGCTGGGCATCGGCGGCGTCGGCCTCCAGCCCGTCGGTGACCAGCAGCACGGTGGCGCCGGCCGGCATGCGGCGGGCCCAGTCGCGGTTGAACGCATGCAGCGCCGCGGCGATGCGCGTGCCGCCGGCCCAGTCGGGCACGGCCGCGGCCGCCGCGGCGACGGCGGCGTCGGGGTCGCGCTGGCGCAGCTGGCGGGTGATGCGCGTGAGCCGGGTGCCGAACACGAAGGCCTCCACGGCCGGGCGCTCGCCGGCGCCGACCGCCGGGTTCAGCAGGCCTTGCGCCAGGTGCAGCAGCACGCGCGAGTAGCGGCCCATGGAGCCGGAGATGTCGGCCAGCAGCACCAGCGGTCTCGGGCGTTGCCGCATGCGTTCACGCCGGGGCAGTACCAGCTCGCGGCGGGCTTCGGCGCGCAGCGTGGCGCGCCAGGCGATGCGGCCCTGCGGCGCGGCGACGTGGCGGCGCGTGGGCAGCGGCGTGAGCCGCGGCTGCAGGCCGGCCAGCACGCGGCGCGCGGCGGCCCACTCGGCGGCGGTCATGGTGTCGAAGTCGCGGTGCTGCAGCAGTTCGCGGGCGCTGACCGTGAGGCGGGCCTCGATGTCGACCTGTTGTGGCGGTGTCGCAGCGGCCGGAGCCGGGAACAGCGCATCGGCCAGGCGGCGGTTCTCGGGCGGCGGCGTGGCCGCGCGGCCCTGGGCCTGGGGCAGCAGCACCGCCATCATGCGGCCCAGCAGGTCGGGGTCGCGCCAGAACAGGTGGAAGGCCTGGTCGAACAGCGGCCGGTGCTCGGGGCGGTCCAGCAGGCAGGCGGCCAGCGCGGCCTTGAAGTCGGCGCGCGAGGCGAGGCAGCCGGCCTGCAGCGCCTGCAGGGCCAGCAGCAGGCGGTCGCTGCCCACCGGCAGGCCGGCGGCGCGCAGCACGCGGCCGAAGTGCAGGACGTTGTGCGCCAGTTGGTCCACGATCTCAGGTGTGCGCGGCCTGGCGCAGCTCGGCGAGCAGCCGTGCGGCCTCGCCGCCCTGCACGCGGGCGATGTCGTCCTGGTACTTCAGCAGCACGCCCAGCGTGGACTGCACGGTGGCCGGGTCCAGGCTGACGGCGTTCAGCGCCACCAGCGCGCGCGACCAGTCCAGCGTCTCGGCCAGGCCGGGCAGCTTGTACAGGTCCAGCGTGCGCAGGCCCTGCACGAAGGCGACGACCTGCTGCGCCAGCCGCTCATCCACGCCCGGCAGCCGGGCGTGCACGATGGCCAGCTCGCGTGCGGCGTCGGGGAAGTCCAGCCAGTGGTAGAGGCAGCGGCGCTTCACGGCGTCGTGGATCTCGCGGCTGCGGTTGCTGGTCAGCACGACCAGCGGCGGCGCGTCGGCGGCTGTGACCGTGCCCAGCTCGGGGATGGTGATCTGGAACTCGGCCAGGAATTCCAGCAGGAAGGCCTCGAAGGGCGCGTCGGCGCGATCCAGCTCGTCGATGAGCAGCACCGGCGCGGGCGTGGTGGTCAGCGCCTGCAGCAAGGGCCGCTCGATGAGGAAGCGGCGCGCGAACAGCTCGTCGGCCGTGCGCTCGCGCTCGTGCTGCTGCGCCAGGCGGATTTCCAGCATCTGGCGCGCGTAGTTCCACTCGTAGGCCGCGGCGGCCAGGTCCAGGCCTTCGTAGCACTGCAGGCGGATGAGTGGCCGGTCCAGCGCGACGGCCAGCGCCGCGGCGATGGCCGTCTTGCCCGTGCCGGGCGCGCCCTCCAGCAGCAGCGGCCGCTGCAGGCGCAACGCGAGGAAGGCCGCGGTGGCCAGCTCGCGCGAGGGCAGGTAGGCCTGGGCCTGCAAGGCCTGGGCGAGGGCGTCGATGCTGAGCACTGCGGGCCTCCCGGCGTGGTTGGGCGCCGCCGAGTATGCGGCGGGCAGCGTCTGCTCGCATCTCCTGCAGCCACGGTTCGTGTCGCTTGATTTAATTAGACGATTGGCTAATCATCGAATCATGAGTCTGGTCTTCAAAGCCCTGTCCGACCCCACCCGCCGCCGGGTGCTGCAGTTGCTGCGCGAGCGGCCCATGAGCGCCGGCGAGCTGAGCGACCAGTTCGAGGTCTCCAAGCCCACGATGTCCGCGCACTTCGCGGTGTTGAAGGAGGCCGATCTGGTGCACGCCGAGAAGGCGGGCAAGTCCGTCATTTACCACCTGAAGCTCACGGTGCTCGAAGAGGCGCTGCTGGGCTTCGTCCATTCGTTCGGTGTCGCCACGGCCAGGCCGGGCGCAAGAAAGGAGACCGCGAGATGAACAAGGAAGTCGTGTCGTCGCTGGCCTGGGGCCTCGGCATCGTCGTGCTGGCGTTGGCGGCCAGCCTCGCGCGCAAGCTGGGCTACATGGACGGCGACACGGTCACCCGGCTGGTCATTGCCGCCACCGGGTTGATGATTGCCGCGTTCGGCAATCGCATGCCCAAGGCCTTCGTGCCCAGCCAGCGCGCCCGTCGGGTGCAGCGCGTGGGGGGCTGGTCCCTGGTGCTGAGCGGCCTGGTCTATGCCGGGCTGTGGGCGTTCGCGCCCATGAAGTTGGCCGTCGTGGGAGGCACGGCCGTCGTTGCCGCCGGCATGGTCGTGACGGTGGGCTACTGCCTGCGGCAGCGGGCCAAGGCGAAGACGGCCGCCTGAACTCAGCGCCAGGCGCGCGCGTGCAGTCGGCGCTGCCAGTGCTCCACGACGGTGACGACGCCGTCCCATACGCCGCGGTCGTAGGTGACGGCCGCGAACAGGTTGTCCGGGCTGGGCTGGTGTCGCACGGCACTGCGCGCCAGGCGTTCCAGCGGCTCGTGCGCCGCGGCGACGCAGCCGGCGAGGTCGGCGAAGGTGGAGGCCACGCGGTGGAACAGCACGCCGCGCTGCAGGTCGGTGGCCTTCAGCGAGGGTGCCTCCACCGCTCTCAGGAAGATGCGCGCCTGGCCTTCGCCCAGCAGTTCCACGCAGAACTCGCGGCGCCAGCCGGTGAGGCTTTGTTCGGAGGTCAGCTCGGTCTGGGTCTCGTCGATGTGCAGAGTCATGGAGCCAGTCTTGCGCAGCGCTGCCCCGACTGCGCCGGTGGATGTATCGCAATGCGTCGTCGCGCGCCTGCGGCTAACGCCGGCTGCGACAAGTTGCCTGCTGTTTCCTGCAGACTGTCGGCCCTACGCACTCCGACGCAACGCCATGCCCGACACCGTCCTGCGCTTCTGGTTCGAAGAGATCCAACCCGCCCAGTGGTGGAAGGTCGATGCGGCTTTCGACGCGCTGATCGGCAGCCGCTTCGGCGATCTGCACGAGCGGGCCCGGCGCTGCGAGCTGTTCGGCTGGCGCGCGACGCCAGAGGGCCGGCTGGCGGAGGTGATCGCGCTGGACCAGTTTGCCCGCAACATCCACCGTGGCAGCCGTGAGGCGTTCTCGGCCGACCCGCTGGCGCTTGCGCTTGCGCAGGAGGCCGTCGCGGCCGGGGCCGACCTGGCGCTGCCGGTCGAGCGCCGGGCTTTCTTCTACCTGCCCTACATGCACAGCGAGTCCGCCGCCATCCACGCGGTGGGTGAGCCACTGATGCGGGCGCGCGCGGCGGCGGGAACGCACGAGTTTGAGCTGAAGCACAAGGCCATCGTGGACCGTTTCGGGCGCTATCCGCACCGCAACGCCATCCTCGGCCGCGAGTCCACGCCCGAGGAAGTGGAGTTTCTGAAGCAACCGGGCTCCAGCTTCTGATGTGATCCAATGGCGGGATTGGAATCGATTCCAATCCCCGCCCCGTGCGGGCATCAACACAGCCAGGCCACTGGCGAGGACGAGACATGCCACGCAAGACCGACGCCGCGCGTCCACGCGCCCCTGCCTCCCTGGCTGCCACCCTGATAGCAGCGACGACCTTGGCCCTGCCGGCCGTTGCGGCGCCCCCGGCGCCGGACTTCGGCCCCAACGTGCACGTCCTCAGCCCCACCACGCCGGGCCTTCAGCAGCGCATCCTGGACATCTACGAGGCCCAGCAGCCCAACCACTTCGGCCCGCGCCGCGACGCCATCCTGCTGATGCCGGGCACCTACGAGAACCTGCGCATCCCGGTGGGCTTCTACACGCACGTGCTGGGGCTGGGCCGGCACCCGGGCGACGTGCACGTCATCGGCGAGCTGCGTTCCAACGCCTTCCTGGACAACGACAACGCGACGCAGAACTTCTGGCGCGGCGCCGAGAACTTTGCCGTCACGCCCACGCTGGGCCTGGCCGGCCACACGATGCAGTGGGCCGTGTCGCAGGCCATCCCGTTCCGGCGCATGCATGTGCGCGGCAACATCCGGCTCAACCAGAAAAACGGCTGGGCCAGCGGTGGCTGGTTCTCCGACGTGCGGGTGGACGGCCAGGTCAACTCCGCCACGCAGCAGCAATGGATCTCGCGCAACAGCGAGTGGGGCGGCTGGACCGGCTCCAACTGGAACATGGTGTTTGTCGGCGTGCCGCAAGCGCCGGCCGGCGACTTCCCAACGCCGGGCCAGCGCTTCACGCGCGTGGACAAGACCCCACTGGTGCGCGAGAAGCCCTGGCTGTTCGTCGACAAGGACGGCAGCTATGCGGTGCGCGTGCCGTCGCTGCGTCGCGACAGCGCGGGCATCTCCTGGGCCAACGGCGCCTTCACGGCCGGCAGGACGCTGCCGATCAGCAAGTTCTTCATCGCCAAACCCGGTGACACGGCCGAGCAGATCAACGCGCAGCTGACGGCCGGCAAGCATCTGCTGTTCACGCCCGGCGAGTACCTGCTGACGCAGACGCTGCAGGTCAACCGCCCGGGCACGGTGGTGCTGGGCATCGGCTTCCCGACGCTGCGCTCGGACAACGGCCAGCCGCTGCTGAAGACGGCCGACGTCGACGGGTTGACCGTTGCGGGCCTGTTCCTGGATGCCGGCCGGCAGGACTCCGGCGTGTTGATGGAAGTGGCGCCCGTGGGCAGCCGCAAGCGCCACAAGGCCGACCCTATCGCGCTGCACGACCTGTTCTTCCGCATCGGCGGCGCGGCGGCCGGCCAGGTGCACACGGCGCTGCGCATCAACGCGCACGACACGCTGGTGGATCACACTTGGATCTGGCGCGCCGACCATGGCGCCGGTGTCAGCTGGACCGACAACCCCTCGGCGCACGGCCTGTGGGTCAACGGCGAGGACGTGACCATCTACGGCCTGTTCGTCGAGCACTTCCAGCAGGAGCAGGTGGTGTGGCAGGGCAATGGCGGGCGGGTCTATTTCTACCAGTCCGAGATTCCCTACGACCCGCCCACGCAGCCGCAGTGGACCAACGCGGCGGGCGGCCGCGGCTTCGCGTCTTACAAGGTGGCGGACTCGGTGACGCGCCACGAGGCCTGGGGCCTGGGCGTCTACAGCGTGTTCCTGAAGCCCGACGTGGTGCTGGACCGCGCCATCGAGGCGCCGGCCAAACCCGGCGTGCGCTTCCACAGCATGATCACCGTCTGCCTCGTCGACAAAGGCAGCATAGAGCGCGTCATCAACGATGCCGGCGAGCCGGCGCGCTGCAAGGGCGGCAGCAACACGGCGACGCTGAAGGCCTATCCGTGAGATGAGCCGCTGTCGGTCTCGTCCGACAGCGGCTTCAGCTTTCGTTACATCCGCGGCAGCAACGGCGGCCGCCAGACTGGGCGCTCCTCAACCTGGGAGATCCACCATGGGCCCGACCAAGATCATTGGCATCCTCCTGCTCGTGGCCGGCGCTGCCGCGCTGGCTTTGGGCAGCTTCAGCTACACCAAGGACACCACCGTCGTGAAGCTGGGCTCGCTGGAGGTCTCGGCCAAGGAGAAGGAACAGGTCAACCTGCCCGTGTGGCTGGGCGTGGGCGCCATTGCCGTGGGTGGGCTGCTGCTGGTCTTCGGGCGCCGCTAGGCCGCGGCCACGGCTCGTGCGGCCAGTTCCGGGATCAGCGCCGCGCGATACGCGGCCGTGCCGTGCAGGTCGCTGTTCAGCCCGTCGGGGCTGACCTTGACCGCCCGAGCCGCAGCCGGGCTCCAGTCGCGGTCCAGCGCCTGCTCCAGCGCCGCGCAGCGGAACACGCCCGGCCCCGCGCCGGTGACGGCCACGCGCACGCCGGCGTCGAAGCGGGCCACGAACACGCCCACCAGCGAGAAGCGCGACGCCGGCTGCTTGAACTTCTGCCAGCCGGCCGCCCTCGGCACCGGGAAGCTGACCGCGGTGATCAGTTCGCCGTCCTGCAGTGCCGTCGTGAACAGGCCCTGGAAGAAGTCGTCCGCGGCGATCGCGCGGCTGGCGGTGTGGATGGTGGCGCCCAGGCCCAGTGTGGCCGCGGGGTAGCAGGCGGCGGGGTCGTTGTTGGCCAGGCTGCCGCCCAGCGTGCCGGCGTTGCGCACCTGGCGGTCACCGATGTGGCCGGCCAGGTCGGCCAGCGCCGGCAGAGCCTGCCGGATGTCGGCGGAGGTGGCGACCGTGGCGTGCGTCGTCGCGGCGCCGAGGTGCACGGTCTTGCCATCCACCCTGATGCCCTGCAGTTCGGGCAGGCGGCGCACGTCCACGAGGCCGGCGGGTGCGGCCAGGCCCAGCTTGATGGCGCCCAGCAGCGACTGGCCCCCCGCCAGGAACTTGTCGTCAGCACCCAGGCGGGCGGCGGCGACGGAGGATGCGGCTTGGTAGTTCATCGTCGTCTCCTCACTTGATCGATTGCAGCGCGGTCCAGACCGTGCACGGCGTGGCGGGCATGGGCAGGTCCTTGACGCCAATGGCGTCGCAGATGGCGTTGATGACGGCGGCCGGCGAGCCGATGGCGCCGGCCTCGCCGCAGCCCTTCACACCCAGCGGGTTGTGGGTACAGGGCGTGCCCGGGGCGGTCTTCACGTTGAAGCTGGGCAAGTCGTCGGCGCGCGGCATCGCGTAGTCCATGTAGCTGCCGCTCAGCAGCTGGCCCGAGTCGGCGTCGTAGACGCCGTGCTCCAGCAGCGCCTGGCCTATGCCCTGGGCCAGCCCGCCATGCACCTGGCCCTCCACGATCATCGGATTGACGATGTTGCCGAAGTCGTCCACGGCGCTGAAGCGGTCAATGCGGACGACGCCGGTGCTGGGGTCCACCTCCACCTCGCAGACATAGCTGCCCGCCGGATAGGTGAAGTTGCTGGGGTCGTAGAAGGCGTTCTCGTTGAGCCCGGGCTCCAGCTTGTCGAGCGGGTAGTTGTGCGGCACATAGGCCGTCAGCGACACCTGGGCGAAGGGCACGGCGCGGTCGGTGCCGGCGATGCGGTACTCGCCGTTCCTGAACTCGATGTCGCCCTCGCCGGCCTCCAGCAGGTGGGCGGCGATCTTGCGGCCCTTGGCGATGACCTTGTCCACCGCCTTCACGATGGCCGTGCCGCCCACGGCCAGCGAGCGGCTGCCGTAGGTTCCCATGCCGAACAAGACCTTGCCGGTGTCGCCGTGCTGGATGTCGACGTCCTCCAGCGCGATGCCCAGCCGGTCGGCGACGACCTGCGCGAAGGTGGTCTCGTGGCCCTGGCCATGCGAATGGCTGCCGGTGAAGACGGTGACCTTGCCGGTGGGATGCACGCGCACCTCGCCGGCCTCGAACAGCCCGGCCCGCGCGCCCAGCGCACCGGCGACGTTGCTGGGCGCCAGGCCGCAGGCCTCGATGTAGGTCGAGTAGCCGATGCCGCGCAGCAGGCCCCGGGCCGCGCTGGCCGCCTTGCGCTCCGGATAGCCGGCGACGTCGGCGAGCTGCTGCACCTGGGTCAGCGTCGCGTCGTAGTCGCCGGTGTCGTAGGTCAGGCCCACCGGCGTGGCATACGGAAACTCCTGGATGAAGTTGCGGCGGCGGATCTCGGCGGGGTCCAGCCCCAGCTCGTGCGCCGCGGTCTCCACGAGCCGCTCGACGACATAGGTCGCCTCCGGCCGACCCGCGCCGCGGTAGGCGTCCACCGGCGCGGTGTTGGTGAACACGCCGGTGACCTCGGCGTAGATCTTCGGCGTCTTGTACTGGCCGGCCAGCAGCGTCGCGTACAGGATGGTGGGCACGCAGGACGCGAAGGTGGACAGGTAGGCGCCCAGGTTGGCCGTCGTGTGCACGCGCATGGCCAGAAAGCGGCCGTCCTTGTCGGTGGCCAGTTCCGCCGTCGTCACGTGGTCGCGGCCGTGCGCGTCGCTGAGGAAGCTCTCGCTGCGTTCGGCCGTCCACTTGATGGGCCGGCCCAGCTGCTTGCTGGCCCAGACCAGCGCGGTCTCCTCGGCATACAGGAAGATCTTGGAGCCGAAGCCGCCGCCCACGTCGGGCGCCACGACGCGCAGCTTGTGCTCGGGGATGCCCAGCACGAAGGCGCACATCAGCAGGCGTTCGACATGCGGGTTCTGGTTGGCGACGTAGAGCGTGTAGTGGTCGTCGGCCGGGTTGTAGCTGGCGTTCGCGGCGCGCGGCTCGATGGCGTTGGGGATGAGACGGTTGTTGCGGAACTGCAGCCGCGTCACGTGCGCCGCGCCGGCAAGGGCGGCATCCGTTGCCGCCTTGTCGCCGCAGCCCCAGACGTAGCAGCGGTTGTCGGGCGCCTCGTCATGCACCGCGCCCGCATGGCCGGCGGCCGTGGCGGTGTCGGCGACGGCCGGCAGCTCCTCGACCTCCACCTCGACCAGCGCCGCCGCCGCCTTGGCCTGAGCCAGCGTCTCGGCAACGACCAGCGCCAGCGCATCGCCCACGTAGCGCACCTTGCCATCGGCCAGTATGGGGTGCTTGGGCTCCTTCATGGGCTGGCCATCGGTGCTGGTGATGAGCCAGCCGCAGGGCAGGCCGCCCACATCCCTGAAGTGCTGGCCGGTGTAGACGCCCAGCACGCCCTCCGCCGCCAGCGCCGCGGCCGTGTCCACGCGCTTCAGCCGCGCATGGGCATAGGTGCTGCGCACGAACACGCCATAAGTCTGGCGCGGCAGCACGATGTCGTCGGTGTACTGGCCGCGGCCGGTCAGGAAGCGCGCATCCTCGCGGCGCTTGACGGGCTGGCCGATGAAGCCTTCGGCGGGTGAGTTCATGTCAGGCCTCCATCGCGGTCTTGCCCGCCTGCACGGCGCGGACGATGTTCTGGTAGCCCGTGCAGCGGCACAGGTTGCCTTCAAGCCCCTCGCGGATGGCGGCCTCGCTGGCGCAGTCGTGGTGCTGCACCAGGTCGATGGCGCTCATGACCATGCCCGGCGTGCAGAAGCCGCACTGCAGGCCGTGGCACTCCTTGAACGCGGCCTGCATGGGGTGCAGACCACCGTCAGCGCCGGCCAGGCCCTCGATGGTGGTGATGGCAGCGCCGTCGGCCTGCACGGCCAGCAGGTTGCAGGCCTTCACGGCGCGACCGTTCAGGTGCACGGTGCAGGCGCCGCATTGCGCGGTGTCGCAGCCGACGTGGGTGCCCGTCAGGGCCAGGTCCTCGCGCAGCAGCTGCACCAGCAGGCGGTCGGCCTCGACCTCCCTGCTGACAGCGCGGCCGTTGACCACGAGCTGGATCTTGTGGCGCATCGCATGTCTCCTTCGTTGTGGGCGCATGCTCTGTCCGCTGCAAGGGCTTGTGATTGCCGATTACCCTTGTTGAAATTTCAGTTGGGGATGCATCGCCATGGACAACCTCGATCTCAGCGTGCTGCGCACGGCCGCCGGCTGGCGGGCCGAGTCGCGCGGCGTCGTGCTGGGCACTATCACGCGCACCTGGGGCTCGGCGCCGCGGCCGGTGGGTTCGCTGGTGGCGGTGCGTGACGACGGGCTGATCGCCGGCTCGGTGTCGGGCGGCTGCATCGAGGACGACCTGATCGCGCAGCTGCGCGCCGGCAGCCTCAAGCTCGCCGCACCGACGCCGCTGCGTTACGGCGTTGGGGCCGAGGAGGCGCGCCGCTTCGGCCTGCCCTGCGGCGGCACGCTGGAGCTGATGCTGGAGCCGCTGGGCCCACAGTCGGCCGTGGACGAGTTGCTGGCGCGGCTGACCCGTGGCGAGCGCGTGCGCCGCACGCTGGACCTGGCGACGGGTGCCGTCACGCTGGCCGACGCCGAGCCGGGCGCCGACACCCTGACGCTGAGCGACACCCGGCTCGTCACCCACCACGGCCCGCAATGGCGGCTGCTGGTCATAGGCGCCGGCCAGATGACCGACTACCTGGCGCAGATGGCGCTGGCGCTGGGCTATGGCGTGACGGTGTGCGACCCGCGCGAGGAGTACGCCGACGGCTTTGCCATCGCCGGTGTCACGCTGACGCGCGACATGCCGGACGATGTGGTCACCGCCTTCAGGCCCGACGGCGCGACCGCCATCGTGGCGCTCACGCACGACCCCAAGCTGGACGACCTTGCGCTGATGGAGGCGCTGAAGGGTGCCGCGTTCTACGTGGGCGCCATCGGCTCGCGCGTCAACCAGGCCAGGCGCCGCGCGCGGCTGGCCGAGCATTTCGACCTGACGGCCGAGCAGCTGGACCGACTGCACGGCCCCGTGGGCCTGGACATCGGCGCCCGCACGCCGCCGGAGATCGCGCTCAGCATCCTGGCCGAGATGACGGCGGTGCGCTACCGGGCCGGCGGCGCGCGGGCCGAGGCGGGTTGCAGCGTCTAAAGTGCTGCGCTTCTCCCTTGCCTGCCGCTGCCATGATCGAACTGCACTACTTCCCCAGCAACGCCAGCTTCGCGCCCCACATCCTGCTGGAGGAGATGGGCATCCCCTTCACGCTGCGCCAGGTGGACCGGGCCAACAACGAGCACAAGTCGGCGGCCTACCTGAAGCTCAACCCCAACGGCCTGATCCCGACGCTGGTGGACGGCGATCTCGTGGTCTACGAGACCGCGGCCATCCTGATGCACCTGGCAGACTGCCACCCGGCCGGCAATCTCAGGTTTGCGCCAGCGCCCGGCACGCCCGAGCGGGCGGAGTACTACAAATGGATGGTGTGGCTGACCAACACGCTGCAGGCCATGCTGATCCACTACTTCTACCCGGACCGCATGGCCAGCGACGGCGCCGAGGTGAAGGCCCGTGCCGAGGCCCACGTGGCGCCCATGCTGGACCAGATGGACGCCCACCTGGCCCGCCACGGCGGTGACTGGTTCCTGGGTCAGCAGTACACGGCGGTGGACCCGCTGGCCTTCATGCTGTGCCGCTGGACGCGCATGCAGGCCAACCCGGCCAAGACGCGGCCGGCGCTGGGGGCGTACCTGGCGCGCGTGCTGGCGCGGCCGGCGACGCAGCGGGTGGTGGCCAAGGAAAAGCTGCCTGACCCCGTCTACTGAGGCGCCCCGCACAGGCAATGCACCGCCGCCGCCCGCTCCCAGCGGCCCTGGGCCGACGCGGCGGCCAGCTCGCGCAGGGCGGTCAGTTCCTCGGTGAAGGCGGCCGGCAGCGCGTCCAGCCCCAGTGACTGCAGCAGCGACGGCGCCATCACGTCGGCCAGCGAGGCCAGCAGCCGCTCCTTGCGGCTGATGTCGCGCTCCACGTAGACCAGTGGCGGCCGGGCGCCGGCCTTCGCATCCAGCTTGGCCAGCTGCACGGCCGTCTGCACCGCATCGTCCAGGCTCCCCAACCGGTCGATCAGGCCGCGCTCCTTGGCCTGCGCGCCGGTCCACACGCGGCCCTGGGCGACGGCGTCGATCTGCTCGGGCGTGCGCTTGCGTGCCTGCGCGGCGAGCAGCTTGAAGCGGTCGTAGACGTTGTCTATGCCCGACTGCAGGACGGCCTTCAGCCGCGGGTCCAGCGCGCGGCGCGCGTCGTAGCCGCCGGCCAGCCAGGTGGTGGTGACGCCGCCGGTGCGCAGCGACAGCTTGTCCATCAGCCCCTCGCCCGTGGGCAGCATGCCGTACACGCCGATGCTGCCGGTCACCGTGCCTGCATCGGCGATGACGGCGTCGCTGCTGGTCGAGATCCAGTAGCCGCCCGAGGCCGCCACGTCGCCCATGGAGACGACCACCGGCTTGCCCGCCGCGCGCGTCAGCTCCAGCTCGCGGCGGATGATCTCGGACGCGAAGGCGCTGCCGCCCGGCGAGTTCACGCGCAGCACGACGGCCTTGATGGCGTCGTCCTCGCGGGCCTTGCGGATCAGCCGTGCGGTCGAGTCGCCGCCGATGCGGCCCGGGCCGGCCTCGCCGTCGGCGATCTCGCCCTCGGCCACGACGATGCCCACGCCGGGCTGCAGCGTGCTGGGCTGCGGTGCGGCCTTGATGTGCGCCAGGTAGCCGCCCAGCGACACCTGGCGGAAGGTCTTGGCCTGCTCGTCCTTGGCTCCCTTGGCGATCAGCAGCTCGCGCATCTGGTCGCGCGTGCGCAGGCCGTCCACCAGCTTGTGCCGCAGTGCCAGCTGGGCCGAGTCGCCCTTCACGGCGGCCAGACGCTGCGGCAGCTCCGCGATGTCCCTGGCGATGCTGCCGGCCTCCAGCTGGCGGGCGCTCTCGATGGCGCCCGTGAAGCCGCTCCACAGCTCGCCGTAGACCAGGCCGACCGACTCCTGGGTCGCCGGGCTGGGGCCGTTCTCGGTGTAGATCTCGACGGCGTTCTTGTACGTGCCGGCCTTCACCACGTGGGCCGTCACGCCCAGGCGGGCCAGCGCGTCCTTGTAGTAGGTGTTGAAGCGCCCGAAGCCCTCCAGCGCCACGCTGCCCATCGGGTGCAGGTAGACCTCGTCGGCCTGCGCGGCGAGGAAGTAGGCGCGCTGGCTGTAGCTGTCGGCATAGGCCAGCACGGGCTTGCCGCTCTTCTTGAAGCGCTGCAGCCCGGCGGCCACCTCGTGCAGGCTGGCCAGGCCGGCGCCGCGCAGCCCATCCAGGTCCAGCAGCAGCGCGTCGATGCGGTCGTCGGTGGCGGCCTGGTCCAGCACGGCCAGCACGTCGCGCAGCCGTGTCTGGCGCGCGGTGCTGCGGCCCTGCGCCTGGGCCATCAGCTGCTCGCGCGGGCTGCCGGAGAACTGTTCCACCAGGTTGCCGTTCAGGCTCAGCACCAGCGTGGTCTTGGGCGCCAGCGGCGCGGGGCCGCGTGTCAGCCAGGCCGTCACGACGATGACGATGAGCAGCAGCACGGCCAGGTTCATCAGCGCGCGCCGCGTGCCGTCCAGCAGCCACCAGGCCTTGGAGAACAGCCAGCCTATCTTGGAGAGCACGGACTTCATCGCGGGTTCCTGGGGTGGTTTCGCGTCGATTGTGTGCGCCCAGCGACTAGCATCCGTCGGTCACGGTGGAGGAGGAGAGAGCCCATGCTTGCCTGGCCCGGCTGGTTGAGTCGCCTGAACACGCATTTCCCGCTGCGCTATGCGAGCTGGATGCTGTGCGGCGGGCTGGCGCTGTTCTTCGCCATCCGCTGGACGGCCGGCCTGGCCGATGGCGTGCTCGTGCTGCTGTTCCTGGCGCTGACCCTGCTGGGCCTGCGCGACGTGCGCCAGACGCGCCACTCGATCCTGCGCAACTACCCCGTCATCGGCCACCTGCGCTTCCTGCTGGAGTTCATCAGGCCCGAGATCCGCCAGTACTTCCTGGAGGGCGACAACGACGCCGCGCCGTTCTCGCGCGCCCAGCGCTCCATCGTCTACCAGCGCGCCAAGGGCGACCCCGACCAGCGCCCCTTCGGCACGCAGCTGGACACCGGCGCGCGCGGCTATGAGTGGATCAACCACTCGCTGGCGCCGACGCACCTGAGCAGTCACGACTTCCGCATCACCATCGGTGCCGGCCGCGCCCAGCCTTACTCGGCCAGCGTGTTCAACATCTCGGCGATGAGCTTCGGCGCGCTCAGCGCCAATGCCATCCTGGCGCTGAACAAGGGTGCCAAGCAGGGCGGTTTCGCGCACGACACCGGCGAGGGCTCCATCAGCGTGCACCACCGCGTGCACGGCGGCGACCTGATCTGGGAGATCGGCTCGGGCTACTTCGGCTGCCGCAACGATGACGGCTCCTTCAGCGCCGAGAAGTTCGCCGCCGGTGCGCGCGACCCGCAGGTCAAGATGATCGAGCTCAAGCTCAGCCAGGGCGCCAAGCCGGGCCACGGCGGCGTGCTGCCCGGCCCCAAGGTCACGGCCGAAATCGCCGCCGCGCGCGGCGTGCCCGAGGGCGTGGCCTGCATCTCGCCGGCCCGCCACAGCGCGTTCTCCACGCCGGTGGAGATGATGAAGTTCATAGCCCAGCTGCGCGAGCTGTCGGGCGGCAAGCCCACCGGCTTCAAGCTGTGCATCGGCCACCCGTGGGAGTGGTTCGCCGTCTGCAAGGCCATGCTGGAGACCGGCATCACGCCGGACTTCATCGTCGTGGACGGCGCCGAGGGCGGCACCGGCGCAGCGCCGCTGGAGTTCACCAACTACGTCGGCGCGCCGCTGCAGGAGGGCCTGCTGCTGGTGCACAACACGCTGGTGGGGCTGGACCTGCGCGACAAGATCAAGATCGGCTGTGCCGGCAAGGTGACGACGGCCTTCGACATCGTGCGCCTGATGGCGCTGGGCGCCGACTGGTGCAACTCGGGCCGCGGCTTCATGTTCGCGCTGGGCTGCATCCAGGCCCAGGCCTGCCACACGGGCCACTGCCCCACCGGCGTGACGACGCAGGACCCGCACCGCCAGCGCGCCATCGTCGTGCCCGACAAGGCGCAGCGCGTCGCCAACTTCCACCAGGGCACGCTGAAGGCGCTGAAGGAGCTGGTGGAGGCCGCCGGCCTGTGCCACCCGCAGGAGATCACGGCCCAGCACATCGTGCACCGGCTGGACAAGCACGAGGTGCGGCTGCTGGCCAACCTGCTGCCCTTCGTGAAGCGCGGCGCGCTGCTGCAGGGCGACATGCCGCACAACACCTTCCGCATCTACTGGCCGCTGGCCAGCGCCCACAGCTTTGCGCCGCAGGGCGCCATCCAAGCCTCCCCCTGAGCCGGGTGGCAACCGCCAGATCGTGGGGGTTGAGGGCTACGAGTTAGGGGGATCGGGGCCGAAACGCGCACAATGCGCGACGCCATGCCCACCGTCTACCTGCTCCGCCTCGGCGAGACCGCGCTGCAACGCACGCGGTCGCAGCTGTTGCGTGCCGACGGCGTGGAGCTGGCCGGCAGCGGCGCCAACCTGAACGACGCGTTGCCGGAGATCCAGACGCTGGCGCCCGACATCGTCGCCAGCGACCTGCGCCTGGTTGACGCCCACGCCATGCGCGTAGCCCACGAGCTGGGGCGCCTGCCGGTGCGGCCCCAGCTGCTGCTGCTGACGCCCACGGCCGACGACCTGCAGCTGTTCGCCGCTTTGAGCGCCGGGGCCAACGCCTACCACGTGGATGACGGCAACGGCGCCGGCCTGGTCGAGGCGCTGGTGCGGCTGCACGAGCGTCGCTCCATGCTCAGCCCGCAACTGGCCCGTCAGGCGATGGCCGCCTTCGGCATCGAGCGCAGCCCGCTGGTGACGGCCCGCCAGGCCGCCGCCGCACTGGACGCGACCCCCGCCGGCCGCCAGATCGAGCAGGCCAGCCGCCACCTGCTGACGCTGCTGGCGCAGGGCCTGCTGCTGGCCGAGATCGCGACACTGTGGGCGCTGGATGTGGCCGAGATCGAGCGCCGCATCTGGCGCCTGGTGCGTCTGCTGCACGTGCGCTCCAGGGAGCTCTTGATTGCATGACGCGGCGGCGCGCTCGTAGCGCGCGGCCTCATCCGGCGACTCCCGCCGATCCGGCTTTGCCGGGCGGCCGTCAGGCCGTAGGGGGGGTGTCGATAAAGCTCTGCCGTTGCGACAGCTTGTCCATGTGGCGCGCCAGGTTGGGGTGGTTCTCGCGCCAGTGGATGTCCGGGAAGCGGAACTCCAGCCAGCCCAGGGCGCAGCCGACGGCGATGTCGGCCAGCGAGAAATGGTTGCCCGAGCACCAGGCCTTTTCGCCCAGGCCCTGGCTCATGGCCGCCAGCGACGCATGGACCTTGCTCAGCTGCCGGTCGGCCCAGGCGCTGCTGCGCTGTGCGTCGGTGCGGTGCGGCCAGTGGCGCTCCTGGCGGGCCAGGATGGCGGCGTCCATCATGCCGTCGGCCAGCGCCTCCCAGGTGCGCACCTCGCAGCGCTCGCGGCCGCGGTCCGGGATGAGCTTGCCGACCGGCGACAGCGTGTCCACGTACTCGACGATGACGCGCGAGTCGAACATCGCGCCGGTGATGGAGTCCTGCCCCTCCATGACCAGGCAGGGCACCTTGCCCAGCGGGTTGACCTTCAGGATGGCGTCGCTGCCCCAGACATCTTCGAGCACGAGCTGGAAATCGAGCTTCTTCTCGGCCATCACGATGCGCACCTTGCGCACGTAGGGGCTGGTGAGAGATCCGATCAACTTCATCGTCATAGGGCAAACACGGGGAGCACAAGTCGAAACGATTCTAGCGATCGGCCCTTGGCCGGCACCGCGCGAAAAAGGCCTGTCGGCTCGCCCCGACAGCCGCGCATGCGGGGGTTGCCAGTCTCCACCACGCCCTGCAAAGTGCTGCCCGCTCGCAGGCGCCGCCAACGTCGCCGGAAGCCGGGACAAAAAGAACATCCAGGGGGATGAATGATGGACATGACTGCGGACGCGGCGTCCGTGGCCGGGCGGCTGTCGGCGCCGCCGACGCCCGAGCAGCCGCTCGCCGAGCGCCGGCTGGCGCTGCACTTCAGCGGCAGCGGCGCGGAGTACCTGCGCATCTGGCTGCTGCACACGCTGCTCATCCTGCTGACGCTGGGCCTGTACCTACCCTTCGCGAAGGCGCGTCGCATCCGCTACCTGTACGCCAACACCTGGGTGGACGGCGATGCGCTGGCCTTCCACGGCGACCCCAGGACCATGTTCCGCGGCTTCCTCGTGCTGGTGGTGCTGTTCGGCGTCTACGCCATCGGCTCGCGCTTCTCGCCTCTGGCGGGTTACGTCGCCTTCCTGGGCCTGTGCGTGCTGTGGCCGGCGCTGTGGCGGGCGGGCCAGCAGTTCCGGCTGGCCAACACCTCGTGGCGCGGCCTGCGCCTGGCCTTCCGCGGCGACCTGGCCGACGCCTACTCGGCCTTCGGCGTCGCCATCTGGCCGCTGGTGCTGATGATCGGCGTGCAGCAGTTCGCCCGCGCCGTCATGGAGGGCAGCGTGGCCATCGGCGCGCGCTGGGCGGGGCTGATCGGCGGCAGCATGATCGTCATCGGCGGCATCGGCACGCTGCTGTACCTCGCGCTGCTGCCGCTGGCGCTGGCCCGGATCAAGCGCTACCAGCACAACCACTACCAGATCGCCGACCAGCGCGCGCAGCTGCAGGTGCCGACGCGGCGCTTCTACGGGCTGGCGTTCAAGACCGCGTGCTGGGTGCTGGCGCCGGCGCTGGCCATGGCAGGCCTGCTGCTGGTGCCGGGCATAGGCGCCTGGGTGACGGACCACAAGCTCGCCGGCACGGCGCTGATCGGCGCGACCCTCGCGGCCTACCTGCTGTCCTTCGTGCTCATCCTGCCCTTCTTCCATGCGCGGCTGCAGAACCTGGTCTGGAACCACACGTGGTCGCAGCAACTGCGCTTTTCCAGCCAGCTGCGCTTTCGCAGTCTGGCCTGGCTGAACACCAAGAACTGGGTGCTGACGCTGCTGACGCTGGGCCTGTACCGGCCGTTCGCCGTCGTCAACACCTGGAAGCTGCGGCTGGAGGCGGTCAGCATCGAGCTCACCGGTTCCATGGCCGACTGGGATGGCAGCGACAGCGCCGCCTTCGCCGACGCCTCCGGCGAGGCCGCCGGTGACTTCTTCGGCATCGAGCTGGGCCTATGAACACCACCGCTTCCCCGACGCTGGCCGTGCAATGGTTCGACGGCCTGCGCCCCGTGGCCCGGGCGGCCACGGTCTGGTTCGACGCCCGGCGCGTCTGCGTGCAGGCCGACGGGGGTACAGCGCGCGACTACGCCGCCGCCCGGCTGCGCTGGCCCGAGCCGCTGCAGCACGGCCAGCGCCAGATCCTGCTGCCCGACGGCGGCGTGCTGACTTGTGCCGATGCCGCGGCCTACGACGCCTGGCTGGGCCGCAGCGGCCGGCGCCATGGCCTCATCCCGCGCTGGCAGCGCAGCGCGCAGATGGCACTGCTGACGCTGCTGCTGCTGATCGCCACGCTGTTTGCCGGCTGGCGCTGGGGCGTGCCGGCGGCGGCGGACACCACGGCCAGGTTCCTGCCCGCCTACTTCGACGACCAGGTCGGCCGGCGGGTGCTGACGGAGCTGGACCGCCACTGGCTGCGGCCCAGCCGCCTGACATGGCTGCAGCGGCGGACCGTGTTCGTGCGCTTCGCCAATGCGGTGAACACCTCGCTGGCCAAGCGTGCGCTGCCGCAGCTGACCGAGTTCGACCTGGAGTTCCGCGAGGGCGGCCCGCGCTTCGGCCCCAACGCGCTGGCCTTGCCGGGCGGCACCCTCATCGTCACCGACGAGCTGGTCCAGCTGCTGGAAGACCAGCCCGACGCCCTCGTGGGCGTGCTGGGCCACGAGCTGGGCCATGTGAAGCACCGCCACGGCATGCGGCTGACGCTGCGCGCCGGCGCCGCGGGCCTGGCGGCCGGTGCGCTGGTGGGCGACTTCTCCATCGTTCTGGCCACGGCCCCGGCGCTGCTGGCGCGGCAGAGCTACTCGCGCGATTTCGAACGCGAGGCCGACGACTACGCCCGCACGCTGCTGCGCGGCGCTGGCATCGATCCGGCGGTCATGGTGGCCTTCTTCGAGCGCCTGCAGCAATACCGCAAGGATCGCGGCGAGGACGAGGGCGGCGGCTTCGCCGCAGCCTTCGCCAGCCACCCGGCGGACGAGGAGCGCATCGCGTTCTTCAAGGCACCGTGAAGAATCACGTGGCCGCGCGGTAGCAAACCCCGATGGGCGCTTGCGCGCCGCGTGACACAGTCGCGGCGGTCCCGCCGCGGTAGACGGCGGCCTGCCATCCCGGGAGATTCCATGCAACACCTCGACGCCGCCGCTGGCGCGGCGGCCCCACGCGTGCTCGACGTCCGCTTCACCGGCTCGGGCAGCGAGTATTTCCGCATCTGGGCGGTCAACCTGCTGCTCATCCTCGTCACGCTGGGCCTGTACTTCCCGTTCGCGAAGGCGCGCCGCATCCGCTACTTCTATGCCAACACGGTGGTGGACGGCCAGGCGCTGAGCTTCCACGGCGACGCGTGGAAGATGTTCCGCGGCTTCGTGCTGCTGATCCTGCTGATGGGCGCCTACAGCCTTGCCGGCAAGCTGTCGCCCGTGGCGGCCATCGTGGCCTTCCTGATCCTGTGCGCGGTCTGGCCGGCACTGTGGCGGGCCGCGCTGCAGTTCCGTCTCGGCAACACCAGCTGGCGCGGGCTGCGCATGCGTTTCGAGGGCGACCTGAAGGAGGCCTACCTCGCCTGCCTGCCGACCTACCTCCCCGCCATCCTGCTGGTGGCCAGCGGCCTGTTCATGGCGCCGGGCGAAGAGCGACAGGTGCTGCAGATGACGGCCGCCGCCAAGCTGAGCCTGTTCGGCGCGCTGCTCATCATGCTGCTCACGCCCATGTCGCTGACGCTGTTCAAGCGCTACCAGCACAACGGCTACCGCATTGCCGGCCAGCACAGCCGCAGCGACCTGCGCGTGGGCCAGGTCTACTGGCTGGCGCTGAAGGTCGTGTTCGTGTCACTGCTGCCCTTGTTGCTGGCGGTCGCCATCGTCGGTCTCAGCACGGTGGTGGCGCGGGGCATGGACGGCCGGCGGGAGCTGGCGCTGGTCATCCTCGGCGCGGGCGCGGCGCTGGCCTATGTGCTGTATTTCGCCATCGTCATGCCCTATGCCGCCACGCGGCTGCAAAACCTCGTCTGGAACAGCACGCGCAGCGAGGCGCTGGGCTTCAAGAGCCAGCTGAAGTTCGGCGCCATGTTCTGGCTGACGCTGAAGAACTGGCTGCTGACCTTGCTGACCCTGGGCCTGTACCGGCCCTTTGCGGCCGTGGCGACCGCACGGCTGCGGCTGGAGGCCGTCAGCATCGGCTGCGATGACGACCCGCTGGACTGGGTGGCCGGCGCCAACGCCGGCCATGAGGACGCGACCGGCGAGGTGGCCGGCGACTTCTTCGGCATCGACATGGGCCTGTGATGGACAGGCCGCAGCTTGCCGCGGACTGGTTCGACGGCCGCAGCGCCCGGCCACGGCCGGTGCAGGCCTGGCTGAACGGCGGCACGCTGCACTACGGCGAGCACAGCGCGCCACTGGCCGCGCTGACCTGGCCCGAGCGCCAGCGCCACGGCCAGCGCCAGATCCTGCTGCCGGGCGGCGGCATGTTGAGCTTTGCCGATGCGGCTGCATTCGACGCCTGGGCACTGGCCTCGGGCCGCGGCGACAGTGTCGTCGTGCGCTGGCAGCAGAGCTGGAAGCTGGCGTTGCTGTCGCTGGTGCTGCTGGTGGCGGGCCTGGCTGCCGGCTACCTCTGGGGCCTGCCGTGGGCGGCGGACCAGGCCGTGGACGCCTTGCCCCTGAGCGCCGAGCGCCGCCTCAGCGACCACCTGCTCGGCACGCTGGACGGCGACTGGCTGCACCCGAGCCAGCTCAGCGCGGCCCAGCAGCAGGCCTGGCGCGAGCGCTGGCAGCGCATGCTGGCCCGGGCGCGCGCGGCGGGCGGGCCGGCGCAGCCCCAACACTTCGACATCCATTTCCGCGCTGCAGCCAAGGCGCTGGGCCCCAACGCGTTCGCGCTGCCGGGCGGCGACGTCGTCATCACCGACGAGCTGCTGAAGCTGCTGGACGACGAGCCCGATGCCGTGCTGACCGTGCTGGCCCACGAGCTGGGCCACGTGCAGCACCGCCACGGCCTGCGCATGCTGCTGCGGGCGGGCGCCATCGGCGTCGTCACGTCGGTCATCGTCGGCGACTTCTCCAGCCTGCTCGCCGCCGCGCCCGCGCTGCTGGCCACCAATGCCTACTCGCGCGACAACGAGCGCGAGGCTGACGCCTACGCCCGCGCGCTGGCGCGTGCCGGTGGCGTGGACACCTCACGCATGGCGGTGTTCTTCGAGCGCATTGCGAAGAAGCATGCCGGCGTGGGCGAGCACCCGCTGGCCATCGCGATCTCGTCGCATCCGGCCGATGCGGAGCGCGTGCGCTTCTTTAGCGAACCGTGATGAGCGGCGTTCCGGCTGAACCCACACCCCGCACGCTCGACATCCGTTTCACCGGCTCCGGCAGCGAGTACCTGCGCATCTGGGCGGTGAACCTGCTGCTCATCATCCTGAGCTGCGGCCTCTACCTGCCGTTTGCCAAGCTGCGGCGCATCCGCTACGTCTACGCCAACACCCTGATCGACGGCGAACCACTGGCCTTCCACGGCGACGCCTGGCGCATGCTTCGCGGCTTCGTGCTGCTGGCCGTGCTGCTGGTGACCTACACGGTGGCCAGCGAGTTCTCGCCGACGGTGGCGCTGACGGCCTTCGTGGTGCTGTGCGCGGTGTGGCCGGCGCTGTGGCGGGCGGCCATGCAGTTCCGTCTGGGCAACACCAGCTGGCGCGGGCTGCGGCTGGGCTTCGAAGGCTCGCTTGCCGGCGCCTACCTGGCGCATCTGCCGGTCTACATCCCGATGGCGTTGCTGACGGCGCTGGTGCCCGACGGCCAGGGCCCCAGCGGCGATCCGGGTGTCAACAGCAGGTTCTGGTTCTACGTGACCGTGGCCGTGTTCTGCGTGATGGCGCCCTGGTCCACCGCGCTGCTCAAGCGCTACCAGCACCGCGGCTACCGCATCGCGGGCGAGCGCGGCGAGATCGTGCTGCCCACGCACCCGGTCTACGTCATCGGCCTCAAGACGCTGGCGCTGGGTCTGGTGATATTCGTGGTCGTCGTCGCGGCTGTGCTGCCGACGGCCAATCTGCTGGCCAGGGACGCCGGCTTCCAGGGCTTGGGCAGCTATCGCGGACTGATCGGCCTGGGCGCGCTCTGCCTGTTCTGGGCCGGCTGCCTGCCGGCCTACTACGCCTCACGCCTCCAGGACCTCGTCTGGGGCAATACGCGCAGCGCATCACTGCACTTTCGCAGCACACTGATTGGATTGCCTCTGCTGACGCTGACGAACTGGGTGTACATCATCCTCACGCTGGGCTTCTATCGCCCCTTCGCCGTGATGGCCACGATGCGGCTGCGCCTGCAGGCCGTGCGCATCCACACCAGCACCGAGCCGTCCACCTGGACGGCTGCGCGCGCCGGGCTGCACACCGATGCGTCCGGCGACGTGGCGGGTGACTTCTTCGGCATGGACGTGGGGCTGTGATGAGCGCATCCCTCCATGCCCACTGGTTCGACGGCCAGCAAGGCGAAGCCCGGCCCGTCGAGGTGAGCCTGCGCGATGGCCATCTGCATTTCTGCGATCAGCGCCTGCCGCTGGACCGCGTGCAATGGTCCGAGCGGCTGCGGCATGGCCGGCGGCTGATGGTGCTGCATGGCGGCGGCGTGCTGAGCTTTACCGATGCGGCGGTCTTCGACGCCTGGGCCGACGCCACCGGCCGCCGGCCCGGCCTCGTCGAGCGCTGGCAGCTCAGCTGGCGGCTCGCGTTGATGGCGCTGGCCTTCGTCACGGCGCTGTTCGCGGCGGGTTGGCGCTGGGCGCTGCCGTGGGCCAGCGACGAGATCGTCAAGCGCATCCCGCTCAGCGCCGAGCAGCCCGTGGGCGACGAGTTCATGGCCTATGTCGACCGGCAATGGCTGAGGCCCAGCCGGCTCGGCGAGGCCGAGCAGCAGGCCTGGCGCGAGCGTTTCGCGCGCATGCTGGCCGGCGCGCGCGCCGCGGGCATGGAGGTGCCCGCGCGCTGGCAGCTGCACTTCCGCCGCACGTCGGCCGTGCTGGGGCCCAATGCCTTTGCGCTGCCCGGCGGGCAGATGTGCGTGACCGACGAACTGATCGAGCTGCTGAAGGACGAGCCCGACGCGTTGCTGACCATCCTGGCCCACGAGGCCGGCCATCTGCAGCACCGCCATGGCATGCGCGCGGGCATACGCGCCGGCGTGGTGGCTGCGGCCGCTGCGCTGTGGCTGGGCGACTACTCCAGCGTCCTGAACGGCCTGCCGGTGCTGCTGGCCACCAACGGCTACCGGCGCGACCATGAGCGCGAGGCCGACGCCTTTGCGCGCCAGGTGGCCCGGCGCGGCGGCGTGGACCCGGCACGCATCGCTGTCTTCTTCGAACGCATCCGCGCGAAGTACGGCGACCGGGCCGAAAGCCCGCTGGCCATCTCTTTCAGCGCCCACCCCGCCGACAGCGAGCGCATCGCCTTCTTCAAGGCCGAAGGCGTGCCGGCGTCCAAAAACTAGAATCGCGGGTTTTCCACGATCAGCCCGGCCCGCCATGACCACCTCCGACTACTCCGCCATCAGCGCCCTCTCGCCGCTGGACGGCCGCTATGCCGCCAAGGTGGCTGCGCTGCGCCCGCTGCTGTCCGAGTTTGGCCTGATGCACCGCCGCGTGCAGGTGGAGGTGGAGTGGTTCATCGCGCTGAGCGACGCCGGCTTCAAGGAGTTCAAGCCGCTGTCGTCGGCCGCACGCTCGCGGCTGCGCCGCCTGGTGAAGAAGTTCAGCGAGGCTGATGCGGAAGAGATCAAGGCCATCGAGCGCACGACCAACCACGACGTGAAGGCCGTGGAGTACTGGATCAAGCGCAGCTTCGAAGGCCAGCCCGAGCTGCAGGCCGCCGGTGAGTTCGTGCATTTCGCCTGCACCAGCGAGGACATCAACAACACCAGCCACGCGCTGATGCTGAAGGCCGCGCGCGACGAGGTCATGCTGCCGGCGCTGGACGGCATCGTCGCCACGCTGCGCAAGATGGCGCATCAGTTCGCCGCCACGCCGATGCTGAGCCGCACGCACGGCCAGACGGCCAGCCCGACGACGGTCGGCAAGGAGATTGCCAACGTCGTGGCCCGCCTGGTCACGGCGCGCGCGCGCATCGCGGCCGTGAAGCCGCTGGCCAAGATGAACGGCGCGGTCGGCAACTTCAACGCCCACCTGTCGGCCTGGCCCAGGCACGACTGGGAAGCCTTCAGCAAGACCGTCATCGAGAAGCAGCTCAAGCTGACGTTCAACCCGTACACCATCCAGATCGAACCGCACGACTACATGGCCGAGCTGTTCGACGCGTTCACGCGCGCCAACACCATCCTGATCGACTGGTCGCGCGACGTCTGGGGCTACATCTCGCTGGGCTACTTCAAGCAGAAGACCAAGGCCGGCGAGATCGGCAGCTCGACGATGCCGCACAAGGTCAACCCGATCGACTTCGAGAACGCCGAGGGCAACTTCGGCCTGGCCAGCGCCGTGCTGACGCACCTGTCGCAGAAGCTGCCCGTCAGCCGCTGGCAGCGCGACCTGACCGACTCCACCGTGCTGCGCAACATGGGCGTCGGCCTGGGCTATGCGCTCTTGGGCTATGACTCGCTGGCCAAGGGCCTGGGCAAGCTGGAGGTCAACGAGGCCGCGCTGGCAGACGACCTCGATGCCGCCTGGGAAGTGCTGGCCGAGCCCATCCAGACGGTGATGCGCCGCTTCGGCCTGCCCAACCCCTACGAGCAGCTCAAGGAGCTGACGCGCGGCAAGGCCATCACGCAGGAATCCATCCGCGCCTTCATCGAGGGCCTGGACCTGCCCAAGGCCGAGAAGGCGCGGCTGCTGAAGATGACGCCGGGTTCGTACACCGGCATCGCGCAGGATCTCGCCAAACGCGTCTGACGCGTCAGAGCTTCAGCTTGAACACCCTCGAGGGCTCGTTGTAGCCCTCGAGCTGTTCCTGGCCCTGCTCGACGAAACCCAGCTTGCCCAGCAGGCCGACGCTGCGCGGGTTGTCCACGGCCGTGATGGCCATCAGTGTGGGCCAGCGCAGGCGCTCGCGCGCATGCGCGACGCAGCCGCGCGCGGCCTCCAGCGCATAGCCCTGACCTTCGTGCACGGTCAGCAGCGCATAGCCCAGGTCGGGCTCGGGCAGCACCGCGCGCTTGAACAGGCCGCACATGCCCACCAGTTGGCCGTCGCTGTGGCGCTGCACGGCCCAGAAGCCGTGACCGAGTTCGCGGTAGGGCGCGAAGAGTCGCTTCTCGGCCCACGACAGCGCGTCGTCCAGCGTGCGCACGCCGGGGTCGTTGATGTTGCGTATCCATCCCGGCTCGTTGACGAGGCGCAGCAGGAAGGGCGCATCAAGCGGTGTGAATTCACGCAGCGACAGGCGTGCGGTGTCCAGGATATGCATGAGGCAACACAATAACCGGTCAATCCCCAATTCGCCGTCCGCCCGCTCGCCTCATCCCCGACATGAGTCTCGTGCCCACCTCCAGCGACAGCAGCAGCCCCGAGCTGGGCCAGGTCCTGCGCGAGCTGGACGTGATCCTGGCGAACGCAGGCGTGGGCATCGTCTTCGTGAAGGCGCGCACGTTGGTGCGCTGCAACCAGCGCTACGCTGAGATCTACGGTTTCGCCAGCCCCGCCGCGGCCGTGGGCCGCAGCAGCGTGGAGCTGTACGAGAGCGAGGCCGACGCGCGCAGCCTGGGCCGCCGTGCTTACCCCGTGCTGGCCGCCGGCGAGACCTTCCGCAGCGAGCAGCTGATGCTGCGCCAGAACGGCGAGAAGTTCTGGGCCCACCTGACGGGCCGCCTCATCAATCCCGACGATCCGGCCGACGGCTCCATCTGGATCGTCGACGACGTCCACGAGCGCAAGCTGGCCGATGCCGCGCTGGCCGACCTGCACGCCGAGCAGCAGCTGATCTTCGACCACGCGATGGTGGGCATCGTGTTCCTGCGCGGCCGCCGCGTGACGCGCGTGAACCGGGCCTTCGAGCAGATCTTCGGCTACGGCCCCGGCGAGCTGGACGGCCAGCTGTCGCGCGTCTGGTATCTCAGCGACGAGGACTGGAAGGCCGCCGGCGATCTCTGCTACGAGCCGCTGTCGCGGGGCGACTCCTTCCACGCCGAGATGCTGCTGGGCCGCCGGGACGGCACGCCGGTCTGGTGCGAGGTGCGCAGCAAGGCCATAGACCGCAGCGACCTGTCGCGCGGCTCCATCTGGATCACGCAGGACATCACCGCCCGCAAGCTCGCCGAGCAGGAGCTGGTGCACGCCAAGACCCAGCTGGAAGCGCTGGTGGCCCAGCGCACCGAGCAGCTCAGCCAGACCGTGGCGGCGCTGGAGCTGAAGGTCGCCGAGCAGCAGGCCGCCGAGGCGCGCGCGCAGCGGCTGGCCATGTTCGACGGCCTGACCGGCCTGCCCAACCGCCACCTGCTGGCCGACCGCGCCACGCAGGCCATCGACATCGCGCGCCGCAGCGACGAGCCGCTGGCCGTGCTGTTCCTGGACCTTGACCACTTCAAGAACGTCAACGACTCGCTGGGCCACCGAGTGGGCGACGCGCTGCTGGTGCAGCTGGCCGCGCGGCTGCGCGGCGCCGTGCGCGAGCAGGACACCGTGGCCCGCACCGGCGGCGACGAGTTCGTGCTGGTGCTGCCGCTGACCGACATCGCCGGTGCGGCCCACCTCGCCACCAAGCTGATGGCGCTGGCCAGCGCACCCTTCCAGGTGGACCAGCAGGAGCTGACCGTCACGCCGTCGATGGGCATCGCGATGTTCCCGACCGACGGCGACGACTTCGACACGCTGTGCAAGTGCGCCGACGCGGCCATGTACCGCGCCAAGCGCGACGGCCGCAACGCCTACCGCTTCTTCACCAGCGAGATGCAGGCCCAGTCGGCGCGTGCGCTGACGCTGGAGAACGCGCTGCGCCGCGCGCTGGAGCGCGGTCAGCTCAGCCTGCACTACCAGCCGCAGCTGGCGCTGGAGACGGGCGAGAGCCCCCGCATCGTCGGCGCCGAGGCGCTGCTGCGCTGGCACCACCCCGAGCTGGGCTGGGTGTCGCCCTGCGAGTTCATCCCCATCGCCGAGGCCACCGGCCTCATCCTGCCCATCGGCGAATGGGTGCTGCAGGAGGCGCTCTCGCAGCTGCAGCGCTGGGACCAGGCCGGCCTGCCGGAGCTGACCATGGCCGTGAACCTGTCGGCCGTGCAGTTCCGCAACGACGACCTGCCCGGCCTGGTGGGCCGCGTGCTGCAGGCCCTGGACGTGCCGGCCCGGCGCCTGGAGCTGGAGCTGACCGAGGGCGCGGCGATGGAGAACCCCAGCGCGGCCATCACGGTGATGAACGAGCTGCACGCGCGCGGCGTGCAGCTGTCCATCGACGACTTCGGCACCGGCCATTCGTCGCTGAGCTACCTGAAGAAGTTCCGCGTCGGCAAGCTGAAGATCGACCAGTCCTTCGTGCGCGACCTGACCGACGACGCCGAGGACCGCGCCATCGTGGATGCCGTCATCCGCATGGCCGCGGCGCTGGGCCTGCAGACGCTGGCCGAGGGCGTGGAAACGCAGGGCCAGCTGGACTTCCTGCGCCGGCATGGCTGCGACGCGGTCCAGGGCTATCTGTTCAGCCGGCCGCTGCCGGCCGATGCGTTCGCCGAGTTCGTGCTCGCGGAGAATCCGCCGATCTCCGCCTACGCCCTTTCATGAAGCCCGCGCGCGCATGCGACCGGGTGAACTCGCCATGACCTTCATCGCCCAGCTCCAAGCCCTGACCCCCCAGTCCCGCCTGTGCGTGGGCCTGGACCCCGAGCCCGCGCGCTTCCCCGGCGCCTGGGCCGGCGACGCCAGCCGCATCTTTGACTTCTGCTCGGCAATAGTGGACGCGACGCATGACCTGGTCTGCGCGTTCAAGCCGCAGATCGCCTATTTCGCCGCCCACCGCGCCGAGGACCAGCTGGAGCGCCTGATCGCCCACATCCATGCGGTCGCGCCCGGCGTGCCGGTCATCCTGGACGCCAAGCGCGGCGACATCGGCTCCACCGCCGAGCAGTACGCCCGCGAGGCCTTCGTGCGCTACGAGGCCGACGCGGTGACGCTGTCGCCGTTCATGGGCTTCGACTCCGTCGAACCCTACCTGGCCTACGAGGGCAAGGGCGCCATCCTGCTGTGCCGCACGTCCAACAAGGGCGGCGACGACTGGCAGATGCAGCGCCTGGCCGACGTGCCGGGCCAGCCGCGGCTGTTCGAGCACCTGGCCCATCTCGCCGAGACGCAGTGGAACCGCAACGGCCAGCTGGGCCTGGTGGTGGGCGCCACCTACCCCGAGGAGATCGCCCGCGTGCGCCAGCTGGCGCCCACGCTGCCGCTGCTGGTGCCGGGCGTCGGCGCGCAGGGCGGCGACGCGGCCGCCGTGGTGCAGGCCGCCGGCCGTGAGGCGCCGCTGGTGGTCAATTCCTCGCGCGCCATCCTGTACGCGCACGGCGGCGCCGACTTCGCCGCCCGTGCCCGCGAGGTCGCCCTCGCCACGCGCGCCAGCCTGGCCTGAGGGCATGCGGCCCCCGCGCTCACTTCGTTCACTGCCCCCCGAGGGGGCGCGTCAGCGCCTTCGGGCGGCCGGGCGGCGCTGACATGGGCAGGATGGTTGACGAACTCAGCAGCCTCGTCGGCCACGCCCTGCCGCCCGAGCAGCAGCGCGATCGTCTGCACATCCGCATGCGCTGGCAGGCCTCGCGAGTCTTCCTGCTGGCCTGCGCCCAGATCTTCGTGCCGGTGGCGCTGCTGCTGTGGTTCACCCGCGAGCCGCAGGAATGGCAGGGTGGCTGGCTGCCCCCCGCCTTCGCGCTGCTGATCGCCGTGCTGGCCTTGCTGCGGCTGGCGCTGCTGAGGCGCATGCCGCAGCAGCGCCAGGGGCCGTGGCTGGCCCTGGGCATGCTGGCGCTGGTCATGGCGCTGCCGGTGGTGGTGTCGGTGTCGCGCGACCTGGGCCTGTGGTCCATGAGCCTGCCGCTGATGGGCCTGGTGGTCGCCTTTGCGACCGGGTTGCTGGGCCTGTGGGCCGGTCTCACGCTGACCGGCCTGGGCACGCTCGCGCTGTTCGGCCTGGGCCTGGCCGAGGTCCTGGGCTGGCATACCCGGCCGGTGGCGTCGGCGGACCTGCTGCTGCGCGCGTCGGCGCAGTCGGCCATGCTGTTTTCCGGCCTGATCACGGGTGTCGGCGTGCTGAAGATGGTCAAGCGCTCGCTGGCCGAGGCCGAGGAGCGCACCGCGCGCTTTCGCGGCCTGCTGGGCATGGCGGTGGACTGGTACTGGGAGATGGACCGCGAGTTCCGCTTCACGCACGTCGCCGAGGAGCGCGCCGGCGACTCCGGCCTGGACCTGCAGTGCCGCCTGGGCAAGACGCCCTGGGAGGTGGAGGGCATGGGCCTGTCCGACGACGAGATGGACGCCCACCGCGCCGACCTGGAGTCGCACCGCCCCTTCCACGGCATGGTGGCGCGGCGCACCGGCATCGACGGCAGCCCGCGCTGGGTGTCCATCAGCGGCGAGCCGCGCTTCGACGCGCAGGGCAACTTCCGCGGCTACTGGGGCGTGGGCCGCGACGTGACGCACGAGGTCGCCGCCGAGCAGACCGTGCACGCCACCGAGACGCGCTACCGCGAGCTGTTCCGCCGCAGTCCCAGCCCGCTGGTGCTGCATCGCTGGGGCCGTGTGGTGGACGCCAACCCGGCGGCCATGGCCATGTTCGGCTACGCGCAGCGCTCCAGCATGATCGGCCAGGACTTGTTCAGCCACTACGAGCCGGGCGACGACGAGACCGCGCGCCAGCAGGCTGCGCGGCTGGAGGGGCTGGCGCCCGGCGCCATGCAGCCCATGGCCGAGTACCGGTTGCGCACCTTGTCGCGCCGGCGCCGGCTGGTGCAGGCCACCAGCGTGCGTGTCGAGACGGCCTCCGGCCCGGCCACGCTGACCTTCTTCACCGACCAGACCGAGCAGAGCCGCGCGCAGGACGCGCTGCGCCGCAGCGAAGGCCTGCTGTCGCACCTGGTGGCGACCAGCCCCGACGTGATCACGCTGACCGAGGCCGAGAGCGGCCGCTACGCGATGGTGAACAAGGCCTTCGAGCAGCTCAGCGGCTGGAGCAGTGCCGAGGTGCTGGGCCGCACGGCCGACGAGATCGGCATCTGGCACAACGTGCACGACCGCAGTGCGGTGCGCGAGGCCATACGCCGCGACGGCATCGCCAGCAACCTGCCCATCGCCTTCCGCCGCAAGGACGGCAGCGCCATCTCCATGCTGGTGTCGGTCGCGCCGTTCGAGATGGACGGCCAGAACTACCTGGTGCTGTATGCGCGCGACGTGTCGGAGAGCGAGCGCACGCGCCTCGTGCACGGTGCCATCCTGGAGAACGCATCCATCGGCATCGCGCTGACGCGTGACCAGCAGTTCGTGCTGGCCAACCCGCGCGTGGAGGCCATGTTCGGCTGGGAGCGCGGCGCGCTGCTCGGCCAGCACGGCAGCGTCGTCTGGCCCACCGTGGAGGACTGGCAGAGCGTGGGCCGCGAGATCGGCCCGCGCCTGGCCGCCGGCGAGCAGGTCGAGAGCGAGCGCACCATGCGCCGCCGCGACGGCTCCACCTTCCTGGCGCGCCTGCTGGCCCAGGCCGTGGACCCCGCCCACCCCAGCCGCGGCGGCACCATCTGGATCATCGAGGACGTCACCGAGCGCCGCCGCGTGGAGGACCAACTGGCCCACGCCAAGGATGAGGCCCAGGCCGCCAGCCGCGCCAAGAGCGCCTTCCTGGCCAACACCAGCCACGAGATCCGCACGCCGCTGAACGGGCTGCTGGGCCTGGGCCGCCTGGCCCAGCAGCCCGACATCTCCGACGCCCAGCGGCGCGACTACCTGAACCAGATGATGGAAAGCGCCGAGAGCCTGTCCGGGCTGATCTCCGACATCCTGGACCTGTCCAAGATCGAGGCCGGCCGGCTGACGCTGGAGAGCCAGCCGTTCTCGCTGCGCGAGCTGCTGGGCTCCATGCGCCTGGCCTATGTGACGCTGGCGCAGGCGCGCGGCCTGTCCTTTGCCGTCGAGATGGACCCGCAGCTGCCGACCTGGGTGTTCGGCGACCCGCTGCGCACGCGCCAGATCCTGTCCAACTACCTGACCAACGCGCTGAAGTTCACCGAGCGCGGCGGCATCACCGTCAGCGTGAAGGCCTTGGCCGTCAACGGCCGCGGCAGCGCCGGCGAGTGGGTGCGCGTGGAGGTCAGCGACAGCGGTCCCGGCATCGCGCCCGAGCAGCAGGCGCGGCTGTTCGCGCCCTTCACGCAGGCCGACGAGTCCACCACGCGGCGCTTCGGCGGCACGGGCCTGGGCCTGTCCATCTGCCGCGAGCTGGCCACGCTGATGGGCGGCGAGGTGGGCGTGGTCAGCCAGTCGGGCCAGGGTTCGACCTTCTGGGCCGAGCTGCCGCTGCCCGCCGCGCCGGCGCCCATGGCCCACCAGCCGCGCGAGTCGCGCGCCGCGCCGGACGCGCTGCAGGGCCGGCGCGTGCTGATCGCCGAGGACCACCCGGTCAACATGCTGATCGCCGTGGCCCAGCTGGAGCAATGGGGCATGGAGGTCGCGCAGGCCAGCGACGGCCGCCAGGCCATCGAGGCCGTGCTGGCCGCGGCCAGCGTCGGCAAGCCCTTCGACGTGGTGCTGATGGACGTGCAGATGCCCGTCATGGGTGGCCACGACGCGACGCGCGAGCTGCGCAAGCACTTCTCCGCCGATGAGCTGCCCATCGTCGCGCTGACCGCGGCGGCGCTGGTGTCCGAGCGCGACGACGCGCTGGCGGCCGGCATGAACGACTTCCTGACCAAGCCCATCGATCCCCCCAAGCTGCATGCCTCGTTGCTGAAGCTGATTCAATAGCCCCCCTGCCGGCTTCACCGGCCCCGCAAGGGGCGCGCCACGCAGCCCGGCTGAGCCGGTTCTGCGCGCACCGCTGGAGGTGTGGGTACGCTACGCGACCCTGCGAATACCCATTGAGGCACCACGGTATGAACGTCAGCGAGCAACCAAGAAACTTCAAGTACTACGACCTGATCATGGCGGCCTTCGTCTGCGTGCTGCTGTGCTCCAACCTCATCGGTGCGGCCAAGCAGGCGCAGTTGACGCTGCCGTTCTTCGGCCCGGTGACCTACGGCGCCGACCTGTTCTTCTTCCCGATCAGCTACATCTTTGGCGACATCCTGACCGAGGTCTACGGCTACAAGCACGACCGCCGCGTCGTCTGGGCCGGCTTCGGCGCGCTGGCGTTCTCGGCCTTCATGGCCTACGTGGTGGTGCACCAGCCGCCCGCACCGACCGAGTTCATGGCCACCTACCAGCCCCAGCTGGAGGCGGTGTTCGGCAATACCTGGCGCATCGTGGCCGGCTCCATGATCGCGTTCGCCTGCGGCAGCTTTGCCAACAGCTTCGTGCTGGCCAAGATGAAGATCGCGACCAAGGGGCGTTATCTCTGGGCGCGCATCGTGGGCTCTACGGTGGTGGGACAGTTCGTCGACACGACGGTGTTCTTCCTGATCGCCTTCTACGGCGTCTGGGCCAACGAGCAGCTGGTGGCCGTCATCGTGGCGCAGTACTTGTTCAAGACCATCTGGGAAGCGGTCATGTACCCGGTCACCGCCCGGGTGGTGCGCTTCCTGAAGCGCGCCGAGGGCGTGGACCACTACGACCGCGGCACCAACTTCACGCCGTTCTCGATGAAGGTCTGAGCAAGCGCCGCGCGGACAAAAAAAGGGCACCTCGCGGTGCCCTTTTGCGTTGCTGCGATGAATGCCGCCGTGGCGGCTGTCAGATCACCAGAACTTGTAGGTCGCGGAGGCCGTGAAGTAGCGGCCATACGGGTTGTGCAGGCCGGTGTTGTGGCCCAGTTGCGAACCCGTGGCGCCGATCGGGTCGTAGGGCGCCTTTTCGTCGGTGAAGTTCTGGATGTTCAGGCTCAGCGTCAGATCCTTGAAGCCGCGGTAGGTGTAGCCGACGTCGAAGGTGATCCACTTGGCCATCGAGCAACCGGGGTAGCGGTTGATGTACAGGTCGCGCATGTTGGTCGCGGTCGGGGCCACGCCCAGCACTGCACGCTGCGAGACGTTGTCGGGGTTCGCGCCGCCGTAGTGGCAGGTATTGCCCGAGTAGTACGCCGGCTGGGTGCCCGGCAGGTTGGTGCCATCCATCTTGCGGATGAAGCTGATGCCGGAGACATAGTTCATGGCGCCGTTCACCGTGTGCGAACCGCTCTCCAGCGAGGACGTGAAGCGCATCTTCAGGCGCGGCACGTCAGGCGCCGAGGTCGACCAGTCGGCCACGCCGCCGCGGGTGCCCACCAGGTTGTTCTTGGCGTAGCCCGGGTGCTCGATGCGCTCGTACTTCAGCGTGTACTGGCCGTTCAGCGAGTTGGTCCAGCGCGCGCCTGCCAGGGTCGTTGCCACGCGCAGCTCCAGGTCGAGGCCGGAGGTCATCGTCGTGCCCTGGTTGACCCAGGGCGTGGACACGCGCAGCAGCGGGCCGGTACCCGGCTGGCCGTTGAGCAGCAGCGCGGGGTTGGTGTCACGCACCAGCGCATCGGCCGGGTAGGCCTCTGGGTGGTCGATGACGGATTGACCGTCGGTCAGGGCCACTTCGTTGTTCTTGCGGATCTTCCAGTAGCCGGCCACGATGTCCACGCCGGCGGTCGGGCTGAACAGCAGGCCCAGCGACGTGTTGTACGAGTTCTCCGGCTTCAGGGCCGGGTTGCCGCCACCCAGGCCGGCCACGCTCTTCGCGCAGTCGGCCGTCTCGGCGCCCGGCTTGGGCACCGGCGGGGTCGCTTCGATGTTGCAGCGCACCGGATCGCGCAGGTTGTTCAGGAAGAACTGGGCACCACCGGGGCTCACCTGCGACACCGACGGAGCGCGGAAACCTTCCGAGTAGCTGCCGCGGAAGGCCAGGCTGTCCATCGCCTGCCACTTGATGCCGACCTTGGGCACGAAGTTGGTCTTCAGCGTCGGGTACTTGTCGACGCGACCGGCGACGTTCAGTTCCAGGTTCTTCAGCACCGGCGCAACGACCTCGACGAAGGCCGACTTGACGACGCGGGAGCCCTTGACCGCCGTGTTGGCCAGTCCCAGGATGTTGCCGGCGGCGTTCTCGGGGTCAGGCTTGATGTCGATGGCTTCGCGGCGGATTTCGAGGCCGCCAGCCACGCCGATGTCGCCGCCAGGCAGCTTGCCGACGGTGGTGCTGACCTTGGCGTCCCATTGCAGCACCTCGGCGGAGCCGCTGTTCAGCAGGGGGCGCGACAGGTCGGGATCAGCCGAGATGGAGGCCAGCGAACGGTTCGTGCCGCCGAAGGCCGTGCCGAGCATCTGGCGCAGCACCGGCAGTCGCAGGAAGCCGTAGTAGAACTCGTCGCGCTCGGACTTGTTCCACAGCACGGCGGATTCCCAGTCGATGTCGGCGCCGACCGTGCCGCGCACGCCGGCCAGGGCGCGCGTGCCAACGTTGGTCAGGTCGAAGCCGCCCGGGGCGTTGGGGAAGCGCAGTTGCACCGCGGCGCGCGCATTCGGGAACGGGTTGTCGGGATGGCCGATCTCCAGGATGGGCTGGAAGGTCGCGGCCAGGCCGGAGACGTTGAAATTGTTCGACGGGCTCAGGCCGCTGATGGTGCGCGGTGCGCCCAGGTACTGGCGCTCGCTGCGGCTGTACATGAACTCGGCGAAGCCCTCCATGGTTTCGCCCAGCTTGAGGTTGCCCTTGGCCAGCAGGTTGAGGTCGTCACCCGGGCTCTGCATCTCGGCGAACTGGTCGAGGTTGTAGTTGCAGAAGCTGCGGCCCAGCAGGTGGTTGGTCGTGATGTTGTAGCGGGCCGTCTCGCCGATGATCTTCTCGGAATCCGGGCAGTTGGCCGTGTTGACCGTGTTGGTTGCCGGGACGGCAGCGGTCTGCGGGAAGCTGCGCGAACCGACGGCGCCGTTCTCGCGGATGAACCAGGGCTGGTTGTTGTACAGGAAGCTGCCGTAAGGATTGCGGCGCAGGTTGATGGCGCGGTAGTCGGCGGCATGGATGTCCTCGTCGGTCGAGTCACCCACCATGCTGCGACCCTTGTGCGACAGGTCCACACCCACGAAGACGTTGTAGCCTTTGCTGGCGAAGTCGCCGAAGCCCAGCGTGGCGCTGACGGACTGTCGCTCGTACTCACCGGCATCGTTGGCACCGGCCAGCGCCCGCACCTGGAAGCCCTGGTAGTCCTTGCGGGTGATGAAGTTCACCACGCCCGCGATGGCGTCGGAGCCGTAGACGGCCGATGCGCCGTCCTTCAGCACCTCGATCCGCTCGATCGCCGACACCGGGATGGAGTTCAGGTCGTACAGCGTGGTCGTGCCGTTGTTCGGGTTGGCATAGGCCGACGGCGCCATGCGGCGGCCGTTGATCAGCACCAGCGTCGACGTGGCGGTCTGGTTGCGCAGCGAGACGGTGGACACGCCCCGCGAGAAGCCGTTCTGCGTGGCGGTGTCGCTGTAGCCGTCGTTGCCGATGGACGGCACCATCTTCATCACTTCCAGCGCAGTGCGGGCGCCGCTGGCCTGGATCTCCTTGGCCGTGATGACGTCGACCGGCGAGCTGGTCTCGCGCGAGATGCGCTTGATGTTGGTGCCGGTGACTTCGACGCGTTCGAGCTGCTGGTTGTTCTGCGCGAACGCCTGGAAGCAGCAGGCCTGGGCGGCCAGTGCCGTCACGGTGACGGCAAGCTTGGGAATGTGTCCGTAGGATTTCATGTGTGTGAGGGTGGGTGAACTACGTCGCGGCAGTCTGTCCGCTGCCTTCGCTGGAGGCAAAGTCAGGTATGCCCCCCTTGACAAGTCAGCCTCGAATTGGGGAATCTCTACAAGCCCGTCAGAACGGGCGATTGCCCTCCTTGCCTGCGAGCAACCCGACAGTAAATGCCGAGATACGGCGGGTTACTTGCAGTTTGTTCGGGGTGATCGCTGAAATCCCTGTGAAACGACGGGCCGTGCGACACCAAGCAGGGCGTCGTCAATCTGCAACGCTTCTGCGGGCCCTGCTGGGCGCACTGGCCGGGGGGGCTGGGCCTGACAATTGATGCATGACTGAAGCTCAAGAAGCCTCGGCGCCCGATCTGCTGTTCGCGCTGCTGCCTGACAGCGGCATTGCGCCCGATGGCCCCGACACGCTGGCGGCACTGGCGGCGGCGCTGCAAGGCCAGTATCCCCGCGCCGTGACGTTGAACCTGCACCCACCGCTGCGTGATGCCGAGGGGCGTTGCCGCTGGTGGCCGGACGATTCGCCCAGCCCTGAAGGCGTGACGGCGGCCCTGCCGCATCTGATCGAGCGGCTGCGCCAGGAGGCGCGCAGGTTGGACCTGCCCTGGCAGCGCGTCGCGCTGGCCGGCGTGGGCGACGGCGCGTTGCTGGCGCTGGAGGCCGTGCAGGCTGAAGCCCAGCTGGTGGGTCGCGTGTTGGCCTTTGCCGGCGGCTACCTGGCCCGGCCTGAAGTCGCGCCGCAGGACGTCTGCGTGCACCTGTTCCACGGCCTGGAAGACCGGCGCTTCGCGTACCGCCACGTCGTCGATGCGGCGCAGGCGCTGGTGGACCTGGGAGCCGACGTGACGGCCGACCTGCTGCCCCACCTGGACCATGGCCTGCACCCGGCGCTGATCGCCAAGGCCATGGAGCAGCTGCGCACCTTCATTCCGTCGCGCCTGTGGCGCGAGGCGGTCATCGCCGCCCAGGAGAGCGAGCGGCCCGTGGGCTGACGGGCTGGGCGCCTGCCGGGCCCGCTCAGTCCAGCACGACCTCGGTGCGAACCAGGCCCGCGCGCTCGGCGCTGGCCGACAGCGCCAGGCGCGTGCCCACCGGCGCGCGCACCACCCATTCCGCGACGGCGCGGTCGCCGGTGGGCTGCTTGGCTGGCAGGAAGGCGAGCTGGCTCTGCTTCGGGGCGTGACCTTCCAGCTGCGGGCCTTCCATGCGCTCCCTGCCGCTGACCAGGCTGATGGCCGGGTCGCCGCTGGGCATGTGCAGCTCGAACATCACGCCGCGCACGGTCTTGCGCTCCAGCGCGCGCTGCGTCACGTAGGCCGGCAGATAGCCCGAGTTGGCGACCGCCATGCGCACCCGCCACATGTCCGGGCCCAGCGCGCGCACCTCGGTACGGATCAGCTCCAGCTTGGGTAGGCTCATGGCGATCTGCGAGATCCAGCCGGGAAAGCGCGCCGCCTCGCGCTCGCGCAGAGCCGGCGGCGGGTTGCGCCAGTAGTTCATCTTGTCCCAGCCGCCGATCTCGACGGCACCCAGCTGCGGATGCTGGAAGGGCGTCCACGCCACGTAGGCCTGGCCGCCGCACTTCTCGTCGCTCCACTTCAGCAGCTTCAGGTCGTCCTCGACCGGATGCTCGCGGAACCAGTCGATCCACTTGCCGCCCTCGACGCCGGCCTCCTTGTTGGGCGACCACAGCTCCACCACCCAGAACAGCGCGCCCAGGTGCTCGTAGACCCAGTCCTGGGTGCCGGTGATGACGTCCTTGGGGTGGTAGCGGAACTCCTCGTAGATGCTGACGGCCGGGTAGCCCGTGTGCTGCTCGCCCAGCGCCGAGAAGCGCTGGAACAGCCACAGGTCCTCCGGCGTCATGTCCTTGTCGCTGCGTGTGCCGCAGGGGCGCAGGATGACGCCGCTGTGGGTGTGGAAGCTGATGGCCGCGCCGATGTTGGGGTGCTGGGTGATGAACTCCACCATGGCCCGCACTTCGGGCTCGCTGGTGGGGTAGGGGCCGGCGCCCAGCTGCTCGAACTCCTGGCGCCATTCGCCGGGGAAGTTGCGGTTCAGGTCCAGCCCTTCGCGGTCGGGGTTGAGCTTGATGGTCAGGCCGTCGTGGTTCCTGATGAAGCCCTCGGGGATGAGGCGGTAGTACTCGCCGCCGAACTCGCCCGGCTCGCGCGCCACCATCAGCCGCGGGTCGGCCGCGTGCTTCTTGTAGCCGCCGTGCGGATCGGGCACGCGCATGGTCAGGATGCGCCCGTCGCCGTCCACGTCCTCGATGGTCAGGCCGTCCACCGCCTCCTCGGTGTAGGGGTAGGGGCGCGTGGAGCTGCGGATGTGGCGCGGCCGGTCGGCCAGGGCCAGCTCGGCGCCGTCGGGGTTCAGGCGCGGCACGATGTACAGCGTGCGCGTGTCCAGCAGCCGGTTGATCTGCTGCGCCTCGGCCGACGTGCCGCCATGCTGCGTCAGCAACTGATGCAGGTAGTACAGGCAGGTGGTGGACGCGGTCAGCTCGGCCGCGTGGATGTTCCCGTCCAGCCACATCGCCGGCTTGTCGATGTCCATGCCGCTGGCGAGGTTGGTGACGACGACGACCCAGATGTCGCGCCCCTCGTAGCTCTTGCCGATGGAGCGCACCGACACCAGGTTCGGGCGGGCCTCGGCGTAGGCGAACAACAGCGCCGTCAGCTCGTCGTAGCGGTAGAAGTGGTCGAAGCGTGGGTTGGGCAGGGCGCTGGGCATGGCGGTGGCGGCGGCGGGTTCTTGGCCCGCCGCACGATGTTTTTTGTAACGCCGGCGATTCTGTGGAGTCGGCCCGGGCGCCCGCCCAAGGGTTTGCCCGCGACTTCAGCTCATTGACCCTTGAACAGCGCCTGGAACTGGCGCGACACCGGCAGCTTCTCGTCGCGCCCGCGCAGCGTGACGACCATGGTGCCCTCGTCCACGCGCACGGCCCGCGCGATGCAGCGGCTGTTGACCAGCACGCTGCGGTGGATCTGCCAGAACTGGTCCGGGTCCAGCTGCGTCAGCAGCTCGCGCAGCGGCGTGCGGATCAGCGCGTCGCCGCCCTGGTGCACCACGCGGGTGTAGCGCGCGTCGGCCTCGAAGTAGAGGATCTCCTCGGGCGGGATCAGCTGCACCTCGCGGCCCAGGCTGGCCTGGATGGGGCGCGGTGCCGGCTTGGGCGCGGCCAGGCCGGCCAGCAGACGCTGCAGCGCAGCGGTGTCCGGTGCGGTGGGCTGGGTGAGGCGGGCTTTCAATCGGGTCAGCGTCTGCGCCAGCCGCTCGTCGTCGACGGGCTTGAGCACATAGTCCACCGCGCCGGCATCGAAGGCGGCCAGCGCATGGTCGTCGTAGGCGGTGACGAACACGATCAGCGGCGGTGTGGCCAGCGCGGCCAGCCGGCGCGCCACGTCCAAGCCGGTCAGGCCCGGCATGCGGATGTCCAGGAAGGCGATGGCCGGCTCGTGGGCCAGGCAGTCGTCCCAGGCCTCGACACCATTGGTGCTGGCGGCCACGATCTGCAGCTCGGGCCACAGACGGGTCAGCGCGGCGCGCAATTGTTCGCGAGGGGCTTCCTCGTCGTCGGCGATCAGGGCAGTCAGTGCGGTCATGGGGTCAGGGTCAAGGTGGCGATACAGCCGGGATCGGCGGAGGTCAGCGTCAGGGTGCAGGCCGGGCAGGCCTGGGCCAGCCGGCGGCGCGTGTTGGCCAGGCCCACGCCGTCGCGCCAGCCGTCGGCCAGGCCGGGGCCGTCGTCGCGCACGGTGACGACGGTGCGGGCACCGTTGCGACGCACGGCGACGGCGACGTGGCCGCCGCGCAGCTGCGGCTCGATGCCGTGGGCGATGGCGTTCTCCACCAGCGTCAGCACGATGCCCGGCGGCAGCGTTGCGTCGATGCCGGCCGGCGCGTCGATGGCAAAGGTCAGCCGTGCGCCCAGCCGGGCCTGCATGATGGCCAGGTAGCGGCGCACCATCTCCAGCTCGTCGGCCAGCGGCTGCAGATCGCGCTCGAACATCGGCAGCGTCGCGCGCAGGTAGGCGGTGAAGTCGCGCAGCAGCGGCGCGGCGCGGGCGTCGCCGGTGTCCACCCAGTGCTGCAGCGAGGCCAGCGTGTTGAACAGGAAATGCGGCTGGATCTGCGCGGCGGCCAGCCGTGTGGACAGCTTCAGCGCCGCGTCCTGCTCGGCCAGCTCGCGCAGCCGGGCCTCGACCTGTTGCACGCGGAACAGCGTCACCATCCACCAGGCCGACAGCACGGCCGCCATCAGGGCCAGCACCAGCGGCAGCCGGTCCTGTGTTTCCTCCCGCCAGCCGTAGTGGACGGACAGCACGCCGCCGCCGCCCACCGCCAGGCCCACCGCCCAGCAGGCCTGGTTGAGCCGCTTGCGGGTGGGCTGCTTCCACAGCCAGTGGGCCACGACCAGCGATAGCCAGCACAGCGCCAGCCCGAGCGGCCAGATCCATGGCATGCGGGTCGTCTCGTGCGACGTGACCGCCAGCACCAGGATGGCGTTGACATAGACGTAGTGGTCGACGCCGGCGGGCCAGGGCTGCGTGCCGGCGCGGGCCATCTCGTCGGCGCTGAAGACGCGCGTGGGGCCGGGGTAGTACCACTGCTCCCAGTCGAGGCGGGTCGTCTTGGATGAGGGGTCTGAAGACATGGCGCGCAGTCTAGGAGGGCGCCTGCGTGCAGCCGCAGGGCGTGCGGCGAATGGCAGGAAAGCAGGCGTGAATGGTTAGTCGACCGATCGGTCGGGAGAAGTGCAGAATGTGCGCCATGTCTTCCTGGACCGCCCTCGACCTGCATCGCCGTGCCGACGACGTGGCCGTGCTGACCATGAACCGGCCGGCCGTCTTCAACGCCTTCGACGAGCTGTTGATCGCCGAGCTGGATGCTGCCTTCGCGCTGCTGGGCGGCGATGCCTCGGTGCGCGTCATCGTGCTGGCCGGGGCCGGCAAGCACTTCAGCGCCGGCGCCGACCTGCAGTGGATGCAGCGTGCGGCGGCCGCGCCGCAGGACGACAACCTGGCCGACGCGCGCCGCTTCTCGGCCATGCTGGCCCGCATCGCCGATTGCCCGAAGCCCACCATCGCCCGCGTGCAGGGCGCCGCTTTAGGCGGCGGCGTGGGGCTGGTGGCGGCCTGCGACATGGCCGTCGCGTCCGACGCGGCGAGCTTCGCGGTCAGCGAGGCCCGCATGGGCATTCTGCCCGCCGTCATCGCCCCGCACCTGGTCAACGCGGTGGGGCTGCGCGAGGCGCGGTGGCTGGCGCTGACGGCCAGCCGCATCACGGCTGACGAGGCGCTGCGCGTGGGCCTGGTGCAGCGTGTGGTGCCGGCCGACGTGCTGGACACGACGGTCGACGCCTGCGTGACTGACCTGCTCGCCTGCGGGCCGCAAGCGCAGGCCGAGATCAAGCAGCTGTATGCGCGGCTGGCGCCGGGCCCGGTGACTGGCGAGATGCGCGAGCTGACCGCGCAGACCATCGCCCGCGTGCGCAGCACGCCCGAGGCCCGCGAAGGCTTTGCGGCCTTCCTGGCCAAGCGCAAGCCGAACTGGAACGCTTCCGAATGAATCTTCAAGACGCCCGCATCCTCGTCGTCGGCGCCGGCCTGATGGGCGCCGGCATCGCCCAGGTCGCCGCCCAGGCCGGCCATGCCGTGACGCTGTTCGACAACCGGCCCGGCGCCGCCGAGGCCGCCAAGGCCAAGCTCGCCGCGACGCTGGACGGCCTGGCCGCCAAGGGCAAGCTGAGCGCCGACGCCGTGCAGGCGACGCTGGCCCGCATCACGCCCGTGGACGCACTGGCCGCGGCCGACCTGGTCATCGAGGCCATCGTCGAGAACCTGGACGTCAAGCGTGCGCTGTTCGCCGAACTGGAGGCGCTGCTGCCCGACGACGCGGTCATCGCGACCAACACCTCGTCCATCTCCGTGACCGCGCTGGCCCGCGGCATGAAGCGGCCGGAGCGACTGGTCGGCATGCACTTCTTCAACCCCGTGCCGCTGATGAAGCTGGTGGAGGTGGTGTCGGGCCTGGGCACCGACCCGGCCGTCGCGCAAGCCATCTTTGAGCTGGCCGCACGCTGGGGCAAGACGCCCGTGCATGCGCGCTCCACGCCCGGCTTCATCGTCAACCGCATCGCCCGTCCGTACTACGCCGAGGCGCTGATGCTGCTGCAGGAGCGCGCCGCCGCGCCCGAGGTCATCGACGCCTGCCTGCGCGGCGCCGGCTTCCGCATGGGGCCTTGCGAGCTGATGGACCTGATCGGCCACGACACCAACTTCGCGGTGACGAGCTCGGTGTTCGCCGCCAACTTCTTCGACCGCCGCTTCACGCCGTCGCTGGTGCAGCAGGAGTTGGTGGATGCGGGCTATCTGGGGCGCAAGAGCGGGCGCGGGTTCTACCGTTACCCCGAGGGTGCGCCGGCTTTGCCGCCGGAGTCGGGCGACCGTGCCCGGCCCGCCGCCCGCCAGGTGGTGCTGCATGGCCGCGGCCCCATCGCCGACCGGCTGGCGGCGGCGCTGCCCGACGTGGCGCGGCAGCAGGGCAGCGACTGGATCGGCCTGGAGGCCGACCGCCTGCAGCTGCGACTGACCGATGGCCGAACCGCTCGCGAGCTGGCGGCCGAGCGCGAGTTCATGGCGCCGGTGGTCGTGTTCGACCTGCCGCTGGGCCCTGGCTGCGACCTGGCCTACGCCTGCTCCGGCAACTTCGACGGCCGTCACCTGGGCTGGCTGTCGGCGCTGGGCTTCACGCCGCGCGCGATGGTCGACATGCCCGGCCTCATCGTCGCGCGCACCATCGCCATGCTGGTCAACGAGGCCCACGACGCCGTGCAGCAGGGCGTCTGCAGCGAGGAAGGCGCGGACGCGGCGATGAAGCTGGGCGTCAACTACCCCGCCGGCCCGTTCGAGTGGGCGGCGCTGTGGGGCACCCGGCCCATCGTCGATGTGCTGGACCGCCTGGACGCCTACTACCGTGGCGAGCGCTACCGCGTCAGCCCCTATCTGCGGAACACCCTGCTATGACCCATGCCTTCATCTGCGACGCCATTCGCACCCCCTTCGGCCGCTATGGCGGCGCGTTGTCCAGCATCCGCACGGACGACCTGGCCGCGCTGCCCATCAAGGCGCTGATGGCGCGCAACCCCGGCGTGGACTGGGCGGCCGTTGAGGACGTCATCTACGGCTGCGCCAACCAGGCCGGCGAGGACAACCGCAACGTCGCGCGCATGG